>NZ_JADOUU010000003.1:0-335017 GCF_015751955.1 Arthrobacter sp. CAN_A214
CCCTCGGCTTCCGTAACCTCACCAATTACATCGCCCGCAGCCTGCTCGAATCAGGCGGCTTCAGACCCCACCTACACCCTCAATTACGATGAGCCTGTTAATCGCCGCCGAAACTTCACCCGTTTATTTTTTGCTTGAGACCACTCGATCTATTCGTTCACCCAGCCGTACCAATCGATCTGCTAACAGTAGAAAAAGCAGGCCCGGTGCACACGCGTAGAAGGTACTCGACTCGAATCTGGAGCTACCCGGAGAGGAATCAGAATTCGCTCTTTAAAAGCAGTATCTAAGCCCCGTACTCGAAAGAACTGCTGGGTCGGCCGAGAGCGCCTACTCACTCCTGCGGCGGCGGTACCGGTTGACCGGCACGCAAGTAGAACTACCCTGCTACAGGTATTCCTGGGTCAGATCCTCGCGCCGGTTGATGGCGAGTTTCTCGAAGATCCTGTACACGTGCCCTTCGACGGTACGCACCGACAGGGTGAGGAGATCGGCTATCTCCGCATTCTTCTTGCCGTCGATCACCAACCTGGCTATATCCCGTTCACGCCTGGTGAGTTTCGATACGCCGGCTGACGGTTGTGCAACTGCAACGGTTTCATTCCATCGCGCCAACGAACGGGAAATGCTCGCCTGTGCCGGGCGGTTCCCCTGGCTCTTGGCGAGGCGCAACCCCTCCCGCAGGGCAAGGATTCCAATTCCCTCGAATCCGCCGGTTGTCGCCTCTTCCGCAGCCTGGATGAGTCCCTCCGGGGTTCGGTTCAGCGCTGCATCGGCGAAGGACAACAAAGCAGTTGCCTCGGCACCTTCGGTTGCCTCGGCGAGCAGCCGTAACTCGGGAATCGAGTCCGCGATACCGAGTCGGATAGCCAGGAGCGTGACCTCCAGTTCGGAGGCCGACCATCCTTTGGCTTTGGCTTCCTGCTTCAGCGCCAGTAGATGCGCGGTCGCCTCCCCATCCTCGGTGAGCATAACCTGTGCTCCGGCGACATAACCTCTGCTGATCAGTTCGAACGCCGGGACCCCGGTGTGCAGCAGGTTTTTGTACTCGCTGACGAAAGTCCCGGCGAGCGCGGCATCACCCGCCTCGGCTGCGATGAAAGCGCCTAGTGCCAGTGCGAAAGGGCGCAGGGACAAGAGGTCGAGAACCCTCAGCTCCTCGATTGCACAAACGAGGACGTCGAGCGCATTGGCATTCTGTGCCTTGGCCAGATAGAGGACGGCCAACGCCACATCGTGCGCACCTGCGACGTCGGGCAGGCCTCCCATGAGCTTACGGCGGTAGGACGCCAGCTCCTCCTCCGCCTCATGCTGATGCCCTGCGCGGATGAGGAAGTACAGATGCCGGACCAGTACATGCTCGTAGGACAAAGGGTGGTGGTTGTCGACCTTCTCGAGTCTCCGCACCGCCCTGGTGGTGAACTCTACCGCTGTCTCCGGCCTGCCAGTGGATGCCAGAGTCTCGCCCAAAAGTGTCAGGGCCAGGAGTATCGCGTCCTCGTCGAGCGTCACTTCGGCGATTCTGAGGATTTCGGAGAGTCGTTCAGCGAGGCCCCCGTGTGTCGTCGATCGAAGGTCGCGCTGAATCGTCAGCAGTTCACGGTATAGCTCAATTGCGACGGTTCCGCTTGCGGATCCGGCTGCTGCGGTGCCGGACTTTGCGAGCGTATCGAGTTTGGCCAGCCAGATACCAGGACGGGTTGCGGCTCCGTCAGAGGTTTGGTGCGAGCGATGCTCGAGTTGGGAGCTGAGGAACGCACAGAGCTTGATGGTCGGGAAGTCGGTGGCACTGTGTGCGAGATCACCGAGAATACTGCAGGCGCGCTTGTACTCCCCGAGCCGTGCGTAGGCGCGCGCCAGCTGGGCTCGCCCGGCGCCCAGCAACTCGGGCGCGGTGATCTCCCCCGCTAATCTCAGGGCCGATGATGCCTGGGTAAGGTTGTTCGCCACTACCGCACCCCAAAGCAACCGCTCCTGGTCGACCGTTTCCCCACAGTCGAGCGACCACAGGAGGTACCGCAACTGCGCTTCAACGGTGAGCGGCTCATCCGGCGGCTTTTCAGCAAGCCGCCGCCGCAGCCTGAGACTTCGCCCGGCCGGAACCATGTGCCGCAGGACCTCCCCGTACAGTCGGTAGCGAGGACGAACCAGCCGGCCGGGAGCTTTCGAGATGTCGATGAGGCGGGCCTCAGCGAGCACATCCACATCGGTATGGCGGCCTACCTTGAACAGGTGCGCCAGCGCAATCGGTTCAGCAAGCGCAACGATTTCCATCGTTTCGCGCTCATCCGCGGACAGGCCGGAAAGGTGGCGTTTGAGAAGCTCCTCCAGTTTCGTATTTGAACTGAACTGGCTCGTGAGAATCCACACACCCTCACTGGCGGTGAAATGCTCCTGGAGTGTGGGCCCGGAGATGAGGGCTCGGACAAGCAGTGGGTTTCCCCCGGTGATGCTGGCGACGAGCGAGGAGGAAACGGCCGACAATCTTCCGCCGAGTACCTCCTCACACAACTCGTGGACCTGCTCCTGGGTCAGGGGGAGTAACGAGTGGCGTATCAGAAGACCATCGAGCGCCGTCGCCAACATGGCGGAGGCACTGTTCCGCCCGGGCCTGGCAAGCACCAACACCTTGACCTGCATCGACGAAACCAATTGGACGACCAACTCCACGGTCGAGTCATCCAACTCGTGCGCGTCGTCGAGGACCATCAGCGCCGGCTCTACCCGAGCACGCCCGGGTGGCCCGGTGCCTCGATCCGGGCTTTGCAGCCTGGCGAGGACGGTACGCATCACGGCAAGCGGTGAGGTCGACTCGCCGGCTGAGAGTTGTGTGAGCAACGGAGCCAGCGCACCATACGGCACGGTCGCCACAGCGGCGCTGGCGGTGATGTAGAAAACCTCCTGGCTCGGGGCGATTTCCCGCACGACCGCGTTGGCCAATGCGCTCTTGCCCGACCCGGATTCACCTTCCACCAGAACTCCCCGGAAATCCCGGATGCCATCTAGAACAGTGGCCAGATCACTGCTCCGGCCGATAAGGCGATGGGATCCTGAGCTCTGGAGCGCGCGTTCGCTCAACGGCTAGCCCACGATTTCAGAAAGCTCGACCCGCCCGGAAATATGAAGCTTGTCGAACAGCCTTCCAAGGTGCCAGTCGACGGTACGGGTTGATAGATTGAGCTCCCTTCCGAGTTCTGCACTCGTCGTGCCTTCTGCCGCTCGGCGCGCGAGCTCCAACTCGAACGGTGTGAGGAGGGCAAGTACCCTGTCCGGGCTGTTGGAGTAATGCAATTGCCGATAGCTGGCGTTCTCGAGTGTCCGCGCCACCTTGATGTCGGATTTGTTCCCGGATCGAAGAGCCGCAGCATGAGCAGCGGAGGCACTTTCGAAGTAAAGAAGCGTATTTCCTGCTTCCCTGGCGAATCTCGCTGCTTTCAAAAGCAATTGAGCATCATCGAGAAAAAGCCCGTTGCCCAGGTACTCCGACATCTCACCCAGCAGGCCGTCCGTCTTCTGCGCTGCCTCCGCGAGCCGCGCACCGGACTCTGCTCCCGACAACCGGACAGCGGCTGATAGAAAGGAAAGGCCGTGGCCGCTGTTGCCCAGCAGGAATTCCTCCTCCGCATGCCGAAAAAGCTCTGCCGCTGCCGCTTCCTTCGAATGGTTCGTCCTACTGAGCAGAAGAAAGTAGGAGGCTGCCCGTCCAACAATCCATGGCCCCCGGGAATCGAACGCACGGGCAAGAGCGGCGTGCTCCTGCGCCTGACCTGCCTTTTGTTGAAGGCTCAGAACATAGGCAGTGGCCGCATGAGCCAACTGCAACAGGGCGCTGGGTCGCTGCACCTGCAATTGGCTGAGTGCAGGAAGGAGCGACTGGAGCGCGACGTCGGGTCGACCGCCGTAGGCATGAACCAACCCCCGTGCGAGCTCACCGCCGACCAATTCACCAAGCCTCGCAGCTTTCAACTCCGAACCCCGCTCCAGCATGTCAAGGCATTCAGCGAACATGCCTGACACCATTAGTGAGGTGAAAACCTGAAAGTGCACCTCGCCGCGGACACTTCCCGGAAGGTCGTCCTGCCAAAGCTCCTCGAGGACGCTTCGGGCGAGTTCCACGCTCTCATGCTGCCTGCCCGTCATGGCGAAGGCCTCAGCGGTCATGCCGCCGGCCCTCACCCGCTGGCTGAAGGGCAGGTCATGATTCCCGTACATCCCGAGGACGGTTTCGGGGATTTCGCTGTATCTGCCCTCGAAACAGAACTGTTCTGCTTCGGCGAGCACCATATGGTTCGCGAGCATTGCCTGGTCGGCCTCTGGAAGCTGGTGCAGTGCCGTATTGATGGCGGACCGAAGGGATTCGTCCGGCCCCACAGGGGTGACCCGCGAAACCGATCGGGATACCCGCAGGTTCTCGATCATCACCGCAGCAACTACCTCAGGCGCCTCGGCTTCGGTGAGCGGCTCCATTCCGGCCAGCGTCGAGTCGGCTTCGTCCCAGCGGCCCAGTGCGACGAGTGCCCTGACCTCCTCCACCACAGCCCTGGGATTGCACCTGCGGTTTTCGATGACCTGCACGATCCGTAGTGCCGCCGCCGGATCGCGTAGCTCGTTTGCCGTCGACGCTGCCACAAGCAGCAATTCGTCGTCCGGCCGGGCGCCACTATCCAGTCCCCACAGCACATAATGCGGGAGGCTCAGCTTAGTCATATCCGAGGGGCGCACCGTAGGCATCATGTCCTCCCACAAGCTCCGGCAGCGCCCCGGCGGAAGATTGGCCCGGATGGCATCGGCGAACAACCTGTCCTTGAGCTGCACTACGGGTGATCGAATCAGCTTCGTTTCGAGGACCAGTTGCTCCTCGAGCCTGTCGACGACGGAAGGGTCCACCAGCCCTGCCAGAACGCTTAAGGGCAGCTCACCGGCGAGAGCCAGAATTTCGACGACGAACCGCTCCTGATCCGGGAAGGCGTCCAGTTTGGCAAGAGCCCCTGATGCGACCTCTCCCGAAAGCACCAATGGTTCGGCGAGCACCCACACACCATTGTGCAATCGCAAGGAGCCTTCCCGAAGTTGCTCCTTCGTGAGAATGTGAAGATGCATCGGCACTCCCCTGGCCGTGGACCAGAGACTCTGGATGGCGAGGGAAGAGACTCCCCCGCCCGCAACCTGCTCGATAAGATCTGCGCTGCTGCGAAAATCGAGTGGTCCGATCTCAATTCGTCGAAGATGATTCTCGAGGCAAAGCTTGGCGAATTCAGCACCACCCGCATCAACATCGCGGCAGGTTATCAGCAGCGTGACCAGTCTCGCACGCACAAGTTGGGCGAGCGTGAATGCAGCGAGCGGATCAATCCAATCCGCATTCTCGACCGATATGAGGATTCGGCGTCCGCCCGCCTTGTCCAGAAGGACCTGGGCGAGCCCTTCGAGCAAAAGGGCAGGATGGCGGAGAGTGTCCTCATCCAGGCCATTCAGCAAGAACTCCAAAGCACCGTATGGCCTCTTGGCGGAGCCTGCAGTTCCACGGATATATTCGACATGGAACTTGCCGGATACTTTTTCGAGAGCAAGCTTGGCAATTGTTGTCTTACCGATCCCGGATTCGCCGGTCAGGATCGCCCCTCCGCAACTGGGCAGCAACTGCGCAGCCGTCTTGCTTACCAGATCCTCGCGCCCGACTACTTTCCCCCTTGGCGCAGGAATGGTCACCTCGAATCAGCCATTCGAAAAAAGACGCAGAAAAAACTGCCGATAAATAAAGAGACCATTTTCGCTTTCCTCCCAAGGAGCGGACGACTATCTCAGGATGATCGCCTTAGTCTAGAGCGCTTCCTCAATACCGTCTATGAAAACCGACGACTGAACCTGTGTATCAGAATCTAGTGCATGGTGGCTCGATCGGTTGCCTCAAGTCCCGATGTACCCGATGCAGCCGGTCGTGTCGAGAAGATCGACCGATTCAAGTACCTCCCAGCCGCATAACCCAGTACCGGTTGATCCCCGGTGGACAGGCCGCCTGCGGGCGCCGCCGGGAGGGCCCGTGCAGAACAGCCAGGCGAGTACTCGTGGTTGCCGAAGCGGCCTGTTCCCGCAGTCCATACTCGTGCCGGCGTCAAGCCTCGAACCTACGCTCAGGGGACGGCTTGAAAATCTGGGGATAGAAGGCACCTGACTGAAAATCATGTTTGTGACGTCGGCCGGCGGGCATCTCGCGCAACTACTTCCACTGGAACCCTGGTGGCGCCATCACGCAAGGTCCTGGGTCACTTTCCGGCGGCCGGAGGTGGAGGCTGCCCTCGCGGAAGAGGATGTTACCTGGTGCTTCTACCCGACCACCCGGAATGTCCCGAACGCGATCAGGAATCTTGCCCTCGCATGGCCCACCCTGCGTCGGGACAGGCCCGATGTCGTGGTGTCCATCGGGGCCGGAGTGAGCGTTCCCTTTTTCCTCATGGCGCGGCTGCTCAAGATCCACACCGTGTATATCGAGTGCTTCGACCGCATCACCATGCCCACGCTGAGCGGCCGGCTCTGTTACCCGTTGTCCGAAATAATCTGCGTCCAGTGGGAGGAGCAGCTTCGCTTCTACCCGGACGCCATCAACATCGGCCCTGTGCTGTGAGCGCGTGTAGCCAGTCTCCCCAGGTAGTCGTATCCTTGGGGACCGACCATCACAAGTTCGACCGCCTGGTGGGGTGGGTCGACGAGTGGCTCGCTTCCCAGGATGAAAAACCTGCCTGCGTTGTGCAGCATGGAGCTAGCCGCCCGCCTGATCATGCCCGTGGCATAACGCGTATGCCACGGAAAGAGCTGCTGGGACTTTATGCTCAAGCCACGGTCGTGATCGTCCAGGGCGGTCCGGGCTCCATTCTTGACGCCCGTGAGGTGGGGCACCTGCCGATAGCCGTCCCACGCCTGCCTGAGCTCAACGAAGTGGTCGACGGACATCAGGTGGCTTTCTCGCGCACCATGGCGGCGCTCGGCAACGCCATCCTGGCGGAGGACTTCGAAACCTTCATCGAGAGGACCGAAGCCGCACTGAGGAATCCCAAATCAGTCCGCACACCACCCAGGAACTCGGGTGCTACTGCCGCGGCGTACAAACTCGGCCTGGCCGTGGACCGGCTGGACAAGGCCCCCACCGGACCCATCGCGGTGCGGCGTATCCGTCAGCTCCTGCTCAACCGGTAGTCCACCCGTCCATAGTCGGCTGGCCAGGCGTGCTCCTCGCGTTGCGCTCCGCCCGAGGAGCACGCCGGGGCAGCCGGCAGCCCGTTGAGGCATAGCGCCCGAACTCCTACCGGGCTGCCATGTCGCCGCCGGTTCCTCCATGAAAAAGGCCGCCGATCCGTCGCCGGAGGTGTCCTACTGATCGCCCCTTGCGTCTACTCAGCCCTAGTGGGGGAGCTTGCCCGGAACCGGGCTGGGTCGACACCGGCCGGCCGTCAGGGAGGGGTACCGGAGGATCGGGAAGAGGGGTCGGCGGCGGCTGGGGATGAAGCCTTGGTCTCAGGAAGACTTCTACGCCGCCGACCCCGACCTAGGGGCCCGCGTGGGGCTGGTACAAGGGGCACCTGATTCGTCGGAGCCCGTCATACCGGTAGCTGGACCAGGTCCCTCGGACCGGCCCAGCATGTCCAACGATAATCGAGCCGCCTTCAACTCTCACGAGTAGGAGGAACCTGAATTGACTCACCAACTACCTGATCATTGCAGTTCTGATTACCTGCAACCGTCACCGCTCCTACCCAATCAGTGGCGGGATGCTGGAGGTTCCGGATGTTCACCTACTGCGCATTCGTGCGGGCGTCGGAAGGGGCTTCGAAGACGGTCGCCAGCTCTTCACGCCGGCTGATGCCGAGCTTGCTGTAGATGCGGTACAGGTGACCCTCCACCGTCCTTGCCGAGACGGTCAGCCGATCGGCGATTGCACGGTTCGACTCGCCGTTGACCGCAAGCAACGCAATCTCCCGTTCGCGTGCCGTGAGGTCCCGGACCTGGTCAGAACTCCCCCCGATAAGTCCGTTGGCCCGTTCCATCAGTCCTGTACGGCGGCGGAGCGCCCTCAGTACTCCCCGCTGAGCTGAATGGTCACCACTTGCTGCATAGAGACGGAGCGCCCGGGCCGCGGCATCCACGGAAAGTGACTGCTTTTGGCTATTTTCGGCGAGATCGCCTGCATGCTCCATCCTGGCCGGATTCTTGGTCAGGACCGCCTGGGCATACTCGGAAAGAACCTCTGCCTCGATGCCCTCGAATGAGGAGGTGAGCTGGGCGAGGCGCCCGACATGGCGTTCGTCACCGCAGAGAAGTGACATCTCGAGGATGTCCTTCTCGCAAGCCCACATGCCTCTTTTTCGGGCGGTGCCGGCGAGGTCGGCCAGGTGGGCAAGATGTTCGACAGTCGGTTCAAGCAGCACGAAGGCAGCGGCGACATGTGCCTTACCGATGAGTGAGAACGCCAACGCACCGGTGTGGGAGAGACCAGTGAATTCCTCCGCAAGGCTCCGGGAGCGTGCCTCCTGACCCACTGCTGCGGCAGCCCAGGATGCAACGGCAAGAACATAGGGAAGAACCACGTCCCGGTCTGACAACCGCAGGGTGGCAATGGCTGTTGACAACAGCGGGGATGCGCCGTGAAATCGGCCTCTCCGGACCTCGAGGATCGCCTCGAATGCCGAGAGCGTCCCTGCTGAATAGAAGAGGCTGTCGCCTTCATCATCCTGGTGCCCCCGCAACACGGCTTCCGCCTCGGCGAATTCGCCGGTATGGATCAGCAGACTGAGGTGGCGAGTGAGGGTGAGGCTCTGCAATTCGGCCAGTGCATACGGCGCCCTCCCGATCATCCCGAGCGCGCGTGCTGTCAATTTCCGTCCCTCCGTCCCGCGGCCGGTCGCGCCGAGAGCTTCACCGAGAATTGCGCACGCCAGCACCGTGAGCTTCGCGTCCGGTGTGGTGGATTCTAGAAGCCGCCGCAGTATGTCTTCTGCCTCGACGTACCGTCCCTCGAGGTTCAGGGCGAAGCAGCTCAGGAGTTGCGCTTCGGACCGGGCATATCCCACGGATTTCATCGCGTCCGCTGGATTATCGAACCTCGTCGTGAGCAACTGGTTCATGCGGCGCACAGCCGCATGTACGTCCTCTGCCGTTCCATGCACCGCGAAGGTCACTCTCGCTGCGAGAATCGCGGCTGCGGACAGCGTTTCCGGGTCCTTCGCCGTCTCCATGAGTGAGAAGACGGAGGCTTCCATCAGAACCGGTTGACCAAGGAGAAACTGCGCCCTCGCCGTTTCAACCGCGGCCGCCGGCATACTTCCGCCTCCCTGTACAGCGCCGGCGAAACGCATGCCGGACTCGGGGTCGGAACGGCTCGTTGCCACATGGGCGGCGTCGAGAAGAACTGGATCATCGACCGTCGCGCCGCAGTCGAGCGCCCAGTGGAGGTGCCGGATCCGGCCCTTGCCGAAAGCCGGGAGTCCTCGGCCCACACTAGTGACGCGCTCCCTCAGGGAGGCGCTCCGCGCGGCTGGAACGAGCGTCCGAACGATCCGACCGTAGAGGGGCGGATGACAGGCAACAAGTGAATGTTCGGTGGGAAGCGGCAGGAGAAGCCCTGACGCGAGTAGCGCCCGAACGTCGTCGTCCCCGCCCAGTGCGGAAAGATCCGTCATGGGAAGCTTCCCGGCAAGGGCTACCGCTCCCAGGATGTCGCTCTGGGCCTCCGGGAGCTGACGCACAACGCTCGCGACGAGGTCGGACAGACCCGGATCGAGGCCGTCAGGTTTGGCAATGAGAACCCACGTCCCGTCGCTGAATGCCAGGGCCTCGGTTCGAACGGCATGTTCGAGTAGCGAGCGGAGGAACAGCGGATTCCCCTCGGATTCTCCCATGAAATACGCGCAGGCTCCCTGCGAGATCCTTCCTCCCAACCCGATCTCGCATACTTTCCGCACGTCCTCGAACGGAAGGCTCTGCAGCTCGAACCGGGAGAGGAGCCCGTCCTCGCTGAGTGAGGAAAGCTCCTCTGAACGGCCCGGGACCTTCCTCGCGAACGCAAGGAGCTTGACGGTCCCCGCAGTGACGAGCTGTGCCAGAAGATGGCTGCTGTCCGGATCGAGGGCGTGGGCATCGTCGACGATGATGACGACCGGCCTGCCGGCCGAACGCGTCCGAAAGTACAGAACGAGCGCGCGGAGCACTGAAACGGAACTTCCCATGTCCGCCGCGGACGCGTTAGCCAGCCAAGGCGTCAGGGCACCATAGGGAACATTGGCCATACCCGCTCCCGCATGCAGCAGGAAAGGTACTCCGAAATCCTGCACGGTTCCCGCCAGGTGGCGCGCCAGTGCGCTCTTACCCATTCCGATGGGTCCGTAGACGATGGCCCCGCTCGACGTCCGCTCCTTCACGCTGCCCAGCAACTCATCGACGAGGTCGTTTCGTCCCACAGGCACAGGCTCCCGAGGTTCGCTTGCCATTACTGTGTGCTGGTGCCCGGGAAAAGCTCGGCAAGCTCGGCGCGCGAACTCACACTCAGTTTCGAGTAAAGCTGATAGAGGTGGCCCTCGACAGTCCTCACCGAGACGCACATCTGCTGGGCAATGTCCCGGTTCGACGCACCAGCCGCCGCGGCGAACGCCACTTCCCTCTCCCTTTTGGTCAACCCCTCCAGTTTCTCCCCAGTGGTGTTCAAGGCATCGACATCAGGAACCACGGAGCGTACGCGTTGCTGGATATGGCGTATTGCACGCTTGTCCGAGGAATTTTGGGCGAGCTGCACGGCTGTCTGGGCGGCCTCCCGGGCGAACTTGTGGTCCCCCATGCCCGCCGCCATCTCCATGGCCTGTACCAGCAGTTCACTATCACTGTTGCCGAGCCCTTTGGCGTAGGTTTCACATAGCCGCGCGTACGCTCCCTGGGCACCAGCCGACGTCGAGGCAAGGGGCTCGATGGCGCTGCGATCACCCAGCCGGACGGCGCTGCAGAGAGCGAAGAGCTGGAAAGCCCTGGTTCCGCGGTTGGCATCGTTCCGAGCAAGGCTATGAAGATCCCTCGCCGCAGCTGCCTTCGATTCCATATGGGCGGATGCCAGGATCTGAAAATAGCGGGCGATCCGTTGGATCTTCCATGGGCTGCTGGACGAGGCTTCACTGAACGGGAGATAATGGATGGCCTGCTTGATGTCGCCTTCGATCGCATAGCAGTAGGCGATGCCCGCGGCTGCAGCTGGAAGAAGACCCTGCGGATCCCGAATCTGAAGCTGGTTGAATACCGGGATCAGTGACGACAACGCCGCTTCCGGCCGTCCGACCGACACCAGGGCAAGCCCCCGCGCCATGACTCCGCACGACTGGCCGGACATGTCGATTCCGGGAACTTCGAGGGCCGCCTGATTGAGCACCTGGACGGTGGATGACCGGTCACCGACCATGCGGTGGGCATCCTGGACCTGGGCCCAAGCGAGTTCTTTCGTATACCAGCTCAGTGAATCATCCGACAGGGCAACCGCCACCGCGTCTGCGAGCTCCAATGCCTCCAGCTGCTTGTTCGTCAGGATCCATGCCTCGCACAGCAGAGTCTGGAGACGGATCAGCATGTCCGAAACGCGAGGGCTGGTTCCCACCCACATGCGCTGCAGGAGGGTCTCATTTTCCCGAAAACGACCCAGGTGCGAGTTGAGTTCTGCGCGGGACAGCAGCAGTTCGTCCCAAAGGTGCGCCCGCCCCTGTTCGTCGAGGAGGCTTTCCCCCGCCTTGAGGATCTCTTCCGCCTCATCAAGCGGCCGTTCCGCACCGGCCTCTCCCCGATGCCGGAGGATGTCCGCCTTAACTATCTGTTGCCGGACACGGCTCTCGAGGTCAGGGTTACCGTTCCCGCGCGAAATCTGGGACAGTGCCGCCTGGGCTCCCTCATAATCCCCGAGGCCGATGAGCGCCCGCAGCATTTCGACCGCACCAGCACCGCGCGGGCCGCCGTCGGGATGCAGGGCACTGAGGTCGAGGGCTTCGGCGTACCGCCCGCGATGGTTTGCGCTCCGGGCCGCCAGGACCGCGGTATTCGGATCCACGGGTAGCGCACATCTTCGACGCCACGCGACATGCGCTTCGACGTCGAGGCCCAATATCTCCTGACCGTCAGCACCACCGACCAACTGGTTGTAGAGGACAAGTGCCTTCCCGTGCGGGATGGGCGCCGCGAGGGCACCCGAAAGGAAAAGGGTTGCGCAGCGCACGATCACCGGAGTGCAGTGGTCCACCTGGATGAGCCCCAGCGCCTGAAGCCCGTCGATCGCCGTACCGTGGCCGTCAGCCAGAAGCCTCGTCAACGGGAGGCGTCCGGCCAGGGCAATGAGGTCCATGAGCGAGCGTTGCGTCGGGGTGCAGTCCTTGAGGAGATCCGCCGCACCCACTGACGCCTCACTGCAGACGCTGAGCCGCCCGGGGACCACTGCCCAGGAACCCCCGCTCAGCACGAGTTGTCCCTGCACCCGGAGTTCGCGGAGGGCTCCTTTGAGAAACCTGGGGTTACCGGCACTTCGCTGCCGTGCCACACGAACGGCCTCGCCTGAGATCGGCGACCCGAGCTCGGCTTCGGCGAAAAGCGCTACTTCCTCGAAGGTGAATTCCTCGAGGTCGAACCGATGCAGCGAGCCTTCACTCCACAACGCCAAGAAAGCGGGGTCCACCCTTGAGAAGTCGCGCGTCGCCAGGATCACCTGCACGGTTCCACCGAGCACCAGCTGGCTGAGGATCATGGACGAAGCGGCATCCAGGTGCTCGGCATTGTCCACCGCGACCACTACGGGCCGGCCTTCTGCCTGGGCATCGAACAGTGCCGTGAGACCCTGAAGAACCAGGACCGGGTGTCCCAGGTGGTCCGGCTCCAGATTCGACATAAGAAAGTCGATAGCCCGGTACGACGAGTGAGCGGATTGCTCCGAACCCCGAACCCGCACGATATGAATGGTAGGGGCAGCAAGCTGAAGTGCCCGTTGGAGAAGTGCTGTCTTGCCGACACCTGCCGGCCCGACCAGGACTGCACCTGCAGCAGGGCCGCCCGTGAAAACTTCACCCAACTCGTCGAGCGTCCTCGAACGTCCGATGAAGGACTGCGGAGCGGCGGCACTCATGCCGGGTCTCCCGACGGTGTTCCCTGAGACCCGATGTGCGAGAACAAGAATCGATGAGATCCCATGAGACGGCTTCCCCTTCCCCAGTCTGTGGAAATGCTTTTTCCAGCCTAGGAACAGGAACCTGTAATTTCACGAGTGGTGCATGCGGGAAGAATCCGGATACCTACTCGGTTTCCCACTTACTCACGTGAACGGTCACGACAGTCGGCCCCCGCTTTCTACTCGCCCACCCGCGCCACGCCCACCCGGTATTACTTATCCAAGAGGCGGGATCACGTGCCTGCCGAGGACCGAGTGGCAAGAGATCTACGCGTTTCCGTCAAACAGGCTTGTCACCGAGCCGTCGTCGAATACTTCGCGGATAGCCCGTGCGATCAGCGGCGCGATGGAGAGCACTGTGAGCTGCGGGAATCTCTTCTCGGAGGGAATTGGCAGGGTATTGGTGACGACCACTTCACGGGCTCCGGATTCGGCGAGGCGGCGCGCCGCGGGATCGGAGAAAACTGCATGCGTTGCGGCGATGATGACGTCTTTTGCGCCTGCATTCTTGAGGACCTGCACTGCTCCCGAGATGGTTCCACCGGTGTCGATCATGTCATCGATGAGTACGCACGTTCGACCCTTCACCTGGCCCACTACCTGCTTGGAAACCGCCTGGTTCGGTACGGTCAGGTCCCTGCTCTTGTGGACGAAGGCCAGCGGCGCTCCCCCGAGGCGTTCCGCCCACTGCTCCGCTACACGGACGCGTCCGGTGTCGGGCGAAACGACAGTGACGTTGTCGGCGTCGACCCGTGACCGAATGTAGTCGGCGAGCAGAGGGATGGCCATGAGATGATCCACCGGCCCGTCGAAGAAGCCCTGGATCTGCGAGGTGTGCAGGTCCACGGACATGAGCCGGTTGGCGCCCGCCGTCTTGTACAGGTCGGCGATGAGCCGCGCCGAAATAGGTTCGCGGCCACGGCCCTTCTTGTCCTGCCGGGCGTAGGGGTAGAACGGCGAGACGACAGTGATGCGCTTGGCCGAAGCCCGCTTGAGCGAATCGATCATGATCAGCTGTTCCATGAGCCAATTGTTCAGCGGTGCAGGGTGCGCCTGGATGACGAACACGTCGGTACCGCGGACACTTTCGCCCGAGCGTACGTAGATCTCGCCGTTCGCGAAATCATAGGCAGAAACCGGCAGCAGCTCGGTCCCGAGCCAGGACGCGATCTCCTCGGCCAGTTCGGGATGTGCTCGCCCTGAGGCGAGCACCAGTTTCTTCTCGCCGCGTGCCGTAATCTCGCTCATGCGTGACCGCCTTCTTCTATGGGGGTGCTGGGGGTGTCGGTGGAAGCCAGGATACGGGCCGCTTCCGCGGCCTCCGCAGCAGCTGATCCTGGGCGTTTTTCGGACACCCAGCCCTCGGTGGTCTGCTGGGGAGCAAAGCTCACGGCCAGTGCTCCCGGCGGTACGTCCTTGCGAATCACTGCCCCCGCTCCGGTGTACGCGCCGTTCCCAACGGTGACAGGTGCAACGAAAACGGTGTTGGAGCTGGTGCGGACATGCGAGCCGATCACCGTGCGGTGTTTGCTGACGCCGTCGTAGTTGGCTGTGATATTGCCGCACCCGATGTTCGTGTACTCGCCGATCTCGGCATCGCCGGCGTATCCGAGGTGGGACAGCTTGGAGCCCCGGCCCACCGTCACGTTCTTGGTCTCATAGAAAGCCCCGATCTTCCCGTCCTCGCCAAGGACCGTGCCGGGTCGGAGGTAGGTGAAGGGCCCCACCGAGGCGCCGGCGCCGATGCGGGCGCCTGTACCGTGCGTACGGATCACCGAGGCGCCCTCCCCCACCTGCACGTCGGTGAGTGTGGTGCCAGGTCCGACGACGGCGTCGCGCGCCACCTTCGTGGCTCCGTGCAGCTGGGTGCCGGGCAGGATGGTCACGTCCTCGGCCAACAGCACTGTCGCATCGATCCAGGTGGTCGCCGGATCCACGATGCTGACACCCGCACGCATCCACCGCTCAAGGACGCGGCGGTTCAATTCCGCGCCGAGATGTGCGAGCTGGACCCGATCATTCGCGCCTTCCACCTGCCAGCGGTCAGTAGCCACGATCGCGGCCACACGCCCGCCGCCGGCCCGGGCGATGCCGAGCACGTCCGTCAGATACATCTCGCCCTGCGAGTTGTCAGCGTCCACCTGTAGCAGAGAGCTGCGCAGGATCCCGGCGTCGAACGCATAGATCCCGGAATTCACTTCGCGGATGGCCAACTGCGCTGCTGTAGCGTCCTTGTGCTCCACGATCGCCGTGACGGTGCCGTCGGCAGCACGCTCGATTCGGCCGTAACCTGTTGCATCATCAAGGACTGCGGTCAGGACCGTGACGGCGTTTGCGCCGTCGTTGTGTGCCTTCACCAGTGCCACCAGCGTTTCGGACGTGAGCAGCGGCACATCGCCGTAGGTCACCACAACGGTGCCGCTGAGGGGCCGGCCGGCGTCCACGTCCAGCGCGTCGAGGGCAACCTGTACGGCGCGGCCGGTGCCCGGGACGTCATCCTGGTCGACAAGGTGGACCCCGCCGTCGAGCTCGGTGATGTGCCGGGCCACGCGTTCACGCTCATGCCGCACGACGACGGCGAGCGCGTGCGGTTCGAGCCCGCGCGCAGCCTCGAGCGCATGGCCCACCATCGAAAGGCCGCCGAGCGGATGCAGGATCTTGGGGATACGCGACTTCATCCGGGTGCCGGCACCGGCAGCGAGAACGATCACTGCGGCCGGAGGGGAGGAGCCCGGAAGGGACGGCTTGGCAGTGTCTGGGTTCTGGGGGCTCACGAAGAAGCGCTCCTACCTGGTTCTGATCGGCCGGACGGACCCGGCGCAATTCTACGCGGCGCATTCGGCCGTTCCGCCCATAGGATTCGAACCTATACTCCACAGCTCCAAAGGCTGGGGTGCTGCCATTACACCAGGGCGGACCGCGCCATGCCCTGCCGGGACGGCGGGGCACCTGCGCACGGTTATCTAGTTTGCCACGTCCCGGCGCCCGACCGCGAGCCGGAACGATGGGCTGCCCTAGGAAGCACTTTCCAGCGCTGATATGCGCTCCTTCACGAGCTCCGCAATCCGTTCGTGACCGGCGTCGTTCGGGTGGAAGGCGTCCGAGTTCCCCAGCCAGGTCGGTTTTCCCTCCGGACCCCGCAGTCCGGTTTCCCCGAAAAGGCCCGACAGCGGTTGAAACACGCCACCGCGGCTGGTGCACTCGCGCTCGATGGCGGCGTTGAACCCGGTAGTTTGGTCCGACGCCGGATACCAGACGCCGAGGCACACGAGATGTACGCCGGGAGAAGCTTCCTCGAGGTCATCCAGATACGCCGCGTACTGGACGCCGAAGTCCCCGACGGGGTTGTTCCGCCCGGTGTCGTTGGTTCCCAGCTCCACTACGGCGAGGTCCACGCCGCGCGGAACCTCGAACCCGTCGGCCACCTCACATCAACGCTGAGACCGTACGGCATTCAGAATCCTCACGAGCGTCCGACACTGGTCATTTCAACCAACGATAACGACGCTATAACGGAGGCGCGAGGGTAAACCCGCGGTCTGACTACTCGATTTTGTAGGGCAACTACTCGCCCAGAATCTCCGCAGTTTCCATCCACTGCTCTTCAAGCTCGCCAGTCTCAGTCTGCAGTGCCCGCAGCTTGGCGTCGAGGTCCGCAATCCTGTCGAAGTCGGCATCGGCCTTGGATCCGGCCTCATTCATCTGCTGCTGAAGCTTGCCCTTCTGCGCGTCCACTTTGGTGATCTGCCGCTCGATACGCGTCAGGTCCTTGCGGGCCTGCCGCAGCTCGGCCTCCGACGAACCGCCCGTTCCCGCGGAACCTCCGCTGTTGGCCGGAGACGCCGCTGAACCGGTAGCTGTCAGTGGGCCGGCCGCCCTGCGCAGCTCAAGGTACTGGTCGACTCCTCCCGGAAGATCCCTCAGCCGGCCATCGCCAAGCAGCGCCATCTGCGAATCAGTGACCCGCTCCAGCAGGTAACGGTCGTGCGAAACGACAACAAGGGTGCCGGGCCAGCCGTCCAGGACGTCCTCGATCGCCGACAGGGTGTCGGTGTCGAGGTCATTGGTGGGCTCATCGAGCATGAGTACATTGGGCTCGCCGACCAGCAGCCGGAGCAGTTGCAGACGTCGGCGTTCTCCGCCCGACAGCTCGCTGACGCGGGTCCACTGCTTCTCATTGGTGAAGCCGAGCTGTTCGACGAGCTGGCTGGCCGACACCTCCTTGCCGCCCACACTGAAAACGCGTTTCTCGGCCTCGATCACCTCGATGACGCGGCTGTTGCCAAGCTCGTCAAGTTCACGGACCTCCTGCGAGAGCACAGCCGTCTGTACGGTCTTGCCCCGCTTGACCTTGCCGCCGGTGGGTAGGACGTCGCCGTTGAGGAGGTGGAGCAGTGTCGTCTTCCCCGATCCATTCACCCCGACCAGGCCCAGGCGCTGCCCCGGGGCGAGGCGCAGCGTCACGTCCTGGAAGAGCGTCCGTTGCCCGGCCCCGTCTCCGTCCACGGGGAGGGACAAACTGACGCCCTCCAGGTCGAGGACATCCTTGCCGAGCCTGGACATCGCCATCTTGCTGAGCGCCAGGGAGTCACGCGGTTCCGGAACATCGGCGATCAGCTCGTTCGCGGCCTCGATGCGGAATTTGGGTTTCGCCGTCCGTGCCGGAGCCCCGCGCCGTAGCCAGGCGAGCTCCTTCTTCACGAGCTGGACGCGTTTGGACTCGATCACGGAGTTCATGCGGTCACGCTCGGCGCGGGCCAGCACGTAGGCGGCATAGCCGCCGTCGAAATCGTCGACGACGGCGTCGTGGACCTCCCACGTATGGTTGCAGATCTCATCGAGGAACCAGCGGTCGTGGGTGACCACGAGGAGGCCGCCCTCGGTGGGGCGCCACCGCTGTCGGAGGTGCTGCGCAAGCCAGGCCACGCCCTCGACGTCGAGGTGGTTGGTGGGCTCGTCGAGCATGATCACGTCGTCGTCGCCGATCAGGAGCTTGGCCAGCGCCACCCGGCGCTTCTGCCCGCCCGAAAGGGAGGAAACCTTCGCATGCCAATCGACCTCGGAGACGAGCCCGCCCATCACGTCGCGGATTTTCGGGTTGGAGGCCCACTCATGGTCAGCCTGGTCCCCGACGATGGCCTGGCCCACTTCGAGCGCGCCGTCGAGGACGTCGGTCTGGTCGAGGTAACCGACCGAGACGTCGCGGCGCTGCGTCACGCGGCCCGAGTCAGGCTTCTGTCGCTGGGCAAGCAGACGCATCAGGGTGGATTTGCCGTCGCCGTTCCGCCCCACCACCCCGATGCGGTCGCCGTCCTCGAGGCCCAGGGAAACGCCGTCGAGGATGGTGCGGGTGACAAAGGCGACGCTGAGGTTTTCAGCGCCGAGAAGGTGTGCCAAGAAGTGCTGCTTTCGTTAATGACTTGTGTGCGATCGATGCCGGCGGGACACCGGCTAGGCGGGGTGACTGGTCCTGATCCGCGCTCCGTGGGCCGGTCCATAGACCGCCATGGCGGTCAGCCCCTCCGCGGTGAGCCGCGATTCAAGCTCGGCCGCGTGCCCCTCGCCTGAAGCGAGGAAGGCCACCGTAGGCCCGGAACCCGAGACGATTCCGGCCAGCGCTCCTGCCTTATGTCCCGCTTCAAGGATATCCCCCAGCCCGGGGGCAAGTTCCAGCGCGGCTTCCTGGAGGTCGTTGTGCAGCAGAGGCGCAAGCCCGTGGCCGTCACCCGCGCGCATCGCACCGAGGATCGAGGGGTTGATATCCGGCTGTGCCGGGGGTTCGATGCCCTTCCGCTCGCGAATTTCGTCCAGCAGCCGGTAGACGACGGGTGTGGACAGGCCGTAGTCGGCAGGGACCAGCACGAAGTGCAGGGGCGTCTTGGAGATCGCGGGCGTGAGGCGCTCCCCCACCCCCAGCCCGACGGCGGTACCGCCAAGCAACGCGAAAGGGACATCCGCGCCCAGTTCACCCGCGATCTTGGCGAGCTCATCGCGGGAGAAGCCGCTGCCCCACAGGGCCTCACAGGCGAGCAGGGCGGCAGCGGCGTCGGCCGATCCCCCGCCCATCCCCCCGGAGACCGGAACTTTCTTGACGATGTCCAGGTGGACGCCGGTGGATGCGGGGCTCACCTCGGCGAGCAGCCGTGCTGCACGTACAGCGAGGTTGGAGCTGTCCAGCGGAACAGTGTCGGTGGGAATGGGGAAGGGACCCGCACCGGTCACCGAGACGGTGATGTCTGGGCCCCGCGTCGGGGTGGCGGTGACCTCCTCATAGAGGGAAACGGCGAGGAAGACGCTGGCGATACCGTGATAGCCGTCCTCGCGCGGCGGGCCGACCCGGAGCGAGACGTTGATCTTTCCAGGGGCGGCCACCCGGACGGAACGCGGATTGCCTCGTATCTCCCCTGCTTTGCCCAACACCATAGGTACCAACCTAGATGACCACGGGGTTCCTGAGGTAGTTCCGGCCGGGTGGGGGTGGCGCGTGCCTCGGGGAGGGATGGCCTTCGGTGATCAGATTGCGGTCAGGACGTCTCGAGGACAGGCTTCAGCTCCGGCGTCGGGGAACCGGTGACGCAGCTGTGGAGGGACGCCCAGAAACGCTCGGCGGCAGGACTTCGCCGCACGGTGAGCAGACCTTGGTCCACCAGCGAATCGGCCCAGGCATGGACCATCGTCTGGTGGAAGACGAACTCCTCGAGCGCCATCCGCTCCGGAAGCGGCAACGCCACGGGCCCACTCTCATAGACGGGCAGGGCGCCGATGGCTCCCAGCAACGATTCGAGGGTGCGCCGCGTGGACTCGGGGGCCCTGGTCTGGGTGGGCAGCTTCCCCTCCGCCTTTCCGGCGGCGATGTCCTGCCGCAGTCCACCGATATAGGCTGCCCACATCCGCGCGTCGGCACCCTGGACTGTCAGCAGGCCCCGGTTGGAGACATCCGAGGCGGAACTGAACACACGGAAACATCCCCTGCCCTGGTGCTTGGCGGAATACATGGCGCGATCGGCATCTTCGGACAGGTTACGCCCCCGGTTGTCGGCCGAAGCCACTGCGATACCGACACTCGCGCTGATCCGGACCTCCTCCCCGTCGAGCAGGATCGGCTCGGCGACGAATTCGATGATCCTCTGGCCGAGCGCGCCGACGTCCACTTCGTCCAGTCCCGGAAGCACCAGCGCGAACTCGTCCCCGCCCACCCTTGCCACGGTGTCCCCCGTGCGGGTGCAACTCCGGAGGCGTCCGGCGATCTCCACCAGCACCGCGTCCCCCGCAGCGTGGCCCAGGGCATCATTGACGGGTTTGAAACCATCGATGTCGATCACGAAAACCGCGAGCGGTCGTGCGCTGCGTTCCCGCTCCCGCAGGGCGTGGTTGAGCCGATCGTTGAACAGTGAGCGGTTGGCCAGCTGGGTGAGTGGATCGTGCAGGACCTGCCGCTCGAGTTGACTGAGCAGCTTCCGCTCGGACTTCCTTGCGTTCTCGTGGATGTTCCAGTGGACCAGACTCGTGACGCACATCCCGAGAAACAGTCCCCCGTGGATCAGGGTCGAGACGATGGGTTCCCCGGACTGGGATGAGGAACCACCGGGACCGATCAGTGCCGCCGCTACGTGGTTGGAGAAGACCAGTCCGGCGGCGGTGGCGAACGGAGCCCAGTCCTCATACAGCGCCACGATCGGCATGACGATGAAGAACAGGAAGTGGGCCTCCACGGTTCCCGATATTTCGACCGCGATCGCAGCGACGGCTATCAGGGCAGCGCAGGCGAGTGAAGCCCGGATTCGCTGGCCGCTTCGAAGGAACCAGGCCGATGCTGCAAGGACCAGGGGAAGGGCGCCGTCGATAAGGGCCCGGGACAAAGGCAGTTCCTGCGTCAGGCCGAAGCCGACCAGGAGCACGGAGGCGATGAGCACCGAGGCGACGATCGCGCGGTGGCGCCTCAGCCACTGATCCGAAGGTAGCTGCCGACCCTGCGGGAGGACAGCCGTCGCTGCGGAGATCCATCGTCCTGCCACTTGTCCACTCCTCGCCTGCGGGGTCGATCGGCAGGAGCTTTTCTGGATTGACCACCTTAACTGACAATGTCATCCGACAGTCGCGCGCACTCCCACCCTCGACAAATGCCCCTCGCCGGGGGGCCGCCTTTCATCGTGGCCCCATGCTACGTCACAAAGGCATAACGCGGCACACCCGCCACTTTCATCGTGCCGTTGCGGCAGTTTTCCCTGCCTCGGCGATCCGCGCGTAGGCCGTGATGTCAAGCACCTCGCCGCGGGCGGCTGGATCGACACCCGCCCTTCGAAGAGCCTGCTCAGAGAGCATCGGGCTCCCCGCCCAGCCTGCGAGTGCGGCCCGCAGGGTCTTGCGGCGCTGGGCGAAGGCGGCGTCGATGACGGCGAAGACTTCGGTGCGGCTGGCGGTGGTCTCGGGCGGGTCACGCCGGGTGAAGCGCACCAGGCCCGACGCGATCTTGGGCGCGGGCCAGAACACGTTCATGCCCACAGTGCCGGCCTTCACCATGCTCGAGTACCAGGCGGCCTTGACGGAGGGAACGCCGTAGATTTTCGAGCCCGGCCCCGCCGCGAGCCTGTCGGCGACCTCGTCCTGAACCATCACCAGTCCTGAACGAAGCGTGGGAAACCGCTCGAGGAGATTCAGCACCACGGGAACCGCCACGTTATAGGGCAGGTTGGCCACAAGTGCGGTGGGCTGGTGCGGCAACTCGGTGACCCGCAGGGCATCCGCGAGAACGACGTCGAGCCTTTCAGCTTTGTCCGGACGCAGGAGATTCACGGTGGCCGGAAGCCTGGCGGCGAGCACGGGATCGATCTCGACGGCGACCACGCGTTCCGCGACGTCGAGCAGGCCGAGCGTCAGGGAGCCCAGCCCCGGACCGACCTCGAGCACCGTCTCGGAGGGACCAAGCTGCGCCGAGGCAACGATCCTGCGGATGGTGTTGCCGTCGATCACGAAGTTCTGGCCGAGCGTCTTGGTGGGCCGGATGTTCAGTTCAGCGGCAAGGCGCCGGATATCCGTGGCCCCGAGAAGCGGAACGGGGGGCGGCGTTTTCCGGGGCACAGTCACCTGTTCATGGTAGCCGTGCGTGCGCCCAGCTTCCGTAGACGGCCTCGGTGTTCAGCGCCAGGCGTCCACACAGCTCCTCGAGGTCAGCGCCCAGTACCTCGGCCATCGAGCGGACCGTGTACGGGAGCACGTAGGACGCATTCGGCTGCCCCCGGTACGGGTGCGGGGTGAGGAACGGTGAGTCGGTCTCGGCGAGGATCAGCGAGGGGTCCGCGACCTGCAGGGCGTTCCGCAGATTCTGGGCATTTCGGAACGTGACGGTGCCGGCGAAAGACATGTACCAGCCATGTTCATTGCAGAGCCGTGCCAATTCCGTATCCCCCGAGAAGCAGTGGAACACCACGCGATCGGGGGCGCCCTCCGTCAGAAGGGTCGCAACGACGTCGGCATGGGCGTCCCGGTCATGGATCTGCAGGGCAAGGCCCAGGCGACCGGCGATGTCGATGTGCCGGCGGAACGAATACTGCTGGCGCTCCACTCCGCTTTCCGGGGTGCGGAAATAGTCGAGTCCGGTCTCCCCGATCGCCCGGATCCGTGGGTGGGCAGCGAGCAGTTCGATCTCGGCGAGCGCTTCTTCGAGCAAACCGTCTTCTGCGAGCATCGGGGCATCATTGGGGTGGATGGCCACGGCGCCCAGGAGCCGTTCGTCGGCCTCGACCGCTTGCACGGTGAAGCGCGATGATTCGAGATCACAGCCCACCTGGACGGCACCCCGCACGCCCGCTGCCGCCGCGGCATCCATGGCACTGCGCACATCGACCTGTACGAGGCCGTCCCGGAAATCGAGGTGGGTGTGGTTGTCGATCACCGGCACCGGAAGTGGCTCGGGCAACGGCGGGTAGTCGGGCTTGCGACGGCGTCCGCCGCCGTCCGCGGCACTATTTACGGTGCCCGGCTGGACGACCTGGTAGGACGCCGGCGTGGTCCCGGCGGAAAAAGGCTGGCTGTTGCACATGGTTCAAGCCTAGCCAGTACCGGAACTTATCCCCCGCGCGGCAGGTTGAGACAGTAACCTGTAGATCACGATCAATCCTGTGCGTCGGGGTCAGCGGGTCCGCGGGCCGCTGACCCGTCGGCTTGTAACCGCCTGTGTGGAAGGTACCGATGGACGTTCAGAACACTGTTGAAGCGCCGGACCTCACAGACGCCGGAGATACCGCGCCGGGAAATGGACCCGGGAGCGGGCCCGGACACTCCTTCTACGATGTCAGCACGAAGATCCTGGAGTCGATCAACACCGTGATCGACGGCAAGCCGGACGCTGCACGGCTCGCCCTCACTGTCCTCCTCGCCGAGGGGCACCTGCTCCTCGAGGACGTTCCGGGTGTCGGAAAGACAATGCTCGCCAAGACCCTCGCCCGCACCATCGACTGCACGGTGAACCGCATCCAGTTCACTCCCGATCTGCTGCCCTCCGACGTGACGGGGGTTTCGATCTACAACCAGGACACTCGCCGCTTCGAGTTCCGGCCCGGACCCGTCTTCGCGAACATCGTGATCGGCGACGAGATCAACCGCGCGTCAGCGAAGACGCAGTCCGCGCTGCTGGAGTCCATGGAGGAGCACCAGGTCACCGTCGACGGCCGGACCCACTTGCTTGGTGAGCCGTTCATGGTGGTCGCCACGCAGAACCCCATCGAGATGGAGGGCACGTACCCCTTGCCCGAAGCCCAGCGTGACCGTTTCATGGCGCGGATCTCAATGGGCTACCCGGATGCCCGTTCGGAAGTGGAGATGCTCGAGAGCCACCAGTCCATCTCCCCGCTCAGCCGGATCCGGCCGGTGGCCACGGCCGCCGACATCGCGGGGATGATGGGACAGGTCCGCGCCGTCTTCGTGTCCCAGTCCGTCAAGGAGTACACCGTCGCGATCGGCAGGGCTACCCGGGAGCACCCCCGCCTCCGCCTCGGCGCGAGCCCCCGCGCGCTCCTTCAGCTGCTCCGGGCCGCGAAGGCCGGTGCCGCCCTCGAGGGCCGCGATTTCGTCCTGCCCGACGACGTCGCTGCCGTTGCCGACGCCGTCCTCGCCCACCGCCTGATGCTGGACCGGAAGGCAACGACGGCGGGCGACACTGCGTCGTCGGTCATCGAGGGCATCATCGCCCGGGTTCCCGTGTCGCGCGAGAACTCCCGGTCGGGTGCCCGGCAAAACCGGGTGAACTGACAGCCGGCTAGGTCCATGACGCTCCTTGACCGACTGCCCTCCAGGGTCCTGACTCCGCGAGGCTGGGGCTTCACCATCGCCGCAGCGGCGTCTCTGCTGTTCGCCCAGACCCTGGGTCGCCGGGATCTGCTCTACCTGGGGGTCCTCCTCCTGTGCCTGCCGCTCCTCTCGGTGCTCATCCTGCGGTGGAGCAAGCCCCGCTTCACCGTGGAACGCCGCTTCTCCCCCCAGTCCATGGAGACCGGTTCCACCACGACCGTGGGGCTCGCACTGGCCTCCTCGGTCCCGTCCGGTGCTTTGGTCCTGATGCAGGAGCAATTGCCCGCACGCTTCGGTGAGGCACCGAAGTTCGTTTTCCCTTCCCATAACCCCACCTCCGACGGAGTGTCACTGTACGAATACCGGCTTCGGTCCTCCGCCCGCGGGATGTACAGGGTAGGTCCGGTTCTCGCCGAGTTCAGCGATCCGTTCGGACTGGGCAAGTCGCGCCACCAACTGGGTGGAACCGACACACTGGTGGTGACTCCGGCGCCCGTCGAGTTGCTGCGGTCCGCCCTCTCGGGCTCGCGCGGCAGCGACGGCATGGCAGCCACCCGGCGCCAAGCGAACCCCAGCGATGACGACGTCATGACCCGCGAGTACCGCCACGGCGACTCGATGCGCCGGGTGCACTGGGCCGCGACCGCCCGGCACAGCGAACTCATGGTCCGGCAGGAGGAGTCAGTGACCGCACCCGAGGCGACCCTCCTGCTCGACCAGCGAACCGGCAGCTTCGGCGCCGGTTTTTCCGCGGCCATCAGGCATGATCACGCACCGGACGAAAACGGTCTGAGTACCTCCCCGACCTTCGAATGGGCAGTGACGGCAGCCGTGTCCATCAGCGCGCACCTCCTCGAGCGCAACTACGCGCTGCGCTTCCTCGACCACCACGGAGCCCCTGCGCTCCTGCGCTCGCCGTCGGCTCCGTTTCCCGGTGAGGAGGAACACCAGGGCCAGGGTGCACTGGCGAACATCGCGGAGGGCCTCGCCGCACTCGAGCCGGCGGCGGAGACGGGGCACGCCGGCAGCTCGGCGGTGCACGGAGGCGAAGCCGCACGATCGGCCGTCCGCCGGCTGAGGGCCAACCGCTCGAATGCTGAACGGGTGGCCGCAGGGGCCGCGTTCGGTGATGAACTGCTGGACAAACTAGCGGCGAACCGACACCGCGGCCCGGTGGTCGCCCTCCTCGGACTGATGACGGCGACCGAGGCGACCGCGCTCGGGGCAGCGTCGGAGTATGGTTCGGCAGCCTTCGCCATCCTCGTCACCGATCGCCCCCGCGATGCCGAGAGCCAGCTTGAAATCCTCCGCTCGGCCGGCTGGCAGGCGTCGGCGGCGTCGCCGGATGCGGACCTCCGGGAGGTCTGGGCCGGACTGGGTCAGACCCCCGCCACCGCGACGGGTGTTCGAACGAGCACATCGGCTTTCCCAGGCACAGCAGCGGAACCCCGCAGGAGATCCTCATGACATCATTACTCGACCGCCCGCCGCAGGAATTGAAGGGGCGCCCGACAGCGCCGGAGCAACGCCGGGCCGCTGATCCCGGGCACTGGTGGGTCACCGGTGCGACACTGCTCGCCGTCCTCGCCTCCGCCACGAGCCTCAACGGCGTGCTGGAACCGTGGACCTGGTTCCTGCCGGTGGTACGGACGGTTGCTCCCATCCTGCTCGTCATGGCAGCCATGAGGGCCCTCCGCCTCCCCGGCAGCGCAGCCGCGCTTGCAGGACTGGTTACGTGGGCCGGCGCGCTGACCGCGCAGTTCTTCCCGGCCCAGAGCATTCTCGGCGTAGTTCCGGGGCCGGGAACGCTGGCGCAGCTCGGGTCGCTCCTTGATGCAGCAGAAGAAACCGTGGTGTCCCAGGTTGCCCCGGTGCTGCCCGGCGACGGCATCCTCCTGGTGGCATGCGCGGCGATCGGGTTTGTCGCCATCCTCGTGGATGTCCTGGCCACGACCCTCCGGATGCCGGCCACGAGCGGGCTTGCGCTCCTGACGCTGATGGTGGTTCCCGCCGTCGTCAAACCCACCGGCGTAGGAATCGGGGCGTTCGTCCTCGGCGCGGCCGCTTACCTCCTGGTCCTCGGCTGTGCGCAACTGCGGGAGACCCGCACCGTCTCCTCGGGAGCTCCGGCCGGGTTCCTCGGTCGCGGACTCGCGATCGGCAGCGCGGCACTGGCCGTGGCCGTCCTGCTGCCCCTGGCCATCCCGGGCTTCAACTCGGGAGCTTTCCCACAGGGCGCGCGGCTGAACGTCTGGGGCAGCGCCACAGGCCTCAATCCCGCGGTGACGCTCGGCAATGACCTTCGGAACCCCACCGGGTTCGGCCGGATCACCTACGCCACCGATTCCTCGGCGCCCCTGTACCTGCGCGCAGTGACCCTCGAAAATTTCACGGGACGGCGGTGGGAACCGGACCAGCGCCTCGGGAACCGCGAGCGCGGACTCGCAGAGATGGGAACCGACCTCGAGCGGAACTCGCTGTCCAACGGCGTCAGCGCCTTCACCCGGATCACCACGCAAAGCTATTCAAGTCCCTGGCTGCTGTCGCCGTACGCACCCGTGGGCATCACCGGGCTGACGGGCCGGTGGTCGTGGGATTCCGAGAACCTCAGCGTGCTCGCGATCGACGGTGGTTCCACAGCCCGTCAGATATACGAGGTACAGAGCGCCATTCCGCAGCTGACGCGCGAGGGCCTGAGAACGATCGGCCCCTCCGAACCGGGTGCTGTCGCCGATGTCTTCACCGACCTCCCCGAGGACACCCCCGACATTGTGAGGGAAACCACCGAAGCGGTGGCGGGTGGCTTCGCCAACCCCTACGACAAGGCCCTGGCCATCCAAAGCTATCTGCGCGGTGCCGAGTTCACCTACTCGGTCGAGGCGCCCGTGGACGGCGGTTACGACGGCAGCGGCATGGACGTCATGGCCCGCTTCCTCGAGGCCAAGGCGGGTTACTGCGTCCACTACGCGGGCACCATGGCGGTCATGGCAAGGGCGGCCGGCATCCCCAGCCGAGTGGCCGTCGGTTACACGCCGGGCACCCCCACCGGCGAGCTGGAGGAAGGTCCGGGGGATACTGAGCTGCGGGAGTTCGTCGTCGATTCCCGCAACGCCCATGCGTGGCCCGAGCTGTATTTCACCGGAGTGGGCTGGGTACAGTTCGAGCCCACTCCCTCACGCGGCGTGGTGCCGGGTTACGCCCAGGCGGCCTTCTCTCCCGTCGGGCCGAGGGCCGACGACATCGACAGCCTCAACCCGGGAACGATACCCGATGCGCTGGTTCCGTCGGGCGACGGGGCGGATCAACCGGCGGGCGGAACGGGCGCCACTCCCGGCGACGACGGCTCGGCCCGTGTCGTCGGTGTCGTCGTCGGAGGCGGACTGATCCTTCTCCTTCTGCCGCTTCTCCTGCGCACCACCCGCACCGGCCTGCGGCGGCGTCAGCTCGTCAGCGGACCGGCGCCGCGAGCGGCCACGACCGCCTGGGCCCAGGCCACCGAGCTGGCCGGTGACTACGGACACCCGCTGCTTCCCACCGACACCCCGCGCGTGTTCGCGGAGCGGCTCCGCGGTAAGGCCGGTTTGCAGGGTGCGCCGTCCACTTCGCTGACGAGACTGCAGCAGGCCTATGAGCGCGAGGAATACGCCTTGCCCGTTCTGCAGCGAGCGGATCAGGAGCTGGACGGGACGACGACGGTCCGGCGGTCCGGCATGCAGAGCCTCTGGGACGATGTCGAGACGGTCATTGTCGCCCTTCGGCAGCGCAGCGGCTGGGGCATCCGGTTGAAGGCGCTGCTTCTGCCGCGCTCCGTGATGAGCCGGCTTCCCCGGAAATACTGAGGAACCGTGTAAGCCCCTGACCCCCGATCCGGGGATCTGGATTTCGGGATCTGGGTTTTATCACCGTCTGCCGGCCCTACGAGCCCAGGGGATCCGCAATGCCGATGTACTGCGTGTAGAGGTACTCCTCGATTCCCTCTGTTCCGCCCTCGCGGCCCAGACCGGACTGCTTCACACCGCCGAAGGGTGCTGCCGCGTTGGAGATCACGCCGGCGTTGAGGCCCATCATTCCGGTGTCGAGCCGCTCGCCCATGCGGAGACCCCGGTTGAGGTCGCGGGTGAAGACGTAGGCCACGAGGCCGTACTCCGTGTCATTGGCAAGTCTGACTGCCTCATCTTCGGTCGCGAAGGTGATGATCGGTGCAACGGGTCCGAAGATCTCCTCCTTGAGGATGCGGGAGGACCGGGGTACGTTCTTCAGCACCGTGGGCTGGTAGAAGTATCCTGCACCGTCCACGGGGGCACCTCCGGTCACTATTTCCGCGCCGTCGTCCTGCGCCGCGGACACGAGGTCATGCACCTTGTTCCGGCTTTTCGCGTCGATCAGCGGTCCCAGCTTGGAGTGCTCCTCCGTGCCGCGCGCCGGTGTCATCGCCGCCATCCGGGAGGCCAGCTCGGCGGCGAATTCGTCGGCGACCGACTCGTGCACGATGAACCGGTTTGCGGCGGTGCATGCCTCGCCCATGTTGCGCAGCTTCGCGAGCATCGCCCCGTTCACCGCCGACTCCAGGTCCGCATCCTCGAAGACGAGGAACGGCGCATTGCCGCCGAGCTCCATCGAGGTACGCAGGACCTTGTCCGAGGCCGCCGCGAGCAGGCTCCGCCCCACCGGAGTGGACCCGGTGAAGGAGAGCTTCCGGAGCCGGGAGTCCCTGATCAGCGGGCCGGTGACACCGCCGGCGTCGGTGGTGTGAATGACGTTCAGCACCCCTGCAGGCAGCCCGGCCTCCTCCATCACCGCGGCGAACAACGACGACGTCAGTGGCGTGAGGTTCGCCGGCTTGAGCACCATGGTGCATCCGGCGGCGACTGCCGGGGCGATCTTGCGCGTAGCCATCGCGAGAGGGAAGTTCCACGGTGTGATGAGCAGGCAGGGCCCTACCGGCTTCTTGTTGACGAGGAGCCGTGACTTGCCGTCCGGTGCCACCGAATAGCGCCCCGACGTCCGCACCGCTTCCTCCGAGAACCACCGGAGGAACTCGGCGCCGTAGGTCACTTCGCCGCGGGCCTCGGCAAGCGGTTTGCCCATTTCGAGGGTCATGAGCAGCGCGAAGTCCTCGGCGCGCCGTGTCACGAGCTCGAAGGCCCGCCGAAGAATCTCACCACGCTCACGGGGCGCTGTCCGAGCCCAGTCGTCCTGGGCGGCAACGGCGGCGTCGAGTGCTGCAACACCGTCTTCCGGCGTCGCGTCGGCAAGCGACCTCAACGTCTTGCCTGTTGCCGGATCCTCGACGTCGAACACTGCACCCGAGGAGGAGCCCCGCCATTCGCCGCCGATCAGCAGGCCTTGCGGCACCTGCTCCAGCAGTTCGTTCTCGCGGGTGGCGGTCACAGCGGTGACGGACATGGGGGCACTCCTCGGTCAGAGATGGCAGCGCAGGGGCTTCCCGTACGCAGCAAAGTTCACGCTTCACGCTAGCCGCGGGGTGGAATCGGTGTCCAGACTTCGCTGCACGGCCGAACCGGGGAAGCGCTGGTCACTTGCACAACCGGCGCGGCGCGGAGGTTGGCAACCGGCGCAACGCGGGGGTGGCGCCGGGTGGCGGCGCCGGGCTTCGACGTACCCTAGATTATGACGACTAACTATGTTCGAGGCGCCTCGGCCAGCAGCGCGGACTCCCGGGCCGAGATCGTGGGCCTGCTGAGCCGCCATGGCGCGAGCGATGTGCGGTGCATTTCCGAGCAGCGCCGGACGGCAATCGTCTTCTCCTCGGGTGACCGCCAGTTCCGCCTCCTGCTCACAGGCCCGGCCGGGTTCCCTGACGAAACCGACGACTCGGGCCGCGAAAAGGCGGCCCGTCGGCGCTGGCACACCCTGGCCCTGCTGGTGAAGGCGAAACTCGAGGCCGTCAACGCCGACATCGTGACATTCGAGCAGGAGTTCCTCGCCTACACCCTGCTTCCGAACGGCCGCACCGTGTATGAGAATACCCAGCAGGCCATCCTGAGGGCCTATGCGTCCGACTCCTCGCTGCCGCTGGAAGCACGGTCCTGATCTAGCGCGCGGCAATCACTGCTGCATACAGTTCACGCTTGCTGACCCGGGCGTCCTCCGCGATCGTCGCGACCGCCTCCTTGAGCCGGGCGCCGTCGGCCACGAGTTTCTGCACCGCCGCAACGGAGTCCTCGGGACGTGACGGCGGAGCCTCGGGAGCGCCGCCCACCACCACCGCGATCTCCCCGCGCACCTCGCTGTCCTGTGCCCACTGGAGCAACTCGAGGAGTGTGCCGCGCAGCACCTGCTCATGCACCTTGGTCAGCTCGCGGGCCACCGCAGCGGAGCGGTCCGAGCCGAAGGCCTGCTGCAGGGAGCGCAGCATCGGTTCGAGCCGGTGCGGTGCCTCGAAGAACACCATGGTGCGTCGTTCGGCAGCAAGTTCGGCAAGACGCCCGGCGCGCAGCCCGGGTTTCCGGGGCAGGAATCCCTCGAAGCAGAACCGGTCCGTCGGCAGGCCCGACAGCGCGAGCGCGGTGAGCACCGCCGAAGGCCCGGGCGCGGCGGTGACCTGGATCCCCTCCCCCACCGCGGCTTCGACCAGCCGGTAGCCGGGGTCCGACACCGAGGGCATCCCGGCGTCGGTAACCATCAGCAGTGTGGCTCCGGCACGGACGAGGTCGAGCAGTTCCCCGGTCCGGCTGTCCTCGTTGTGCTCGTGGTAACTGATGATGCGTCCACCCACCGTCACCCCGAGGGACTGCACGAGGCGGTGGAGCCGGCGCGTATCCTCGGCGGCCACGACATCCGCACTCTCCAGCAGGCCCAGCAGGCGCTCGGTGGCATCGCCCATGTTACCGATCGGAGTTCCGGCGAGAACCACCCGACCCTGGGACGCGCCGTCGCCGGCGGTCCCCCGGTAGGCCGCGAACTGCGTCTTGCCGGCGTCGGTGGTCTTTCCGCTGCTGTCTTCTCCTGGCTCGCTCACCGATCAAGCCTAGCGCTGTATCGACCCGCGAGACGGGGTAGGCGCGTTTCCGCCGCCTGGCCTCGAAGGGTTCCAGCAGCGCTGTAGCCTGAGGGGATGGGGAACCATCACCACCATGCGGCGGGTGCGGCGCCCGGTGGGTTCCACCGCGGCCCGCTGGCCGCAGCCCTCGCCGTCACCCTCGTTGTCTTCGTGCTCCAGCTCGTGGGGGCGCTCTGGACCGGAAGCCTTGCTCTCCTCTTCGATTCCGCCCATGTCTTCACCGATGCTGCAGGCCTGGCCATGGCGCTGGGTGCCGCGGCCCTTGCCGCCCGCCCGGCCACGGCGCGCCGGACGTGGGGCTTCCGGAGGGCTGAAGTGGTTGCCGCGATGGCGCAGGCCGGCGTGCTCCTCGCCGTCGGGCTCTATGTCCTCGTCGAGGGAATCCAGCGCCTCATCACGCCCACCGACGTCGCCTCGCGGGAACTGCTGGTCTTCGGGATCATCGGCCTGCTGGGGAACCTCATCGCCCTGCTCATCCTCTCCCGGCACCGCGCCGCGAACTTCAACCTGAGGGCGGCCTTCCTCGAGGTCCTGGCCGACGCGCTGGGCTCGGTGGCCGTCATTCTGGCCGCCATCGTCATTCTGCTGACCGGCTGGATGCGAGCCGACGCCGTCGTCGCCATGCTGATCGGCGTGCTGATCCTGCCCCGGACAATGAAACTGCTGCATGCGACGGTGAATGTGCTGCTGGAATCCACGCCGGCCGGCATCGATCCGGATGCCGTGCGGGAGCACATCTGTGCGCTGCCGTCGGTGCGCAATGTCCATGACCTGCACATCACCCAGATAGCCACCGGTTTGCCGGTGCTCACCGCGCACGTGGTGGTCGACGACGACTGCTTCACCAGCGGTGACGCCCACCGCGTACTCGATCAGCTCCAGACCTGTGTTGCCGAGCACTTTCCTGTGAGCATCGAACACTGCACCTTCCAGTTGGAGCCGGTCAGCCACCGCCTGCACGAGGACGGGCTCGCGCACTAGGTGCAGTGCGCCCGCGTGCTGGGCGCGTGTGTTGGGCCCGCCTTCTCCGCCGGTAGCATGGCACCTGTGAGCCACACCGCCGTTCGAGAGCCCGGGAAGAGCGCCTCGGGAGCCTGGCTCGCTGCTCCCCGGGAGGCCTTCACCGAGGCCGCGCTGGTCCGCCGGCTGGTGGGCGCGGCGGCTCCGGGCGGACCGTTCACCTGGCTTCTGCCGCTGGCGATGGCCGTCCTCGCGGGCCTGCTGCGGTTCATCCGGCTGGGCGAACCGGGCTCCCTCGTGTTCGACGAAACGTACTACGTCAAGGACGGCTACTCGATGCTGCTCTCGGGCTATGAGCGCGAGTGGCCCGAGGACGCCAATGACTCCTTCAACGCAGGGAACCCGGACGTTCTCCTCCCCACTGCCGACTACGTGGTGCACCCGCCGGTGGGCAAGTGGATGATCGGTGCCGGCATGCTCCTCTTCGGGGCCGACGATCCGTTCGGCTGGCGCTTCTCGGCCGCGCTGGTGGGAACGCTGTCGGTGCTGCTCATCGCCTTCGTGGCCCAGCGCCTGTTCAGCTCGTCTCTCCTGGGGGCGGCGGCGGGGCTGCTGCTCGCCGTCGACGGCCACCATCTGGTGCACTCACGCACCTCACTGCTCGATATTTTCCTGAGTTTCTGGATCCTCGCCGCCTTCGCCGCCCTGCTGAAGGATCGGGACCAGGGACGACGCCGGCTGGCGCGGTCGCTGTCGGCCCTTGCCCGGGCAGCCCCCGACTGCGTGCCGACAGGGGCACAGCTGCGCTACGGGCCGTGGCTCGGCGTGCGTCCGTGGCGGATCGCCGCCGGCGTGTGCCTCGGTCTGGCGCTCGGCACCAAATGGTCGGCACTACCGTTTCTCGCCGTTTTCGGGCTGATGACCGTGGCGTGGGACCTGAGTGCACGGCGCATCGCCGGAGTGCACCGCTGGATCGTGGGCGGCGTCCTGCGGGACGGGCTCCAGGCCTTTGCGGCGCTGGTGCCTGTTGCGGCGCTGACCTACGTCGCCTCCTGGACCGGTTGGCTGCTGTCCACCGATGCGTACGGGCGGCAATGGGCACTCACCAATCCCTCCTCACTCTGGGGCTGGGTGCCGCCCTCGCTCCGCTCGCTCGCCGAGTACCACCGCAGCGCCTTCAGCTTCCATGAGGGCCTCGGCTCGGACCACCCGTACGAATCGAGCGCCTGGACCTGGCTCCTGATGGGCAGGCCCACCTCGTTCTACCGGGAAACCCTGGGCGCCGAGCAGGGCTGCGTGGTTGAATCCTGCTCCCAGGCGGTGACGGCCCTGGGGAACCCGCTGATCTGGTGGGGTGCCGCCGCCGCGCTGGTGGTGCTCCTGTTCGTCTGGGCCGGGCGCCGTGACTGGCGGGCGGGAGCGGTGCTGGCCGGCATTGCGGCCGGTTACCTGCCCTGGCTCCTGTACCCGGAGCGCACCACGTTCTTTTTCTACGCCGTGTCCTTCGAACCATTCCTGATCCTGGCTCTGGTGCACTGCCTGGGGCTGGTCCTCGGCGCCCCGGAGGGACAGCGACAGGGAGAGGCTCAACCAAGGCTCCAGGACCCTGCCCGCCGTCGCGTGGGGATCGCCGTCGTGGGCATCTTCCTGGTGGCCGCCGTGGCGCTGTCCGCCTTCTTCCTGCCACTGTGGACCGCCGAGGTGATTCCCGACGACCAGTGGCGGATGAGGATGTGGATGCCGAGCTGGATCTAGCGGATCCGCGGCTCAAGACCAGCCGCGTAGCGGGCCTGGTGCGCCTCCTGCGCTGTCCTCGACCGTTCGCGCCTCGCTTTGGTGGGCCAGGTGAGGATCAGGGTCAGCAGTGTTGCGAGGAGCACGATGGCTCCGACCGACGCTGCGGCGTCCGTCCAGAACTGTTCCGGGAAGAGCCGGATCAGGGTGTCGTCAACGCGGAACGTCCATGACCCGTCGGCGAAGAACAGCGCGTGGATCTGGGTGAAGAAGGTCTGCCAGGCGAGGATTGCGGCAACCGCGAGGGCCATGATCAGTACGAGGGTGATCACCGCACCGGAGAAAAGCGCCCGGCGGACGCCGCCCTTGTATTTGCGTGCCAGGTAGATGCAGGAGGCAACGGCGACCACGAACAGCAGGAAGGCCGCTCCGAAGGAAAGCTGCAGCACGGCCTTCACATCCTCCATGTGACCCACTTCGGAGTCGAGGAACAACTGCCCGCCCCCCGGGGTGACCAGGCCTGCCAGGTAGCGCGCCGGTGCCAGGTTGACGACGTAGTCGAGCGCGTAGGAGCCGTACGTCATGCGATCCTCGGGGGAGAAGCCGTAGGAGTCGGCGGGGAAACCTGGGCGGTGGTACTCGATCCAGAGGAACGCCGACGTCGTCACCGCACGTACCGCTCCTGCGAGCACGATGACGGGAAAGAGGACGGCGATCAGCACCTGGAGGAAACGGGGCAGGCCCGGCTTCGGGGCAACGGCCTGCTCACGCTGCGCTGCGCGACGCGCCACCTCGTCGTCGGACGGCCGCAGGGTGAGGGCTCCGGTGTCCGAGGGAGGTTCAGCGTACCTCCGGGCGTCGTCGGCCGGGACACGGCTGGACACGGCTCCGGCGGACAGGGGAACGGCCGGCACGGGAGCGGGAGTGACACCTGCGGCTGCGGGCGCCCCGGTGGGCGGCGCGTCCGTCTGCGACGGTTCCGCCGGCAGCGCGGCAGTGCGTGGAGAGGCATCGTCGTGCTCGCCGGTGTCGTTCAGCCGTGGCGCGGGCCGGGCATCCTCGGCGGTGTCCTGCTGCCCGCGGGCGTTGTCGGTGTCGGCCACTGCGTAGGTCTCCTAGCTATGCACTGCGCCGCTCGGGACGGCATGTCCTTTCGAGGGTACCGGCCGGACATGCGGCAGCGCGGGAGGCTCCCCGAACGACGGACCGGACCCGTTCAGGCCGTGCGGACGGTCTCACCCCGGTCGACGGCGTCGAGGTCGCCCGTTGCACCCGCCTTCACCGCACGGCTGCCGAGGAGGAGGGTGTAGGTCCAGTACGCCGCGAGGACGAGGAACCCGACGGCGATCCGCAGCCATGCAGGAAGCGTGCTGGGCGTGATGAAGCCTTCGACGAGGCCGGAGACGACGAGCACGAGCACCAGTCCGAGGGCCACGGTGATGAGCGACCTGCCCTCCTCGGAGAGTGACGCCGCACGGGTTCGCCGTCCCGGTGCAACCCAGGCCCAGAAAATGCGCAGTCCGGCAGCGGCTGCAATGAAGATGGCGGTCAGTTCCATGAACCCGTGCGGCAGGATGTAGAGGAAGAAAACGTCGAGCCTGTCGTAGGCCGCCATCATGCCGCCCGCCATGCCCACCCCCTGCGCGTTCTGATAGAGGATGAAGGGGGCCCAGATGCCGGTCACCCCGAATGCCACCGCCTGGAGTGCGATCCATGCGTTATTGGTCCAGACGGCTCCCGCGAAGGAGGCCGCCGGATTCTCGGAGTAGTAGTCGACGAAGTCCTCCTCCACATACTGCCGGAGCTCCTGGTCCGTTCCCATGGCGGCGATGACACCCGGCGAATTCGCGACCCATGCGCCGTGCAGCCAGGCGACGCCGACGAACAACACACCGACCACCACCGTCAACCAGCGGATGCGGTAGAAAGCAGCGGGCAGGGAGAAAAGGAAGAACCGGGCCAGATCCTCGAGAAAGTTGGAGCGGGCACCCGTGAAACGCGTCCGCGCCCTCGACAGCCGCATCGACAGCGCACCGGAGAGCGCGCTTTCCGGGTCCACGGAGCGGATCATCGACAGGTGCGTGGACACGCGCTGGTACAGCATCAGCAGTTCATCGGACTCGGGACCGGACAACCTGCGCCTGCCCACCAGCGCATCCAGCCGCTGCCAGTCAGGGCGGTGCACTTCAACAAAGGCGTCGACGTCCATGCCAACACCCTATAGTTCCCCGCTCCACCTCCGGCACGCCTCTCCTCCCGCTCCACCGGGCCCGCGGCGGAAGCGTCCCGTCCGCTATAGGCTGGGCACGGAACAGCAGGCCGGCACCAGGTAAAGGGGGCTTCCGGTGAGTTCGGTGGTAACGGGCGAGGCAGTCGTCCTCGAACTGCGGCCCGCAGGGTTCGCGGCCCGCGGCCTCGGGACCCTCATCGACGTCGGAGCGCAGCTTCTCGTCGTGTTCGGGCTGGTCCTCCTGCTCGCAGATACTCTTGACGGCGCGTTCGACCCGGCGCTCACCGGCGCGCTGGTCCTCATCCTGGTTGTCCTGGTCTTCGTTGTCGTCCCGGTGACCATCGAGACCGTCACGCGCGGCAAGTCCCTCGGACGCCTGGTCATGGGACTCCGGATCGTGCGCGACGACGGCGGTGCCATCCGCTTCCGGCACGCCTTCCTGCGCGGGATGGTGGGTGTCCTCGAGATCTATCTCCTGCTCGGGTCGCTCGCCTTCGTGGTGTCCCTGTTCAATGAGCGTTCCAAGCGGCTCGGCGACCTCCTCGCGGGAACCTACTCGATGCGTGAACGGGTAGTCGTGAAGCCGCGAGCCGCGGTGGGAATGCCTCCGCGGCTGCAGCCGTGGGCCTCGACGGCCGACATCGCGCGCCTGCCCGATCCACTGGCGCGGCGGGTCTCCCAGTTCCTCGCACAGGCGCCCCGCCTCACGCCTTCCGCCCGCTCCGTGCTCGCGGCGGAACTCGCATCGGAAGCGAGCCTCCTCGTCTCTCCCCCACCACCGCGGGGCACGCATCCCGAGGAGTTCCTGCACGCCGTCATCGCCGCACGGCGCACCCGTGAGTTCCGGGCGATGTCCCTCCAACGGTCCCGCGTCGTCGCCACCGCCGAGCGGCTCCATCGACTGCCGTTCGGGCAGGACGGCAGGAACTGAAGAGGCACGCAACTCCGGTTGCGTGCCTCTTCCGCCGGACGGAACGTTCCGGGCATTCCAGCTGGATCTGTCAGTACCGGTACTGGTTGGACTTGTACGGACCGGCGATGTCGATGTCCAGGTACTCGGCCTGGCCCTTCGACAGTTCGGTGAGCTCCACTCCGAGAGCGTCGAGGTGGAGGCGTGCCACCTTCTCGTCGAGAATCTTGGGCAGGACGTACACCTGATTCGCGTACTCGGGGTTGCCCTCGGCGTCCGCCTGCTGCCATTTCGTGAAGAGCTCGATCTGCGCGATGGTCTGGTTCGCGAAGGAGTTGCTCATGACGAAGGAAGGGTGCCCGGTAGCGTTGCCAAGGTTCAGCAGGCGTCCCTCGGACAGCATAATGATCGAGTGCTGCGCGGTTCCGTCGGCCTCGCTCTCCGGGAAAACCCACTCGTGGACCTGCGGCTTGATCTCGATCTTCCCGATGCCTGGGATGCGCGCCAGCCCTGCGATGTCGATTTCATTGTCGAAGTGGCCGATGTTCCCGACGATGGCCTGGTGCTTCATCTTCGCCATGTGGTGCGCCATGACCACGTCCTTGTTGCCGGTGGTGGTGATGAAGATGTCGCCCTCTCCCAGAACCGATTCGAGTCTGGCCACCTGGTAGCCGTCCATGGCCGCCTGAAGCGCGCAGATCGGATCGATCTCGGTCACGATCACGCGTGCACCCTGCCCGCGCAGCGCCTCGGCGGCGCCTTTTCCGACGTCGCCGTACCCGCAGACGACGGCGACCTTGCCACCGATCAGGACGTCGGTGGCGCGGTTCAGGCCGTCGGGCAGCGAGTGCCGGATGCCGTACTTGTTGTCGAACTTGGACTTCGTCACGGAGTCGTTCACATTGATGGCGGGGAAGAGCAGCTTGCCCTTCGCTGCGAGCTGGTAGAGACGCAGGACCCCCGTGGTGGTCTCCTCGGTGACCCCCCGGATGCCGGCGCCGATGGCGGTCCACTTCTGCGGTTCGGACCCGAGGGTGCCGCGCAGGGTATCGAGGAACACCGTGTACTCGTGGGAGTAGTCGGCGTCGCCCTCCTGCGGATTCGCCGGCACAGCACCCACCGCCTCGAACTCCGCACCTTTGTGCACGAGCATCGTGGCGTCGCCGCCGTCGTCGAGGATCATGTTCGGTCCCCGGCCGTCAGCCTGGCCCGGCCAGGTGAGGATCTGGGTGGCGGTCCACCAGTACTCCTCGAGGGTCTCGTTCTTCCACGCGAACACCGGAACGCCTGCAGGCTCCTCGATGGTGCCGGAACCGACCACGACGGCGGCGGCGGCCTCGTCCTGGGTGGAGAAGATGTTGCAGGACGCCCACCGGACCTCGGCGCCCAACGCGGTCAGCGTCTCGATCAGCACTGCTGTCTGCACCGTCATGTGAAGGGATCCGGCGATCCGGGCGCCGGCGAGGGGCTGGGCGTCACCGAACTCGCGCCGCAGCGCCATGAGGCCCGGCATTTCGTGCTCCGCGAGGCGGATCTGGTGGCGGCCGGCTACGGCCAGTGAGAGGTCTGCAACCTTGAAGTCGAATGTCATGGGGTTCCTAGGATCGGGCTGGGTTCTCGAGTAGTTCGGGGCGAAGAAGCACGGGGATGCCTTCCTCAAGCCGGTATTCCAGTAGGGCGCCGTCCGGGCCCGGCGCTGTCGAGGTCAGGCGGCCGCCGTCCTCGACCAGCAGCGATCCCGTGACCGGGCAGCGGAGGATATCGAGCAGTTGCTGGGGCAGATTCGCCATTGCTGAAACTTTCCGGGGAGGACAGACGGTACGGAGATTCCCTTCAAGGATACCGTTGACGGCCGTCCCCGGCCGAACCAGGAGTACGTACGCGACTAGTGTTCCCGGAGGATCCGGAGGTGGCCCCGGCGCGGTCCGCCGCCGTCAGGGGGTGGCTCGATGGGTAGCTTCGTTCCCCGGTGGACGGCCGCCGCAGGTTGGGCGGAGCGGTCAACTGCCGCTTCGCGGACAGCGTCGGCGAGCGCGAGGAGGTCATCGGAATTGTGTTCCGGCGGTGCGGTCGGCAGAGTCAGGCGCACCACCTCCCAGCCCCGGGGGACGGTGAGCCGCTCGGCATGGAGTGCACAGAGATCGTACGTGTGGGGCTCCGCGTAGGTGGCCAGGGGCCCGAGGACCGCCGTCGAATCGGCGTACACATAGGTAAGCGTGGCCACTGCCGAACGCTGGCAGGCTGAACGCGAACATGAACGGATGAATCCCACGAGGGGAAAGCCTACCGTCCTCCAGCGGCCCGGCGGCATTTCGACAGGCCATTCGCCTCCGCCGATCGGAGGGCCGCCTCCCGGACCGCCCTCCAGCCTGCTGGCTCGAGGCCTCGCCGGACAGCAGGAAGCGCCGGTGCAACATCGCTCATCCGCTTCGGCGGATTCGCGCTGCGCGGATGCGTCGGCGGGGCAATGGGCTTACAGTCTTTATATGCGGGAAGCTTCAACATTTTCGGTGAACCTGACCGAAGCAAAGGGTCCCGGCCCCTTGGCCGGACGGTCGTTCTTCGAGCGTCGCAGGAACCGCCGTGGGCGTGGAATGCGGGGGGAGCTGATCGGTTCGCACCTGCCCGGCTTCCGCACCCGTTCTGAGCAGTTCGACGAGTGGGTGATGGAATCGGCCCAGCGCCTCGAGCGGCTGTGGGGCGAGCGCATCCAGGATCTGCAGATCGTGGTCCAGGAGATTCCCGACGGCCTCGAGGACAGGACTCCCGGGAGCCTGCGCGGTCTCCTCGGGGCAGCCACCCCTGCCGTACCCGGACGTCCAGCAGTGATCACGGTCTTCCGCCATCCCATCGAGATGGCGGCCAAGGGCATCCTCCCGGTCAACGAACTCGTGCATGATGTCGTGATCGAGCAGACGGCGGAACTGATGGGTATGGCACCGGAAGCCGTGGATCCTGCCTACGGGCGCTCACAGGCCTGACCGCAAAGCTCCCCTTAGTACCTCAGCTCCACCGGGATGCTTCTATTGCCGTTCGGAGCTTCGGGGATGGCGCTCACCGAGACACCGGCGGTGTTCCCACCCAGGGTCGCGACCTGCGCACCGAACACGGGGCCTCCTGTGGCTCCGACGATCACCGCCACCACGTCGGGTCCGAAGGACGACGCCGGCACCGTCACCGACGTCGTCCCCGCAAGGCCTACCACCCGCGGATCACCGAGGACACCATCGGCACCCACCGGAGTGAGCGATACCTCTGCACCGTTTTCGGGCGCCCCGAACACGAGCTGGACATCGACGCCGTCGGCGAAAACCACCGCGTGCTCAATCCCCAACCGCTCGGCTGCCGGCGCGCTGCCGAAGTCCACCGGGGCACCCGCCGTGACGCCGCGGCTGACGCGGGCGGCCGCTGCCACGGGAACATCCGAGGCGATGGACACGGTGTAGGTGCCCTCCGCCAGGCCTTCCAGCGGAAAGGTGCTGACGCTGCCCGCTGCCGCCGTCATCGCTCCCCCCTCCGGCAAGGAAACTTCTCCGTCGGCGCCGAAGATCCGGATGTCGAGTACTGAGTCAGTACTGCCGGGGACCAGGACCTGCAGGACCGGGGAGGCAGCAGCGTACCCTTCCTGCCCGCGGATGATGCGGGCAGTGTCCGCATTCTGGAGAACGACGCCGGGGATCACCTGCTCCAGTGCCGCCGGAGCGGACGGTGCCAGCAACTCGATGCCGCCCGGCGTGAGCCCGCGGAGGACGCTCTGCTGGATCACCGAAGACACGCCCCCGCCGTCGCTGCGGACGCGGACAGCAAGGTGCTCCTGACTTCCGGCAAGGCCTGCGAGGACCACATCCCGCGACTCCCCCGGCGGCACCAGGTGGCCGCCCGTTCCTGCGGCCTCGACCGGGCCGTCGGCGCCGAAAAGCTCGAGGTCGACAGCCGCGGGAATGTCGGTGGGGTTCGTGAGCACCAGGACCGAGGAATCGCCGACTTCGGTGGCGCCGCCGAGGAGCACCATGTCGTTGGACGGCGCTGGGCAGCTGGAAGCGGCAAGGCCGCGGAGGTCGCCGTCGACGGCGGTGTAGGTGAGCGATGCCCCGGCAACCGGCGCGTTTCCCTCCATCGGATCGGACCGGAAGATGGACGGCGCATCGACGGTGCTGCCGCGGGCCACTGCCGCCGTCCTGTCCGTACCGACGTCCCCCCTTGTGCCGACCGGTGGGTTCGCCGATCCGGAACGTGAGGTTCCGGATCGTTCGGAGGAAACTGACATCGGCGACCCGGGGCCGAGCGGGACAAGGGTGGCGGCAGGAATAGTGCCGCCGAGGTCGCTGAGCACTATGGCACTGGCGAGCGTCTTCGCAGTCGAGGACACCGGACTGAACAAGGAATGCCCGCCAGGAGAAACTCCGCTGTTGCCAGGGAGCCGGGGCGGGCCCGGGCACACGGCCGTGTGGATCCCGGCCGGGACCTCGGCTTGGGGAATCGGTACGCTCGGCGGCGCCGCACCGGATCCTCCTGCCGCGCTCCCCCCTACCAGCGCCGCCGTCGCACCGAGGAGAAGAACGCCCGCCGCACCCGGCCGCCAGTTGCCCTCGCGTTGCTTTCCTGCCACGCCCTGCGTGGCTGCGGCGCTCATGATGAAGCCCCGGCAGCGGCCATGTCCGGCTCTCTTTCGGTGGGACGGGAGCTGCCGGGATCCGCCGGGCCGTGGCCAGTCGCCAATTCCCGCCCGCTGGCAGAAGTGCCACCCCGGTCGGCCGGCAGGACCCGCACCGCCCTGGGCCGCGATGGCACGGGCACTGCAAGCAGGATGCCTGCGCCGAACACGACCATTTGCACTGCTTCGGCCCAGGGCTGCCAAGCGTTGACATAGTCAACCGTCAGGTGTCCGCCCCGGGGCGGCAGCACGAAGGTTTGTGCCCACCCTTCCGAAGCGCTTTCGAGTGGACGCCCGTCGAGCGTGGCCTGCCACCCGGCATCCGCCCGCTCGGCGAGGACGAGGGTACGTCCCTCGCCTCCGTCCCGCACTCCCGTATCCACCCTGGTGGTCCCTGACGGGACGAGAGATTCGGTTCGGCCCTCGGCGTCGACGATTCGGGCCCGGGCCGTCTGCCCGCCGGAGTCTTCCGTTCCGTTCGGCAGTATCGGCGCCGTCACACGCCACAACCAGCCCGAAGGCGTCTTGCCGACGGCGGTCAGGCCCGGCGCGGCGTCGAGCTGTTCCGCCAGTAGTTCGGCGGCGGTGTCGGACTGCTGCAGGACGACATATCCGACGCCGAACCGGCGCAGCTCCGCGCGCGCGTCAGCTCCGGTGCCGCCCACCAGCATCGCGACGGCGCCGCGGAGGGCCGCCGCAGCGGCGTCACCGGGACGGAACTGTGGAGCGGCTCCAACCCCGGACGATCCTGCAGGTGAGTTCAGCGGGGACAGCGCGTCAAGGGTGGTGCCTGCGCCGCGCATGAGCATCGCCGCAACACCCTCACCGTTGCTCCCGTCGATGGCCAGGACCAGGGTCCTGGCCCGGTCCGGTCCGGTTCCACGGTCAGCCGCTGTGGCGGGCAGGATGCGCTCGGCGACCGGGTGCACCAGGACGGCCGTGCCGAAATCCGTACCTTCCCCCTGGCTGTCACCGCTCGCCGTATCCGCCCCGGCCGCCGCGTCCGCGGCGCTTGAAGGGGTGAGCGCCACCGCTTCTGTGTCAACGACCTGCGCCGGCTGCGGGAGGATCCACAGGCCGAGGCTCGTGAGGGGACCTGCCGCCAGCACCACCGATCCTGCGAGGACGAGGGCGCGGACGGCGGGAGCCGGTTTGCCGGATGACCGGTCGGTGTCCCGGCGGACCAGGAGACCGTCCGCTCCCACCAGGGCAGCAGCCAGGAGGAAGAGGACGATGCCCGATACCAGCGGGCCGGAAAAGGGGGGAATCAGCGCGGTTCCGCCCGCCGTCCCGGGAAAGGAGAGGGACACTGCACTGACGATCAGGCACAGCAGCGCCAGGGCCCAGGCGGCGTAGGCGCCCGGCCTGCCGCGAACGGAACCGAAGAGGGCGAAGACGGCAAGGACCACCGGTGGCGCACCGATGACGAGCACCGGAACCAGCGCCCAGGGACCTGAACCCAGGAACTCCAGTGCCTTCGGCGGCACCAGCGGGTCGAAAGCCACCGGAAATCCGAGAAGCTGTTGCCAGAGCTCGGCAGCCGTGAACGGCAGCGGGATTCCCGGATCCGCCACGGCATCCCGAAGAGTGCCGGAGGCCGACGCCGCGAAGGGAACGAACAGCGCGAGCGCCGGAAGGACACTCCACCACAGGGTTTTCGCGCGCCGGCGCAGGATCATCCGGGCACCGATCACCCCCAGGAGGGCCACCACCAGCACTGACGGCGCTGCCGCGGTGACTGCGGCCAGCAGCAATCCTGCCGCGCCAGCCGCCGTCCAGCTGGGAACCCCGGACGTTCCCGGCGTGGGCGTTGCTCCGGTCTGTGTGAAAGGACGGGCGCCCACCCCGACGGCGCGGACCATGGCGGCCAGTACCAGCGGCAGCAGGACGTGGGCAACTAGTGCGCCGAGCCGCCCGCTGCCGATCGCCACCTGCAGCACAGGCACGGCACCCCAGGAGAGCGCTGCCCACATCCGCAGCCCGCGGTGGCGCGTGATTGCTCCGGCACCGCACCAGGCGGCCAGGCCGGCGAGAGGCATTGCGAGCAGGACCAGCCCCGCGACGGCCGCGTTGCCGTTCCCGAAACCGAGGATCGAGAGCAGCCACAGGACATAGGAGAAGGGGCTGCCGTGTCCGGCAAACCCTGCTCCCAGGGGAACCCACCAGGTGGAAGCGCTGTCCCACAGCTCGGCAGGGGACTGCGGAAGGGGAAGGAGCGCTCCACCGGAAAGGGCCGGCGCCCCGACCAGCCCTGAGAGGCCCACCAGGGAGGCAGCCAGCAGCACGCCGAAGGAGGTTGCGGCGCCCAGCCCTCCCCAGGGGCGCCGCGGTCCGCCGGGTGCGGAGAAGTCATGGCTGTCGCGGGAGGAAATGCCTGGCTTATCGGCGGCGTTATCCGGCAGTGCACCGGCCGCCCGGAAAGCTTCGAGGACGGACCGTCGATGGGACCGGACCTCGCGCCGCGGCGTGCGAAGCGCATGCACAACGCGGCGGGGCGCGGTCTTCGTCCGTGCGATGGAGCGCCGGCCACGGAAAAGGTCGAAGGGTTTGCAGACACCGGCGCAACTCGCGAGGAGTTGCCCCGCCCCGTGGCCCGGATCCTTCGTCATCAGGCCGACCAGCAGCCGGGCGACGCCCCCGATCACGGCACCCGCTGCGAGGAACGGCACCGACCACAGGACGGAGTGCTTCAGCCGGAGGTAGACCTCCGCGCGGCGTGCAGCGCGGAGCATCGCGGCGGCATTGGACCGGGATCCGGAATGCCGTACGACGGCGCCCGGAACCACCACCACACGGTGGCCCGCGCGTCGGTTCCGCCAGCAGAAGTCGACGTCGTCGCCCACACCCGGCAGTGCGGGATCGAACCCGTCCAGCTCGTCCCACGCGCTTCGCAGCACCAGCATGCCGGAGGAGCTGACGGCGAAAACGTCACTGCGACCGTCATGCTGTCCCTGGTCGAGCTCACCTCCGTCGATGAGCGTAAGCCGCTCAGCCCACCGGCTGACGGACAGTCCGACGTCCTCGAGCTTCTTCGGGTCGTCCCAGCCCACTTGCTTTGCACCGGCCACGGTGACGGACGGCGCGCGTTCAACGGCGGAGAGCAGCTCCTCGAGGGCGGACGGTTCCGGGGCCGAGTCGTCGTGGAGGAGCCACAACCAGTCCTGGATTCCAGTCCCCTTCCGCGCGTTGTTCCGCTGGGGGATCTGCAGGATGCCCGTCTGGACGGCGGCACCGAACCCTGATGCCGCCGACTCGACGAGAAGGCTGTCGCCGGGCAGGTACAGGCGGAGCGTCGACGCCGACTCGTCCGTCGAACCGGCGGCGACGCCCACATGGAAGTCAGCCGGACGGGTTTGGCGCTTCAGGGCTTTCAGGGTTCCGGGAAGGAACAGGGATCCGTTGGAGGCTACGACAACGGCGGTGACACGGCGGTCGAGCAGGATCAGACTGCTCGCTTCCGCAGGCGGCGGCGCTCGCGCTCCGACAGGCCACCCCAGATGCCGAACCGTTCATCATTTTCCAGGGCGTACTCGAGGCACTCCGATTTCACCATGCAGGAACCGCACACCTTCTTGGCGTCGCGGGTCGAGCCGCCCTTCTCGGGGAAGAAGGCTTCAGGATCAGTCTGGGCGCACAGGGCGTCCGACTGCCAGCCGAGCTCCCCCTCATCCGGGAAGTCGCCCGGGCGGGACGGGGACACGGTCCAGCCGGCATGCGAGGGCTCGGAAAAGGCCGGTGCCGCGCGGAGCTTGGCATCGTCGGCTACGCGGGGCAGCACGAGGAGGCTGCTCGGCCCCTCGGCTAGTGCGGGCAGGGCGACGTCGGGCGAAGCCGCGAGGGCCTCATGCGCCGTGAGGAAGGCGGTGGCCTGGTTCTCGAGCGCGAAGCGTGAGTCCTCGCGGTAGCGTCCGCCCGCATCAGGGTCAGCTGGATCCAGGAACCAGTCGTCGGGTACTCCCCGCGATCCGTAGCGGGCTGATGCCTGCGCTGCGATGTCTGGTCTTTCCTGGATACGCTCTGCTTGCCCCATACTGTGCCTTCCCGGTGTTGCCGTTCCAGCATCAACCAAGGAGACCGTCGCGCCCAGCTGCTGGAACAAATCCGATGTCTAATTACAAGCGTGTAATACGTACTGAGTCAAACCGCGGGGGGATCCTATAGAGTCGGTTCGGCGGTTTGGCGTGCGCCACGCCGGGAACCGATGAAGAAGTAGCGGCGCGTCGGTTGTTATTTGATCAACTATCACTTCAGTCACATTCATACCACCACAACCTTGGCGGAGACACAATGCCCCAGCACACGAATCCGACCGAACAACTCGCCTTCCTGCGGACGGTGGCTTCTTCGTCACCCCGACTGGTGTGGTACGGAACGGACGGCAGGGTGGAACTTTCGGGGCGGGTTTTCGACAATTGGGTGGCGAAAACCGCGAACCTCCTCGTGGACGAGCTCGACGCCGTCCGGGGCACGCGCGTGGCGATGCACCTTCCCACCCACTGGAAGGCAGTGGTGTGGGCCTACGCCACCTGGCAAGCCGGCGGCGTGCTCGTCCTGCCCCGCACTCCTGATGGCGGTAGCGGCACCAGTGACGGCACCAGTGACGGCAGCGGCGACATCGACGGCGACATTCTGGTGACCTCCTCCGCCCGACCCCCTCTCGAGGCACCGCTGATGCTGGTTCCCGTGGCGCTGGGCGCCCTGGCACTCCGCTGGCCGGGCGAACTCCCGCGCGGCGCCGTTGACTACGCCGCAGAGGTGCGCTCGTACGGCGACGTATTTCCGGAGGAGGCGCCGCCTCGACCGGGAGCCGTGCTGGTCGAGGCAGGCAACTCGGGGGACAGCGGAACCACCGGGGCCCCCGGTCCCCGCAGGCTCTCCTTCGCCGACCTTTCCGGTGGATCGGATGGAGCGGTGCCGCCCTCCTCGGTGGCACTCCTCGAACCAGGGTGCACCGTTCTTCGGGCACTGGAGGCAGCGGCGTCGGTGTGGGGTGCCGAGGGCACCTTGATCCTGGTGGACAGGGACGTCCAGGTGACAGACCAACTCCTGGCAGGCGAACGGGTTACTGCCCGGCTTGCCGCCCGGTAGCGCTTCTTTCCTGGCTTTGGGCAGGCACCTCGACAGGCGCCTGTTCGGTAGCTCCGTCGCCTTTCCGGGCCGTCCCGGGGGCGCCGTCAGTAGCTTTACCGGCCACCTTCCGGGATGCTTTCGGGATTGATCCGGAATGGGGGTGAAGGATCTCGTGGTCGTGGCTGAACTCGGGCTCTCCGTCCAGTTCGGCATTGAAGACCCAGAAGCGGTAAGCGATAAAACGCACGAAAGTGGCAAGTACTGTGCCGATGATGCCTGCAACGAACAGATACGTGGTGTCGGTGACCCCGAACGGGTAGTGGACGATCCAGACGCAGCCGGCCGCGATCCCCATGCCGATCACGTTGATGAAGATGAACATGAGCAGTTCCCGGGCTGCATTCGGCTGGCGGCGGTGCCGGAAGGTCCAGTAGCGGTTCGCCACCCAGGCGAAGACCGTCGCCACGGACGCGGAGACGAACCGCGCCTTGACCACGCTGTCGTCCATGGGGCCGTTGATGAGGTGCCAGTACAGGCCGTTGTCTATGATGAACGCCACGCCGCCCACTGCCCCGAACTTGGCGACTTCACGCCAGAAAAGCGAGGCGAGGCCCCTGATACGCTCTGCTATTGCCGTCAACACAACCTCCGCGGTCGAATCCGAGTTACCTTTCACCGCAGTGCTGATGCCGCGGATTCCCGGCAAACACCCTGTCGACGCAGGGGTGCCCTTCATCCGCCTGCCCAGTGCCTGGCGTCCAGCTCCCCATTTTAGGGGGCCGAGCCCGCCGTTGCCTACGGAATAGCCCGCAGCTGCCGGGCCCGTCCCAGTGCTCCCGTTCGGGTAGGTACCCTGAGTAGGTGACTTTTCCCGTAATCGGTGTAGTTGGCGGTGGCCAGCTGGCCCGGATGATGGCAGCCCCCGCGGCGCAGCTCGGCTTTGTGCTGCACGTCTTCGCCGAGGGCCCGAATGTTTCAGCGGCACAGGTAGCAGCCCACGTGACGGTGGGTGACTACCGCGACGCCGACGCCCTGCGCGCCTTCGCACGCAGCGTGGATGTCCTCACGTTCGACCATGAGCACGTTCCCGGCACCCTCCTGCGGAACCTGGCCTCCGACGGAATCAACATCCAGCCGCCGCCGGCGGCGCTCGCCCACGCACAGGACAAGCTGCTCATGCGCGAGGCTGTTGAACGGCTCGGATTCCCCAATCCACGGTGGGCGCGCGTTTCCGTTCCCGCCGAACTCGAGGCATTCGGTGACGCCCATGGGTGGCCCGTGGTGTTAAAGACCCCGCGCGGTGGCTACGACGGCAAGGGCGTGATGGTGCTCAGGTCCGCCGCGGAAATTTCGAAGGCGAGTACCTGGTTCACAGGGGAGGATCTGCTCGTGGAGGAACACGTCCCCTTCACCCGTGAGCTGGCCGTACTCGTGGCACGCACCCCTTCCGGCGAAGCAGCGGCCTGGCCCGTCATGGAGTCGGTACAGGTCAACAGCGTCTGCGACGAGGTGATCGCGCCCGCGCAGGGCCTGTCCGAACCGGTGGCGCAGGCAGCCGTCGAGGCAGCACTCCGAATCGCCGAGGCACTGGAGGTTACTGGAGTAATGGCCGTCGAACTCTTCGAAACGCCGTCCTCCGCTGAGGGCTTCTTGGTCAATGAGCTCGCCATGAGGCCGCACAACTCCGGACACTGGACCATGGACGGCTCCGTCACGAGCCAGTTCGAGCAGCACCTGCGCGCCGTGCTGGACCTCCCCCTCGGCGACACGAGCCTCACCGCTGGCGTAGCAGTCATGAAGAACTACCTGGGCGGCTCCAACACCGACACCTACACCGCCTACCGATCGGCCCTGTCCTCGGACCCGTCGGCCAAGGTGCATTTCTACGGCAAGGACATCCGCCCCGGCCGAAAGATCGGGCATGTGAACGTGGTCGGCGCCACCGGCGAAACGGTGGAACAGGTTCGGGCACGGGCGGGGCTCACCGCCGCGATCCTTCGCGACGGCACGGCTTCCGGGAAGGAACCCTCATGAAGAACCCAGCAGTCGGCCTCGTCATGGGCTCGGATTCCGACTGGCCCGTGATGGAGGGCGCGGCGAACGCGCTCGAGGAATTCGGCATCAGCTACGAGGCCGACGTCGTCTCTGCCCACCGGATGCCCGTCGAGATGGTGCACTACGGGCAGGATGCTCACCAGCGCGGCCTGCGGGTGATCATCGCCGGCGCCGGAGGTGCCGCGCACCTTCCCGGGATGCTCGCAGCGCTCACACCACTGCCGGTGATTGGAGTGCCGGTGCCGCTCAAGTACCTCGATGGAATGGATTCCCTGTTGTCGATCGTCCAGATGCCGGCCGGCGTCCCTGTTGCCACGGTCTCGATCGGCGGCGCCCGCAACGCGGGGTTGCTGGCGGTGCGCATCCTCGCTACCGGAAACGGGCCCGAAGCGGAGCGCCTGCAGATGCAACTGGTCGATTTCTCTGCGTCCCTGAAACAGACCGCCCTCGACAAGGGAACCGCACTTCGAAGCCGGCTTCCGGACCATCCGACGGAGGGCCGATGATGATCACCAAGGCGAGGGCGGACTCGGGAGCATCAGGGGCCACCCCCGTGCATCTGACCGACCCGGTCCGGTACCCCCAGACGGCCGCACCGGCGGTCCGGACGAAACGTGCCTTCGTGCTGCTCGGCCTCACCCTCGCCCTGCCAGGCGCAGCTCAGGTCGTGGCGGGCAACCGGAGGCTCGGACGCCGTGCCCTGCGCGTCACCCTCACCGTCTGGGCGCTGGCGGTTGCCGCCGTCGTGCTGGCACTCACCAACCCGCAACTGGTCGTCACACTGGTGACGCACCGCTGGTGGTCACTGGTGCTGATCACTGCACTGCTGGGCCTCGCCGTGGGCTGGGCCCTCCTGTTCCTCAATACCCTGCGGATCATCCGCCTTCCGCTGCTCGAGCGCCGCGTGCGGGCAGCGGTAGCCGGCACGCTCGCCCTCCTGATGGTGCTCACGAGTGGATCGTTGACGTATGGCGCCTACCTGCTCGGTGTCGGGCGCTCCACGGTGGGATCCATCTTCCAGGGCGGGCCGGCCTTCGACCCGGTGGACGGCCGGTACAACTTCCTGCTGATGGGCGGCGACGCCGGCGAGAACCGGACGGGCCGTCGGCCCGACAGCATCTCGGTGATCAGCGTGGACGCCTCCACGGGCGCCACCGTGACCTTCAGCATCCCCCGCAATTTCCAGAACGCCCCCTTCCCCGAGGAGTCTCCGCTGGCGGAGATCTATCCGGACGGCTACAACTGCGGCGACGAATGCATCATCAACAGTCTCTACACCACGGTGATCCAGAACCATGCGGACCTGTACCCCGACAGCGAGGACCCGGGCGCCGAGGCGATGATGGATGCCGCGAGCGGCATACTCGGCATCGAAGTGCAGGCCTACGTCATGGTCGACATGAACGGTTTCGAGCAGCTGGTGGACGCCATGGGCGGCATCCGGATCGACGCGGGAGGCTGGGTGCCCATCACCGCCGCCGAGATTCCCGGCACCGACCCGATCCGCCACTATCCGCCGGACGGCTGGATTGCGCCGGGTGTTCAGACCCTCAACGGCTATCAGGCGCTCTGGTACGCCCGCTCCCGCGAATTCGTGACCGATTACGACCGCATCGCCCGCCAGCAGTGCGTCCAGCAGGCAATGATCGCCCAGCTCGATCCTGCCACCCTGCTCACGCACTTCCAGGAGATCGCCGCCGCCGGCACGCAGATCGTCGAGACGGACATCCCGCAGGACCAGCTGGGCAGTTTCGTCAACCTGGCGCTGAAGGCCAAGGACCAGGAGGTCCGGCGGTTGACCATCGGGCCGCCGGACTTCGGGACACCGGAGGACAACTTCGTGACCTACCCCGACTTCGACCTGATCCACCAGCGCGTCCAGGACATGCTCTCCCAGGGCAGCGAGGATCCCTCGGAAGCGGACGACGGCGCCCCTTCGGACGCCGGCATCCTCGAGTTGGAGCGGGCGGGACTGGTGTCGGTGCTTCCCTCGCAGACAACCGACAGTGGAATCACCGAGGAATACCTCCAGGAGCTCGCGATCATCCAGGATGACGCTACGCTCATTGAATTGCTCGCCGACAACGGGGAGTGCTCCCCGGCCTGACCACTCGGTCCGACCATCCGGCCCCACCTAAGGAACAGCATCTATGTACCTGTTGGACAACCCGCTGCGCCCCTACGCCTGGGGGTCGGTGACCGCGATAGCCGACCTTCTCGGACGGGAGCCGTCAGGAAGTCCGGAGGCGGAGCTGTGGATCGGTGCGCATCCCGGATCCCCCTCGGTGGCGGTGCTTCCCGACGGCACGCGCACCCCGCTGGACCAGCTGATCGCAGCAAATCCCCAGGCAGCTCTCGGCGGCGCCGGAAGCCGCTCCGGCGACCGTTTGCCCTTCCTCCTGAAGGTGCTCGCCGCGGAGTCAGCGCTGTCGCTGCAGGTACATCCGAGCCTGGAACAGGCTGCAGCGGGGTACGACGCCGAGGAGGCCGCCGGCGTACCGGTCGACGCCGCACACCGGAACTACAAGGACCGCAACCATAAGCCGGAGATGCTTTTCGCGCTGACTCGCTTCGACGCGCTCTGCGGGTTTCGGCCCCTTGAGGAATCCGCTGCGGTCTTCGGGTTCCTCGCGGGCCTCTGCGAACCGGGGTCCGAGGAAGCCGGGCTGCTCGGTACCGTTGCCACCGAGCTCGGGTCCGGTGCTCCGGCCGCGCTCCGCAACGCCTTCGAGGCGCTGCTGTCGGCAGACGGCGGCATCGTCTCCGCCGTCGAGGCCGCCGTTGCATCACCGCGGGGGATCGAACCGACCGACGTGGATTCCGCCGGGCATTTCGCCGATGACGCAGCCACGGTGGCCGAACTGGGTTCCCAGTACCCCGGTGACGCCGGCGTGCTGGTGGCCCTGCTCCTCAACCGCGTGTCGCTCCAGCCCGGCGAAGTCATCCACCTTCCCGCGGGACACATCCACGCCTACCTCAGCGGCCTCGCGATCGAGGTGATGGCGTCCTCGGACAACGTGCTGCGTGGCGGCCTGACAGGCAAGCACGTGGACGTCCCGGAACTGCTGCGGACCGTGATCTTCGAACCACTCGCGTTGCCCTCGGTTCCAGCCGCCACGAATCTCCTCGACCAGGAGCTGTACCTTCCCCCCTACGAGGAATTCCAGCTCCAGCGGATCGTCGTGCACGACGGCGACCCCGTGCCGCTTGCCCAGAACGGTCCCGCGGTGGTCCTCGTGGTCTCGGGGAGCGTTCGGCTTGATTCGCCGAAGTCCGACCTCCTCCTGGAGCGCGGGCAGTCCGGCTTCCTCCCGGATATCGAGCAGCCGGTCCTGGTCCACCCCGTGCAGGGCGCCGGCTCCCCCGCAGTACTGTTCGCGGTGACCTGCGGCACGCCTGCCGGCACCGAAGGTGTCCGCCGGTGAGCGCCGAACGACTGAACGAACCCTCGATCCTCCAGTCCCCCGCGTGGGCGGACTTCCAACGCGCCCTGGGCAAGAGAGTCTTCACCGGCAGCGGCGACGGATTCTCGTTCCTGGCGATCGAGGAGAAGACTCCGCTCGGCAGTTTCCTCTACGTGCCGTTCGGACCGGTAGCCGCGGACACGGCCGGGTTGCGCCGCTCACTCGATGCCCTCGCCGCCCTTGCCGCCGCGGAACACGCCCACTATGTCCGGGTAGAACCGGTCAATACCGATCTCGGCCCGCGCCCCGACTCGACCCTGGAGGGGCTCGGACTCGTCAAGGCTCCCGCCGATGTGCAGCCGAAGCTGACCTGGCTGGTGGACCTCAGCCAGGATGAGAAGGCGATTCTCGGCGGAATGCGCAGCACCAGCCGGGGCCTCTACCGCAACATCCGGAAAAAAGGTGTCACCTTCGACACCTCCACGGATCCGGCAGAAATTACGGTACTGCTCGCCTTCCTTCACGCGGTGTCCGAGCGCGCGGCGTTCCGGGCCCAGTCCGACGACTACCTGGCACGGGCAGCACAGACCCTCATGCCCGCGGGCAGTGCAAAGCTGTTCATCGCGCGGCTGGACGGGGAACCGATTGCTGCAGCCCTCTCCTACGACACCGACACCACCAGGGTCTATGCCCACGCGGCAGCCGACACCGCCCATCGCAGCCTCAACGCGGGAATACCGCTCGTGGTGACCATGATGATGGATGCCAAGGCCACCGGCAGAACCCGGTTCGACCTGTGGGGTGTTTCCGCCGAGGACCAGCCCGAACATCCCTGGGCCGGTTTCTCCCGCTTCAAACGCTCCTTCGGCGGATACGAAGTGGAGTATCCGGGCTCCTGGGACTTGCCGGTCAACGCGCTCATGTACCGCGCGTACTCGATGGCCCGCGGCCTGCGGGAGGCAGCGGTCCCGGCCGTGCGCTACGCCCGGGCCACGGCCGCCACTGCGGCTCGCGTCGTCACCCGACGCCCGCGCTGAACACACGACCCGATCCGGCGGCGCCGGATCGGGTCGTGGGCGGTACGCAGCCGCCGCAGGGGCCGGCCGAGAGAACGTACAGCCGAACGTGCGGTCGGTGGATCACCGCAGGCGCGCGTAGGTCTCCCATTTGTGGGCCTGGTGCTCGCCGTCCACCACGCGGATGGTTCCCGACTTGGAGCGCATCACGATGGACTGCGTGAGTACCTTGTCCTTGCTGTAGCGCACCCCGCGGAGAAGGTCGCCGTCGGTGATTCCCGTCGCTGCGAAGTAGCAGTTGTCGCTCGTGACGAGGTCGTTGGTGGAGAGCACGCGGTCCAGGTCGTGGCCGGCGTCGAGCGCTTTCTGCTTCTCGTCATCGCTCGTGGGCCACAGCCGGCCCTGGATCACTCCGCCGAGGGATTTGATCGCACAGGCGGCCACGATGCCCTCGGGCGTTCCGCCGATGCCCATGAGCGCATCGACGTCGGTGCCCTCACGGGCGGCGGCGATGGCGCCCGCCACATCGCCGTCCATGATGAATTTGGTGCGTGCACCGGCCGCGCGGATCTCGTCGACCAGCGGCTTGTGGCGGTCGCGGTCGAGGATCATGACATTGAGCTGGCTGACCTTCCGGTTCTTCGCCTTCGCGATGAGGTGCAGGTTCTGCTTGACGGGTAAACGGAGGTCCACCATGTCGGCGGCTTCCGGACCGGTGACGAGCTTTTCCATGTAGAACACCGCGGAAGGGTCGAACATGGTGCCGCGCTCGGCAACCGCGAGAACGGCGAGCGCGTTGTTGATGCCCAGGGCGGTCAGGCGTGTTCCATCGATCGGATCGACGGCGACGTCGCACTCGGGTCCGCTTCCGTCGCCCACCCGTTCACCGTTGAACAGCATGGGCGCTTCATCCTTCTCGCCTTCGCCGATCACGACGATTCCGTTGAAGTGGACGGTGGAGAGCAGCGACCGCATGGCGTCGACCGCGGCGCCGTCGGCCAGGTTCTTGTCGCCGAAGCCCACCCAGTGGCCGCCCGCGATGGCCGCGGCCTCCGTCACCCGGACCAGTTCGAGTGCCAGGTTGCGGTCCGGCTCGTCATCTCCCACTGCAAGGGCTGGCGAAAGTGTTGAATACCGGGCGTTCTCGGGGTTTTGGGACACGTCAATCCTCATCGTCGAAGTTCGTGGTGGTGCACGGCGGGGAGCCGCAAGCAGGGTCCCCGCAACCTATTCTAGTGCTGACGTACTCCTCCGACCTCCGTGCCGTTGGACACACTTCCCGGCCGACGGGCCTTGTCCGTTAGGCCGCCCGCCCGCCGTGGGGGAAAATGGAGGCGTGGATGATCAGGAGCGGGCACGTGGCGGCCAGGACCGGGACAGCAGAACCGGCAGCGACGACGGAGCAGCTTTCGAGGACGGTGCGGCCTTCCCGAGCGGCGAGCCTCCCGTCCGTCCGGTGCTCACACCGGCGCAGGCGAAACGGGCCAACTCCACGGTGATCGGCATGCTCATCGCCATCGGGGTGACTCTCGCCGTCGTTCTTCCCGTCTACTTCCTCAACCCCACCTACACCGCCGAAACCTACCAGCGGGACGTCAACGTTGAGATGGTGTCCCGGCAGTCAGCGGGCGACGCCGGTTATCTTCCGGCAGCGCCCAAGCTTCCTGAGGGATGGACCTCCAACTTCGCCCGCTGGACCGGCGGAGCCGGCGACGGCGTCAACTACTGGGAAGTCGGCTACCTGAGCGCGAACCGGGGTTTCATCCAGTTGACCCAGACCGACCAGGCCAACCCCACGTGGATATCCCAGCGGCTCGACAAGGCGCAGGTGTCGGGAACGCGCGTCATCAACGGGGTGGAGTGGGAGCTGCTGGACAGCCCCAATGGGGACACCGCTCTCACCACCGAGTTCCAGGGCACGACGATCATCCTCGACGGTGAGGCAGAGTTGACTGAATTCGACGTACTGGGCGGAGCAACCCTCGAGGAGATCGAGGACAACGCCGCAGCCGAAGCCCTGCGCACGTCATCGACTGCGGAAGCCCCGTGATCCGCCGCTAGAGTAGGCGCGTGAACAAGCAACTGACTCCCGCCCAGGCCTGGTTGCGGTTGCGGGAGGGCAACGCCCGCTTCGTAGCCGCCGATGTGTCTCATCCCAACCAGGACGCCTCCCGCCGGACGTCGCTGGTCAACAACCAGAACCCGTTCGCCGTCATCTTCGGCTGCTCGGACTCGCGCCTCGCGGCCGAGATCATCTTCGACCTCGGCCTCGGAGATATCTTCGTGGTCCGAACCGCGGGACAGGTCATCGACGACGCCGTCCTCGGCTCCCTCGAATACAGCGTCAGCGTGCTGAACGTCCCCTTGATCGTCATCCTCGGGCACGACAACTGCGGAGCCGTCACCGCCACCATGGATGCCGTGGAAACGGGCGACATGCCCGTCGGTTTCCTGCGGGATCTCGTCGAGCGCATCACCCCCTCCGTCCTGACCGCGCGGCGCTCCGGCATCCTCGATGTCAACGCGACAGCCGTGGAACACACCAAACAGACCTCGAAGCGGCTGATCGACAGCTCGCGCGTCATCTCCGACGCCGTGCAGCGCGGGTCGGTCGCCGTCGTCGGGGTTTCCTACCGCCTCGACGAGGGCAAGGCGGTGCTCGTTTCGGGATTTGGCGCACTGTAGCTCCGGAGGCGAGAATTGGCGAATGACTCCAACGCCTGCATCAGCCTCGAATTCCATTCCCCCCGCCGTCGATTCCGCTTCGACCTCCCAGGAGACCGAGTACCGGATCGAGCACGACACCATGGGGGAAGTGCGTGTCCCGGTGAATGCGCTGTACCGGGCGCAGACCCAGCGTGCCGTCGAGAACTTCCCCATTTCCGGCACCACCCTTGAACGTTCCCACATCGAGGCGCTGGCCCGGATCAAGAAGGCCGCCGCGACGGCCAACGCGGAACTGGGAGTGCTCGACGAGGAGCGTGCCCGCGCCATCGAGGCCGCTGCGGAGGACGTCGCGAACGGCAGGTACGACGGCGACTTCCCCGTGGACATCTACCAGACCGGTTCCGGGACGTCGTCGAACATGAACGCGAACGAGGTCATCGCAACCCTCGCGAGCCGTGCCCTCGAGGCTGCCGGCAGCGCGACGACGGTTCACCCGAATGACCACGTCAACGCCTCACAGTCCTCCAACGACGTCTTCCCCACGTCGGTGCACGTGGCGGCGACGTCAGCCCTGACCAACGACCTCATCCCCGCCCTCGCGCACCTCGCCGAAGCGCTCGAGCGCAAGGCGGAGGAGTTCGCCACTGTCGTGAAGTCCGGCCGCACGCACCTCATGGACGCCACCCCGGTGACCCTCGGCCAGGAGTTCGGCGGATACGCGGCACAGGTGCGCTACGGCATCGAGCGCATCGAAGCCTCACTCGCCCGTGTCGCTGAGGTGCCCCTTGGAGGCACTGCCGTCGGAACCGGGATCAACACCCCGGTAGGGTTCTCGGCGCGCGTCATCGAACTGCTCGCCGCGGACACCGGCCTGCCGCTGACCGAGGCCCGCGACCACTTCGAGGCCCAGGCTAACCGCGACTCGCTGGTCGAGGTCTCGGGCATGCTGCGCACCATCGCCGTGTCACTGACCAAGATCCACAACGACCTGCGCTGGCTCGGATCCGGCCCCAACACCGGCCTCGGGGAGATTGCCCTTCCCGACCTGCAGCCCGGATCCTCGATCATGCCCGGGAAGGTGAACCCCGTGATCGCCGAGGCCGTTCTCATGGTGTGCGCACAGGTGGTCGGCAACGACGCCACGGTGGCGTGGTCCGGGACCAACGGTGCCTTCGAACTCAATGTCGGAATTCCCGTGATCGCCCGGAACGTCCTCGAGTCCATCCGGCTGCTGAGCACCTCCACCCGGGTCTCGGCGGACCGCATGATCGATGGCATCACGGCCAACGTGGAACGCGCACGGTTCCTTGCGGAGGCGTCCCCCTCCATCGTCACCCCGCTCAACAAGTACATCGGCTACGAGAACGCGGCGAAGATCGCGAAGAAGGCCGTGGCCGAGGGGCTGACCGTCCGCGAGGCCGTCGTCGCCCTCGGTTTCGTGGAGCGCGGAGAACTGACCGAGGAGCAGTTGGACTCGGCACTCGACGTGCTGTCGATGACGCGTCCTCCCCAGGCGTAGCTCGACAGCGCTGCACCGCCGCACCTCTCCTGAACAGCCGCGCCGAAACGACGGACGCACCGGTCCCTGCCGGTGCGTCCGTTGCTTTTGTGATGCAGGGCACTCCTCTAATTGCACTCCCACATAATTAGTGTAATTATTTACTTCATGACTGATAGTGCAATAACAGCGGAAGGCGGACTCCGCGAGCAGAAACGGACGCGGACCCGTGCTGCCATCGTGGCCGCGGCCCGCAGCCTCACGCTGGAGCACGGCCTCGGTGGTTTCACCATCGAACAGGTCTGCGCCCAGGCGGACATCTCACGCAGGACGTTCTTCAACTACTTCCCCACCAAAGAGGACGCAGTCCTCGCCTACCCCGACGACGGACTCCCTCGCGACCTCGTAGACCAGTTTTTGCGCGGCGCACCCGACGGCCACCGACCGCCGCTGCTCGACGCCCTGTCGACGCTGTTCGGGGAACTCGGCGACCGGCTGGCCATCTCCGGCGAGGAGTACCTGGCCGTCTCGGACCTCATCCGCAAGGAACCCCACCTGATTGCCCGCATCTTCACGAAGGCGGAGGTGCAGCAGGAGGAGATGACCGGGCTGATCGCACAGCGCGAGGGCCTGGAACCGGATGACCGGCGGGCCCGCCTTGCCACTTTCCTGATGGGAGGGCTGGCCCGACGCTCCGTCGACGAGTTCTTCAGCCTGGAAAACGCAGCGCCCTATCGGGACATCCTCCGGCAGAACATCGCTGCACTCGCCGCTCTCTTCGACATTCCCGCACTCCCCTCTCCGACTTCCCGGAAGGACGCATCATGATTACGACGACGTCGCGCGCCGACGGCCCGCACTCGCCTGCGGCACGCGCCCGTCACAGGTGTCAGCGTATGAAGTGCGGGATGCCGTCGGCGGTCGAGGCCGTGGTCACCAGCTCAAGGTGCCGTGCGTTGAGAGGCGGCAGTGCATCGAGCGGGAACCACCGGACGTCGCTGGATTCGTCGTCGTTGACTCTCGCCACGCCGCTGACGAAGCGGCAGCGGAAATCGTGGTTGAGGAACGTCACCACGTCGCCGTTGGGGAAGGTGACGGGCCCCACGACGCCGATGCCGAGGAGCATCTCGACCTCCACCTCCACTCCCGTCTCCTCGAGGACCTCGCGCCTGAGCCCGACCGCCGGCTCTTCGCCCGGCTCCACCATGCCGGTGATGATGGTCCACTGGCCGGTATCAGCCCGCTTGCCGAGCAGCACGCGTCCGGCATCGTCGTAGACCACCGCACCGGCTCCGGGCAGCCAGAGGGGCGCGGAGCCGATTTTTTCCCGAAGGTCGAGGACGAATTGGGGTGTGGGCACCAACTCACCCTAGGGCAGCCAGGGCGATCGCCGCGCCGCCGATCAGAAACGGACCGAAGGGGACCGACGCATGCCAGCCGGCCCGTTTCCCCGAAACCAGCAGGAGGCTCCACAGCCCGCCGAGGACGAAGCCGGCGGCAGCGCCTGCCACCACCAGCTGCCATCCGCCGAAACCGAGGTACAGACCCAGCAACCCACCGAGCTTCACGTCCCCGAACCCCAGGCCTGCGGAAGGCACCAGGTGTAGGGCGAGGTAGGCGACCCAGAGGACGGCGGCGCCGCCCGCCATGGACACCACCCGGTGCGGTTCCCCGGCCATCAGGGCCGCTCCGGCGAGAAGCACCGCGGCGATCGGATAGCACGGGAGGACCATCCGGTTCGGCAGGCGGTGCGTCCGGGCATCGATGATACTCAACCGCACACCCATGGCTACGAAACCTGCCAGCGCCGCGGCCAGGAGGAGGAACGCAGCCGGGGAATCGCCCCGGTAATCCGCCAGCGCGCTGATCACCGTCCCACCGTACTGAACACTCCGATGACGGGCGTCAGGCGTCGGTGCCCTCGAGGAGTTCCGTCACGAGGGCGGCGATCGGCGAGCGCTCCGACCGCGTGAGGGTGACGTGGCCGAACAGCGGGTGGCCCTTGAGGATTTCCACCACGGCCGCGACGCCGTCGTGCCTGCCGACGCGCAGGTTGTCGCGCTGGGCGATATCGTGGGTCAGCACGATCTTCGAGTTCTGCCCGATCCGGCTCATCACGGTCAGGAGGACATTTTTTTCGAGTGACTGCGCCTCATCGACAATCACGAACGAGTCGTGCAGGCTCCTGCCGCGGATATGGGTCAGCGGCAGGACCTCGAGCATGCCCCGGTCCATCACCTCCTCCACCACTTCGTTCGAGACCAGTGCGCCCAGCGTGTCGAAGACGGCCTGCGCCCAGGGATTCATCTTCTCGTTCTCGCTGCCCGGCAGATAACCGAGCTCCTGGCCGCCCACCGCGTAGAGGGGGCGGAATACCACCACCTTGCGGTGCTCCCGCCTCTCCAGCACCGCCTCGAGTCCGGCGCACAGCGCCAGCGCCGACTTCCCCGTGCCTGCCCTGCCGCCGAGGGAGACGATGCCCACTTCCTTATCGAGCAGCAGGTCGATGGCCAGGCGCTGTTCGGCGGACCGCCCGTGCAGACCGAACACGTCCCTGTCCCCGCGTACCAGCCTGACCTGCTTGTCGGCGCCCACCCGGCCGAGGGCGGAGCCGCGTGGCGACAGCAGGATGAGCCCGGTGTTGATCGGCTGCTCCGCGGCGGTGGCATTGAGGACCGGCTGGTGCTCGTACAGCGCGTTGACCTCCTCGACGGACACCTTCAGCTCCATCACGCCGGTCCAGCCGGAGTCCCTCACGAACTCGCTGCGGTACTCGTCCGCCTGCAGGCCCATGGCCGAGGCCTTGACGCGCATCGGCAGATCCTTGGACACCACGGTCACGTCGCGGCCCTCCCCGGCGAGGTACTGCGCCACCGCGAGGATCCTCGAGTCGTTGTCCCCACTGCGGAAGCCCACCGGGAGCACTTCGGGCGACACATGGTTCAGCTCGACCCGCAGCGTCCCGCCCTCCTCTCCCAGGGGGATCGCCCGGTCCAGTCCGCCGTGCTCCACCCTTAGGTCGTCGAGGAGCCGCAGCGCTTTCCGGGCGAAGTACCCCAGCTCGGGATCGTGCCTCTTGCCCTCGAGTTCGGAAATGACGACGACGGGAAGGATCACCTCGTGCTCGGCGAACCGCAGGACGGCCCGCGGATCGGACAACAGCACGGAGGTGTCGATCACATAGGTGCGGTTTCCCCTGCTTCGCGCAGACGGGGTGAGATCAGTAGCAGCCACGGAAACTCCGCTCCGGGGCACGGTCACCCCGAACTAGTAGGGGTGTGGGGCAGTTCGGCCTGGACGCCGGGCATGGCTTCCCCGAAGAAATCGACGTGCTGGTAAGCACGGTCGGCGTCATCGGTGGCCTCCCCATCACCGGCATGGACACCGGCTGATGGACCGACAATACGCTGTCCCCCCGGACTTTGCAGATGTGCTCCTGCGTGTCGGAGAATGGATGCGAGGACGGGCCGGGGGTGCCCCTACGAGCCGAAGCGTCGTTGCCGCCGGCCGTAGTCCCGCAGTGCCCGCAGGAAGTCCACGCGCCGGAAATCGGGCCACAGCGCTTCGCAGAAGTAGAACTCGCTGTAAGCGCTCTGCCACATGAGGAAACCTGAAAGGCGCTGCTCCCCGGAGGTGCGGATCACGAGGTCGGGGTCCTGCTGCCCGCGGGTATAGAGGAAAGCCGAGATGTGCTGGTCCGTCAGTTCCCCGGCGAGTTCCTCGAGCGACTTCCCCGCCTCCGCCGAGTCGAGCATCAACTCCTTCACCGCGTCCACGATCTCGCGCCGCCCACCGTATCCGAGCGCCACGTTCACGTGAAGTCCGTCGATGCCTTCCGTCTGCCCGGCGAGCGCCGTGAGCTTCCCCGCAAGGTTGTCCGGCAGGAGGTCGAGCGCTCCCACCGGCTGGACACGCACGCGGTTGCTCTCGCCGAGACGGTCGAGGGTATTCGCGATGATGTCGAGCAGCTGCTCCACTTCTTCGGGAGGGCGCCCCATGTTGTCGGTGGACAGCATATAGAGGGTGACGACGTCGACGCCGAGTTCCTCGCACCAGCCGAGGAACTCGTGGATCTTGTCGGCTCCTGCCTGATGCCCGTGGCTCGTGGGGGCCCCGGCAAGCCTGGCCCAGCGCCGGTTGCCGTCCACCATCACGCCGATGTGGTGCGGAATCCGTTCAGGGGACAGCGAGCGCTGGAGCCTGCGCTCGTAGTAGCTGTAGAGGAACTCGGGGAATTTCCACGTCACCCCTCCTAAGGTACCGGCTGTTCCCGGGGATTCCGGAAAGGGACGCCTGCGGGCGTTGTTACCACCGAGTAACCTGTCGGCTGCTGGGTTAGAATTTCCCCATGACTTCGCGATCCTCCGCGCTTCCGCCGTCGCCCCGGCCCGAACCCGGCACGGGTGCCGGTGCGGTTGCGGGAAGTTCCGGGAAGGACGTCTTCGAAAAGGCCGAGGAGGCCCTCGAGAGCAAGCCCGCCCTGCGGGGCTGGATCCATGCGGGCACCGCGCCCCTCGCCGTCGCCGCCGGCATAGTGCTCATCGCGCTTGCCCCCACCACCAGCCTCAAGGTGGCCTCCACCATCTACGCCCTGACCGGAGCACTGCTGTTCGGTGTCAGTGCTGTCTACCACCGGGGCAACTGGAAATCGAGGACCCGGGTGGTCCTCAAGCGCCTCGACCACACCAACATCATGCTGGTGATCGCGGGTTCCTACACCCCGCTCGCCTGGGCCCTGCTCGAGCGCGACAAGGCGACTCTGCTGCTGTGGATCATCTGGAGCGGGGCGATCGCGGGGGTCCTCTTCCGCAATCTCTGGGTCTCGGCCCCCCGGTGGCTCTATGTGCCGATCTATGTGGCCCTCGGGCTGGCCGCATTGTTCTACCTGCCCGATTTCTTTGCGGCAAGCATCCCCGCAGCGATCCTGATCTGCGGAGGGGGCGCCCTCTACATTGCGGGGGCCGTCTTCTACGGCATCAAGAGACCCAACTTCAGTCCGCTCGTCTTCGGGTTCCACGAACTGTTCCACGCCTTCACCGTTGCGGCCTTCGCGGCACACTACATCGCGATCGTGATGGCCGTGCTGAACCCCGTACAGGGAACCTGAGCTAGCAGGGAACCTGGGGCTACCTGTCGCCGGCACACCGCGTGCTCGCGCAGGTCCGATGCCTCGGCGCGGGACCGCCCGGGCATGTCCTACCGGGAGTCCGGGCCGTGCTTCCCGTCGGGAACCGGGCGGGTGCCCTGCTGCGGGGCACCGGAGGCCGGGTGTGTGCCCTGACCGGAGTCTCCTGGAGAGTCCGGACTCCGCCGGGCGGAAGGACGGCCGTCACGTCCACCGTCGTCCGCCGAATCCGTGGCACCCGCATCCTGCAGCCGCGCGTCCTCGACCATCGAGTTGTACCGCACGCGGCGGATGCGCTTGGTCATGTCGCGGATCAGGAAGAACACGCCGATCACCACGAACAGGGTTGCGAGGAACCCGAGCGTTCCCGGCGTCACCGAGGCGGGGTCCAGACCCTCCCGCAATGCCGGTTCGTCGGAGGGAGCCGTCGCTGCGGCCAGGGTCAGCGGGAAAAGCACAGGTGCACCACTTTCAGGAAGAGCTGCGGGCGGGCGGCCCGTTCCTGCCAATTCTACGTTGGATGGAACTGCCGGATAGAACTAGCGCGCGTCGGTGACGCCGGCGAAGAAATCATCCTCGGGCAGGGACGTCTCCACCCGCGACGAAATGAGCGAGTAGTCCTCCCAGGGCCAGACCTTCTGCTGGAGGTCGAGGGTGACGGCGAAGAAGAACCCGGTCGGATCGATCTGCGTGCGATGTGCCAGCAGGGCCTGCTCGCGGTTGGCGAAGAACGCGCTGCACTCGATCTGCGTGGTCGTGGCATGCGTCGGAGCCGGCGGCTGGTGGCCTTCGGGATCGGCCTCGAGCCACTGGGCTATCCGCTCCGCATAGGGCGACTGCAACCCGGCCTCCTCGAGTGCGAAGTGCAGGGCACGGAAGCGTTCGGGATTGAACGCGCGGTCGTAGTAGAGCTTGTCCACCCGCCACGCCTCACCCGTGCCGGGATAGCGGTCGGGATCGCCGGCGGCCTCGTACGCCTCGACAGCCACCCGGTGCGCCATAATGTGATCGGGGTGCGGGTAGCCACCGTTCTCGTCATAGCTGAGGATCACGTGCGGGCGGAACTCGCGCACGAGCTTCACCAGGGGCGCGGCAGCGCGCTCGAGTGGCTGCAGGGCGAAGCAGCCGAACGGCAGGTCTGGCAGCGGATCCCCCTCGGGCAGTCCCGAGTCGGTGAACCCGAGCCACCTCTGCTGGACCCCGAGCGCTGCGACGGCACCGGCCATCTCGATCCTCCGGAGCCCTGCGAGATCCCGGCGGGCATGTGCGTCCCCGCTCATGGCCTGGTTCAGGACGTCACCGCGCTCCCCGCCGGTGCAGGTGGCCACCATCACGGCCGTTCCGGCCGCTGCGTACCTCGCCATCGTCGCGGATCCCTTGCTCGACTCGTCGTCGGGGTGCGCATGGACTGCGAGTAGTCGGAAGCCGCTGGAGGACGCGGTGGGGGAATCCGTGCTGGGCAACGAGGGCTCCTGGGAGTGGTATTCGGCTGGTGGTTCCACAGAGGTCACTGGAGTCCGTGGATCGACGGTAAAATAGCGGAGGTGAGTTCCGCGTACACGCCTACCCCAAGAGTAGCCAATCGCTACGGTCCCCCCAAGCCGGTCAAACCGGCCCGGCCCTTCCGCCTCCTGGTGGTCACGGTGCTTCTGGCATGCGTCGCCGCCGTCGCTGTTTTCGCGCTGACCAGCGGTAATCCCCGCATCTCGTCGAAGGATGTCGGGTTCAGCATCTCGGGCGACCTGCGAGCCAGCGTCGACTTCGAACTCACCAAGCCCGCGGATGCTGCTGCCGAATGCGCCGTCCAGGTACTGAGCGAGAATTACGCGGTGGTCGGATGGAAAGTGGTCACCATCGGCCCGAATGCGGAGACCGACGGCGTCAACAACGGCCGGACCACGGCCCACCGCGTCGAGCTGCGCACCGACTCCCCCGGTGTTTCGGGCGGCGTGAACGCGTGCTGGCTGGTGACCGACTGACCGTCCCGGAGTGCAGCACACCTCACCCATCTTGGGTATTCTCTGCACCCGAACTAGAATAGAGGGATACGTCCTGCCCCGTCTCAACGGCGAACCGTGCCCGCACGGTAGCAATGAGGTGGGGTGTTTGCTTGTGTGCCGGACCGCATTCCGCGGTGCCGGACAAACCTAAGGAGATGTCCCGTGTCCACAAACAGCGCACCCGTTGCCTGGCTCACGCAGGAGTCCTTCAACCGGCTCAAGGCCGAACTCGAGCACCTCTCAGGCCCCGGCCGTACCGAAATCGTCGCGCGTATCGAGCAGGCACGCTCCGAGGGCGACCTCAAGGAGAACGGCGGCTACCATGCTGCCAAGGAGGAGCAGGGCAAGTCCGAAGCCCGGATCCGCCAGCTCACGGCCCTCCTTGACAGCGCCCATGTCGGTGAAGCTCCCGAGGACAACGGCATCGTGGAACCCGGGATGATGGTGCAGGCCAGTATTGCCGGTGACGTGGAGTCCTTCCTGCTCGGCAGCCGCGAAGTGGCTGGAGATGCCAATATCGACGTCTACAGCGAGAAGTCCCCGCTCGGTGCCGCGATCCAGGGCAAGAAGGCCGGCGACACCGTGGTGTACACAGCGCCCAACGGCAAGAACATCACCGTGGAAATCATCTCGGCGACGCCCTACCTCGGGTAAGCACGTCAGCGGAGAAGGCGGTCCGCCCCGGAAGGGGCAGGCCGCCTTTTCAGGATCAGGGCGGCGGCAACCCCGCCGATCGCACCGAAGAGGTGCGCCTGCCAGGAGATGTTGGAGCCGAAGACCGGGAGCACCCCCCACAGGATCGAGCCGTAGGCGAGGAACACCACGCCTGCAAGCAGGATCTGGAGCACGTTCCGGTTGTAGAAGCCGCGGGCGATCAGGTAGGCGAAGAGACCGAAGACCACCCCGGAGGCGCCGATGGTCAGTCCGCCGCCGAGGATCCACACGCCGAGCCCTGAAACGAGCCAGCTGGTTCCCAGTGCCACGACGAAGCGTCGGAGTCCATCAAGGAATGTCAGAAAGCCGAGCACCAGCAACGGCAGGGAATTGCTGACCAGATGCGGCAGGCCGCCGTGCAGCAGCGGCGCGAAGAGAATTCCGTCCAGGCCGCGAACACGCCGCGGTTCGATGGCGAAGTGACCGGTCAACACGTGGCCGGTCAGCAGGTTGACGAAGAAGACGGCCCAGAGGACCGCGACCAGTATGCCTACCGTCAGCAGGCCCGTCCGTGCCCGGTGTGCCAGCATGTCAGCCCTGGATGACAACGGGCTGGAAGCCCTCCGCGCGAAGGTTGCTCAGGACCTGCTCACAGTGTTCATCGCCCTTGGTCTCCATGTTGATGGTGATCGCGACGTCGCCCATGCTGATCGACCCACCCACCCTCGTGTGGTCCACGCCCGTGACGTTGGCGTCGGACTCGGCGATGATCCGCGAAATCGTGGCCAGGGAGCCCGGGCGGTCGTCCAGCAGCATGCGGACCACCAGGTAGCGCCCGGCTGCTGCCAGTCCGCGCTGGATCACCTTGAGCATGAGCATCGGGTCGATGTTCCCGCCCGAGAGGATGACCACGGTGTTGCCCGGCAACGCGCCGTCCTCGGTGAGCTTGCCGTCGAGCAGTGCCGCGACACCCACGGCACCCGCCGGCTCCACCACCATCTTGGAGCGCTCGAGCAGGAAGATGAGTGCGCGCGCAAGGGAATCCTCGCTCACCGTCACGACGTCGTCGACGAGCTCACGAATGATCGAGAACGGAAGCTGGCCCGGGCGGCCGACGGCAATGCCGTCGGCGATGGTCGAGACCTTGGTGAGCGGCACCAGTGCGTCGGCAGCGAGCGACGGCGGGTAGGCGGCGGCGTTCTCGGCCTGCACGCCGATGATCCGGATGGTCCTGCCGAGTTCGCGTGCCCTGGCCTTCACCGCGACAGCCACTCCGGCCAGCAGCCCACCGCCTCCCACCCCCATGAGGATGGTGTCGACGTCGGGCACCTGTTCGAGGATCTCCAGTCCGATGGTCCCCTGGCCCGCCACCACATCCACGTTGTCGAACGGATGCACGAAGACAGCTCCGGTCTCGTCGGAGTACCGCTTCGCTTCAGCCAGCGCCTCGTCGACGTTGTGGCCGAACAGCACCACTTCGGCTCCATGTCCGCGGGTCGCGGCGAGTTTGGGCAGCGCCACACCGAGCGGCATGTAGATCCGCGCCTGGATGCCGAGGCGGCTGGCTGCGACGGCGACGCCCTGCGCGTGGTTTCCGGCGGAGGCGGCCACGACGCCGCGCTTGCGCTCCGCCTCGGAGAGTTTCGCCATACGGGTGTAGGCGCCCCGCACCTTGAAGGAGCCCGCGCGCTGGAGGTTCTCGCATTTGAAGGAGACATTGGCGCCGATCAGCCGGCCCAGCGCCCTTGACTCCTCGATAGGGGTATGGGCGATCACACCGTCCAGCAGCGCCTGTGCGGCCTTGACGTCATCGAGGGTGACGGGCAGGTGCGGTAGTGCCGCCTTGTCGGCGAGGGCGGTTTGCTCGGTCACGTTGTCATCTCTTCCTGGAGGGTGTGGGGGGACGGGCTGGAGCCCGACGTGCCCGGAGGTGTGAGCGCAGGGTCGTACTCCCAGGCCCGGTGGGCTATATACCGGATGACGGTATTGGCCACGGCGAGCAGGGGTACCGAGAAAAGGGCGCCCGGGATGCCTGCCACGAGGGTGCCCCCGGCTACCGCCAGCACCACGGCGAGGGGGTGGAGGGCAACTGCCGGCCCCATGATGAGGGGCTGGAGGATGTGCCCCTCCACCTGCTGCACCACCAGCACGACAGCCAGCATGATCAGTGCATTGACCCAACCGTTGGCCACGAGGGCAAGGAGCACTGCGACCGAACCCGTGGCGAGGGCCCCCACGATCGGGATGAACGAGCCGAGGAACACCAGCACGCTCAGCGGCAGCGCAAGCGGCACTCCGATGATCGCGGCTCCGACGCCGATCCCCACGGCGTCGACGAACGCCACGAGCATCTGGATCCGGACGTAGCTCGCCATCGAGCTCCAGCCCCGCCGCCCTGCACCGTCCACGGCTGCGCGCGCCCGGGCCGGCGCCAGGCCGGCGACGAAGCGCCAGATACGGGCGCCGTCGGCCAGGAAAAAAATCAGCGCGAACAGGGTGAGCAGCACCCCTGCGGCGAACTGTCCCGCGTTGGTACCGAAGGACAGTGCCCCGCTCACGATCGAGCCGCTGTTGTTCTGGAGCGCGTCACCGACGTCCTGCAGGTACTGGTTGATCTGCGTCGCCGTCAGCTGCAGGGGGCCCTGCGACAACCACGCGAGCGCCTGCTCCGTGCCGGTCCGGGCCTCCTCCCAGAGACCGTTGAAACCCACGGCGAACTGCTGACCGACGAGAGAGAGCGCGAGGCCCACCAGGACAAGGAATCCCACCACGGTGAGTGCGACGGCGGACCCGTTGCCGACGCGACGGCGTAGCGCGTCGGCCACCGGTGCCAGCAGCGAGGCGAGGAGGCCCGCGATCATCAGCGGTATGACGAGGAGGGAGATCCGGCCGAGGAGCCAGACCAGGACTCCGACCACCACGAAGACGATACCGAGTCGCCACGACCAGGAGGCGGCCACTCTGAGGGCATAGGGAACGTCCTCCCGTCCGGGTCTGGAGGACGCCCGGGAGCCTGCACCGGTTCCGGCCGGATCCAGCGCCGGGACCTGCGCGGCCCCCCGCACCAGGCCTGCGGGCACCGGTGGAACCGGATCGCTCATGGCTGCGACACGCTGGGAGATGGCGCGCTGCAGGGCGCGTCCGGGTCGTCCTCCAGGAAGTCGCGGCATGGGCCAATCCTTCCACACAAGCACCCGTGCAGGACTATTCGAGACGCGGCTCGATACCCCACTGCGCAGTGAACCTGCCCGCCGGTTCCAGCCACCGCAGCCCCTCCCCCGAGTTGAACGCGTCGGCCGGCGCCGTCATCGGCTCGATGGCGACCGCCTTGGTGACGCCGGGGTAGATGGTGCTCACGTATACGTGCGCGAAGGAGAACGATGCATCACCCCATAGGGCCACCGACCGCCCGTCCGGAGCTGAAAGCACGTGCACATGCCTGCCGCCGCGCAGCTCCAGGCCGCAGAAGGCTGCATCGAACTCGACGTCGCCGATCCGCTGCCCTCGGCGGAGGTCGAACTGTCCGGAAACCGGAACCTTCCCCGTGGGAATCGAGCGCTCGTTCGTCTCGAAACGGAAGTCGGCCTGCAGCGTCAGCGTCAGGTCCTCGGTGGGCACGTCGGAGATCTTCAGGTAGGGATGGGCACCGAGCGCGAAAGGTGCGGCCGTCTCCGAAAGGTTCTCGAGCGACTGGGTCACGGTCAGTCCCTCCTCGCTCAGGGAATACTCCGCGGTGTGCAGGAGGTGGAACGGGTAGCCGTGCTGGGGAAAGATCTCGGCCTGCAGCCGCACCGAGCCTTCGGAGACCGCTAGGGCCTGGTAAGCGGTGTTGCGGAGCAGCCCATGGGTCGCGTTGCCCTTGCTCGGCTCGGTGATATCGAGGCGCTGTTCCTTGCCGTGCAGCTGCCAGACGCCGCCGTCCACGCGGTTGGCCCATGGGGCGAGGAGGATTCCGGCACCACCGGGAGGGATCGCGGAATCCTCCCAGGTCTCCGTGAGGTGGGTTTCGTTCACGCGATAGGAGCGCAGGGCGCCCGCGAGCGAGGCGACGACAGCGGTGGCCCCGCCTGCGGTGAGGGTGTAGTTGGTTCCCGACGCGGGAACGGAAACGGCAGTCATGAAGCCGATGCTACCCGTCCGGATGCCGGGGTGTTCAGGAACGGCCCGGTAGAATATTGTTATTTTTCGTTCGAATTAGTGCGGTTATGGGAGAAGGTGGCGCACGTGTTGGCAGCTGAACGTCACGCCGCGATTCTCGGTGAACTGGAGATGCGGCCGGCTGTCCGCGTCAGCGGCCTCAGCCTCCGGCTCGGCGTATCGGAGATGACCGTGAGGCGCGACATCGATGTACTCGCTGCAGCGGGCTCGCTGCAGCGAGTACATGGTGGAGCAACACGGCGCCTCAGCGCCACGGAAGCAGGATTCTCCGTCAACAGCGGGAGACAGGGCGCCGCGAAGCGCGCCATCGCTGCAGCAGCCGCCGCGCTGGTGCTGCCGGGTATGACCATTGCCGTCACCGGGGGCACCACCACGTTCGAACTCGCGCGGCACCTGGTGCGGGTCGCGGACCTCACTGTGATAACAAACTCGCTCCCCTTCGCCGAAGAACTGCACCGCCTGCGGCCGCCGACGGATTCGCCAGGACCGGCACCCCGCCGGCAGGTGCTGCTGACAGGTGGCGAGCGGACGCCGTTGGAAGCCCTCGTCGGACCGCTCGCGACAGCCGCTATTCGGGGACTCCACGCGGACCTGTGCTTCATGGGGGCACACGGCGTCGACGTGAAGGCCGGCATCACCACACCGAATCTTGCCGAAGCCTCCACGAACCAGTCCTTCGCGGAGCAGTGCGGCCAGTTGCTCATCCTGGCCGACTCCACCAAGTTCGACGTCGTCAGCCTGGCGCGCATCACGGGGCTCGACGCCGTTGCGGGCATCATCACCGACAGCTCCCCCGACCCGCTCTATGCGGCGCGAACCGCCATCACGACTCCCCTCACAGAGCCGGGCCTGCACCCCATAGACCAGTCCAGCGAAGAAGATACCCCGTGACCCAGCCACCCGATGCACCGCACCCAGCCCGTTCCCGGACCCGACCCGGGACCCGGGTAACTCCCACCAGGCTCTCCGATGGGCGGGAACTGATCTACTTCGACGCGTCGGAGGCTTCGGCCGCGCTGCATCGCGACGCCGCCGCCACTGCGGACCAGCGAGGGCTCCCGCCCCGGGGCGGCGCCGGTACCGCACGTTACGACGCACTGACCGGCGAATGGATCGCCGTCGCTGCCCACCGCCAGACCCGCACGCATCTCCCCCCTGCGGAACAGTGCCCGCTGTGCCCCACCACGGAGGCCAACTCCTCCGAGATTCCAGCCTCGGACTACGAGGTCGTGGTGTTCGAGAACCGCTTCTCCTCGTTCGGTCCCGGCCTCGGGTCCCTGCCGGAGGACGCCGCCTGGGGGACGACGACGACGGCGTTCGGCAGGTGCGAAGTGGTGGCGTTCGACTCCTCCCACGAGGGCTCCTTCGGTTCCCTGTCACCCGGGCGCGCACGCACCGTGATCGATGCCTGGGCCCACCGCACCGAGGCACTCTCGGCGATGGACGGTATTCGGCAGGTGTTCTGCTTCGAGAATCGGGGCCAGGACATCGGCGTCACACTCCTCCACCCGCACGGGCAGATGTACGCCTACCCGTTCATCCCTCCGCGGGCAGCGGTGATGGCCGAACAGGCGGTGGCCTTCCACGATGCCACCCGCGGCACCGGAACCCTCCTGGGTTCGGCCCTGGACGCCGAGCGCGAATCCGGCGAGCGCATGGTGATCGAGGGGAAGCACTTCAGCGCCTTCGTTCCCTTCGCGGCGCGCTGGCCGCTCGAGGTACACCTCGTACCGCACCGGCAGGTTCCGGACATCGCCACCCTCACCTCGGCGGAGCGGGATGAACTCACCATGGTGTACCTCGACCTCCTGGGACGCGTCGATGCGCTCTACTCCACCCCCACCCCCTACATCTCCGCGTGGCAGCAGGCGCCCCTCGACGCCCGGCTGCGTCCCGCGAGCTACCTGCACCTGCAGCTCACGTCGCCACGGCGGGCAGAGGACAAGCTCAAATTCCTTGCCGGCTCCGAAGCCGCCATGGGCGCTTTCATCAACGACACCACGCCCGAACTCGTTGCGGATCGACTGCGCAACGCCGCACCGGCAACCTCCCGCTAGGACCTTCCATGAACCTCACAGCATCCGAACTCGCCGCCGCGTTCACCGAGCGCTTCGGCGACGAGCCGGCAGGCGTCTGGTCGGCGCCGGGCCGCGTCAACCTGATCGGTGAGCACACCGACTACAACGACGGCTTCGTCCTCCCCTTCGCCATCAACCACTCCACGGGAGTGGCTGCGCGTTCCCGCTCCGACCGCACGGTGCGGGTCTGCTCGACCTTCGCCCCGAACGACGTCGTCCAGGCCGACCTCGATACCCTCGCCCCGGGGAAGATCGACGGATGGGCCGCCTATCCGCTGGGCGTCCTGTGGGCGGTCAAGCGCTCGGGGTACAGGTCCCCGGGCCTGGACCTCCTGATCGATTCCTCGGTGCCCGTCGGCGCAGGCCTTTCCTCCTCGGCAGCCCTCGAGTGTGCCGTCGCAGTGGCCGCCAATGACCTCTCCGACGCGAACCTGTCCCGAAGTGAACTGGTGGCCATCGGGCAGCTCGCCGAGAACGACATGGTCGGCGCGCCGACCGGGACCATGGACCAGTCCGCATCACTGCTGGGCGAGGCCGGGCATGCGGTGTTTTTGGACTGCCGTTCCAGGGAGTCCCGCCTCGTCCCGCTCGACCTGGAAGGCTCAGGGCTGGAGCTTCTCGTGATGGATACCCGCGTCAGCCACTCCCATTCCACGGGTGGCTATGCTGCGCGGCGCCGTTCCTGCGAACTGGGTGCGGAACTGATGGGGGTCCCGGCACTTCGGGACCTCTCGGTGCGCGATCTCGCGGAAGCCGCCGGTCTTCTCGATGAGGAGACCTTCCGGCGGGTACGCCACATCGTGACCGAGAACGCTCGGGTGCAGGATGCCGTGGACGTCCTTACCGACAAGGGGCCGGGCGCGCTGGGGCAACTTCTGAACACGAGCCACGCTTCCATGCGGGACGATTTCGAGATTTCATCCGCCGAACTGGACACCGCCGTCGACACCGCGGTCTCCGCAGGTGCTCTCGGCGCCCGGATGACCGGGGGCGGGTTCGGCGGGGCGGCGATTGCGCTGGTGAGGTCCGAAGATTCCGCGGCAGTGGCCGACGCCGTCACCCGCGCTTTCACGAGCGCCGGCTTCACCGCACCGGTGATTTTCCCTGTACTCCCGGCGTCCGGAGCGGGACGCGTGACCTGACCCTGCGCTGCAGGGCGTATCGAACTGTCCGGCTTTTGGCGCCAAAGCCGGAATAACCGGCGTGTTCCGCCGCGACACGGTGGTTCGCCCCCGGAAACCGGGCAGCATCACCCGCGTCGGCCCGGAAAAAGGCGGCACCTGCGGAACCGGTACGGCAGACGCCAGCAGCGCCCGGATGCATGAAGCGCAGGGCGCGCCAGTCAACGACGAACGCACTGGTTTCAGACAACCGCGCCAGTTCCATCCGGCGTGTTTGTCGTTATCGAAGGCGTCTGTCGGTTGTTAAGGCGGTCGCCGGAAGCATCCCGTTCAACGGGAGCGGCCGCTGCGACATCCAGGAATTCTGAATGCCGCAACGGCCGCCGGAGGTCAGTCCGCCCCGAAGGACCGGAAATTAGTCGTCGCCGCGCAGGATGGCGAGGAGGCGGAGGATCTCGACGTAGAGCCAGATCAGCGTCACCGTCAGGCCGAAAGCAGCCGTCCAGGAGTACTTCTGGGGTGCGCCGTTCCGAACACCCTCACTGATCGAGGTGAAGTCGATGATCAGCGAGAAGGCAGCAAGGCCGATCGCGAAGATGCCGATGAAGACACCGAGGGGGATACCGAAGAGCTCGATGCCGGTACGGAGGCCCCACGCATCATCGGAAACACCGAAGACCATCAGGCCGAGGTTGATCAGCGAGAAAGCCGCGTAGCTGATCATCGCGATCATGAAGAACTTCATGGCCCTTGGTGTGGCGCGCACCTTGCCGCTCTTGAAGAGGGCGAGGGTCACTGCGAAAACGGTGACAGTGCCGAGGACGGCCTGGAGTGCGATACCGGGGTACATGGCGTCGAGGAACATGGTGAGTCCGCCGACGAATAGACCCTCGAGCGCCGCATACGCAAGGATCAGGGCCGGAACCGGCTCACGCTTGAACGAATTGACGAGGCCGAGGATCAGGCCGCCGATCATGCCCAGGATCATCAGCGGAACAGCGAGCCCCGGCAGGAAGAACGCCGGCACCGAAGCGCCGAGCAGCACCACACCGATACAGAGGACGGTCTTGACGATGACGTCGTCGAACGTCATGCGGCCCATCTGCGAGGGCCCAGCCGATGGCTGGTTGTACATCTGCTCCAACTGCTGCTGGCTGGCCGCGGTCTGGCCGGCAAGCATCGTGGAACCGTAGGCCGCTGAATTGTTGCCGCGTGCAGCAGAACGGAAGTTCTTTCCGTTGAAAACCGGATTACCGCCAAGTGCCATTGTGTGTTGTCCTCCGATAGGGGGCCGAGCGTTGAAACGAACTCTACCAATATCAACGTGGAACGAGCGTTTTTGTTCCCCGCCCACTTGGGCGGGAAAGTCAATTCCTCAGGGCCCTGGGTAACCCAGTTGTTACCTAATCGCGACCTTCGAACGGCTTATTTGGCATTTGGCGAAACACCGTCCGAGTAACATGAAGCGACCGCACAGTGACTATGGTCACATGCTCCTACGCCCGGCGGTATGCCGCCGGGCCAGCCTTGACCGTGGAGGTTCCAATCTTGATTACCCAACCGACGCCTGCACGGATCGGGAGGATGCTGCTTCTTGTGCTCGGTTTCCTTGCCACCGTGCTCCTCAGCGCTCCTTCGGCGCAGGCGTTCCAGCCGCCCGTCCCTGCAATTCAGCCTGCAGCAGTATCGTCGAGCGTCCAGTCCCAGGAGTTCGAGAACCGCATCAGCGGCGTCCTTCGCGGAGTCGACGGCCCCATCGCCGACGTCACGGTCACCGCTACCGGGAACGGCTTCGAGGGCGAGGCGACCTCCGGCGCCAATGGGTCCTGGACCATCGGGGTACCCGAGCAGGGCACCTACGAGGTGGCAATCGACGAGGACACCCTTCCTGAGGGCATAGCCCTGGCCGAGGGGCAGGAAAACCCGCGCGATGTGACCTTCGCCGGGACCTCCACCGCCAGCACTCTGTTCCTGTTCGGCGAAGGCATCGTGGCGACGACCACGAGCATCTGGACCACGCTGGCCGAGCGGGCCCTTGCCGGCTTCAGCTTCGGCCTGCTCCTCGCCCTGAGCGCAGTGGGCCTCTCCCTCATCTTCGGCACCACCGGCCTCACCAACTTCGCCCACGGCGAGATGGTGACCCTGGGCGCCGTCCTGACCTTCGGCTTCGCCACCATGGGGCTGCCCGCTCCGGTGGCCATTCTCCTCGCCGTCCTGGGCGGTGGGCTGCTGGGCTACGTGCAGGACGCCGGCCTGTGGAAGCCGCTCCGACGGCGCGGAACCGGGCTGGTCCCCATGATGATCGTCAGCATCGGCCTGGCACTGGCACTGCGCTACATCATCCAGTTCAACTTCGGCGGCGCGACGCAGCAACTGCCCGGGTCACAGAGCGCGATCATCGACATCGGCTCGGTCTCCATCTCCCGCAACAACCTGACGTCGCTGATCGTCAGCCTCGTGGTGATCCTGCTCGTCGCCTTCCTGCTCCTGCGCACCCGCATCGGCAAGGCCACCCGCGCCGTCGCCGACAACCCGGCGCTCGCCGCGGCGTCCGGCATCGACGTCGACCGCGTGATCCGCATCGTCTGGGTGATCGGCGGCATGCTCGCAGCACTCGGCGGCATCCTCTGGGCCTACTACCGGCCCGGCGTCTCCTACAACATGGGCCAGCAGATCCTCCTGCTGATTTTCGCCGGAGTGGTCCTCGGAGGATTGGGAACCGTCTTCGGCGCCCTGATCGGCTCCATCATCGTGGGCTTGTTCGTTGAGATCTCGACCCTCTGGCTCGAAGCCGACCTCAAGTATGTCGGCGCGCTTCTCATTATGATTCTCGTGCTCCTGTTCCGGCCGCAGGGTATCCTCGGCCGCAAAGAGCGCATAGGTTAGGGGCTCCCATGGATTTCGGAAACATACTTCTCAACGCCTTCGGCGAGATGATCAGCCCGACGACGGCGGCCTACGCGCTCGCAGCCCTGGGGCTCGCCGTGCACTTCGGCTATTCCGGCCTGCTGAACTTCGGCCAGGCCGGTTTCATGGCGGTCGGCGCGTACGGCTATGCCATCTCGACCCTGACGTTCAATGCTCCCCTTCCCGTCGCCGTCCTGGTGGCGCTTCTTGCGTCGGTCATCTTCGCCATCGTGCTCGGTATCCCCACGCTCCGGCTGAGGGCTGATTACCTGGCGATCGTGACCATCGCGGCAGCGGAGATCGTGCGGTACATCGTGACCACCAACGGCCTCACCGACGTCACTGGTTCGGCCAACGGCCTTGCCGCGTTCGAGGGCGGGTTCTACGAGCTCAATCCCTTCCTCAACGACAGCTACAACGTCGGCCCGCTCGCCATGAGCGGCCGCGACCTGTGGATCCGCATCGTCGGCTGGAGCGTCGTCATCCTCGCCTGCCTGATCGTCTGGCTCCTCATGCGCAGCCCCTGGGGCCGTGTACTGAAGGGCATCCGCGAGGACGAGAACGCCGTTCGCTCGCTCGGCAAGAACGTCTACGCCTATAAGATGCAGGCGCTCGTGATCGGCGGCATCCTGGGCTCGCTCGCCGGCATCATCTTCACCCTCCCCCGCGGCGCCGTGCAGCCTGCCAACTACGCGACGGAACTGACGTTCTTCCTGTACACCTGCCTCCTGCTCGGCGGCATGGCAACAGTGCTCGGGCCCGTCATCGGGGCGATGATCTTCTGGGTGGTCCTCTCCCTGACCCAGGGGCTCCTCTACGGGGCCATCGAGGTCGGTGCCATCACCTTCCTCTCGAACGTGCAGGCAGGCCAGCTGCGCTACATCCTCGTGGGCGTAGCACTGATGCTGCTCATGGTGTTTCGACCTCAGGGTGTCCTGGGCAACAAGAAGGAGCTGGCGTTCGCATGACCGAGAATCCCAACGATTTCGCCGACGCGCCGAAGGGCCCGGCTCACCGGGCCGACGACGGCGCACACGGCGCCACGGCAGCGGGTACGTCGAACACCGCATCTGCATCCGGGCACGATTTTCTCAGCGACACCAGACCCATCGCCACCGGGGAGGCGGTACCGGGCTGCCGGAAGACCGACCCTATCGTCGTCGCGCGGAACGTGACCCGCAGCTTCGGCGGGGTCAACGCCGTCGACGTCGAATACCTCGAGATTCCGCGCCACAGGATCACTGCCCTGATCGGCCCGAACGGTGCCGGAAAGACGACGCTCTTCAATCTGCTCACCGGTTTCGACGTCCCGAACAGCGGCGACTGGGAGTACGACGGCAAACCGCTCGCCAAGGTCCCGTCCTACAAGGTGGCCCGTATGGGGATGGTGCGCACCTTCCAGCTCACCAAGGTCATGGGCAAGCTCACCGTCATGGAGAACATGCGTCTGGGGGCGGCGAGCCAGCCCGGCGAAAGCCTCGCAAAGGCACTGTTCAAGAACATCTGGGGCAAGCGTGAGCGTGAGATCACCGAACAGGCCGACGTGCTTCTCGCCAAGTTCAAGCTCGACGAGAAGAAGGACGATTACGCGGCGTCGCTGTCCGGCGGTCAGCGCAAGCTGCTCGAGATGGCTCGCGCCCTCATGGTGCGCCCGCGGTTGGTCATGCTCGACGAGCCGATGGCGGGAGTGAACCCGGCCCTGACGCAGTCGCTGCTCGACCACATCAAGAACCTCAAGGCCGAGGGCATGACTGTCCTGTTCGTTGAGCACGACATGCACATGGTCCGCCACATCGCGGACTGGGTGGTGGTCATGGCCGAGGGCAAGGTGGTGGCTGAAGGCCCGCCGGATGTCGTGATGAAGGACCAGGCCGTGATCGACGCCTACCTGGGAGCCCACCACGACGTCGACCTCGGTGATTCCACCGGCATCGAACGCCTCGAAGAGGAACTGGCACACGACGAAGAGTCCGTGGTCGGCACCGACGAAGAGGGCGTTCTCGGACACCGGATCGTCGAGCTGTCCGGCTCGGGCAACCTCTCCGACGGCCACGGCACCACCCCCCTGCAGGCACATCCCGACGCTGGGCCTGCTGACCCCGACCCCGCTGACAATGACACTGATCGGAAGAAACCATGAGCCGGGAAGCAACCACGAGCGATTACGATGCCGATTCAGTGGTCAAGGTCACCGACCTGGTGGCCGGCTACCTTCCCGGGGTGAATATCCTCAACGGCTGCAGCATCGAGGCGCGGAAGGGCGAGCTGATCGGCATCATCGGTCCCAACGGCGCAGGAAAGTCGACGCTGCTGAAGGCGATGTTCGGTCTGGTGAAGGTGCATTCCGGAAAGGTGGTGGTCCGAGGACAGGACCTCACCGGGTTGAAGGCCAACCGGCTGGTGACGCAGGGCGTCGGTTTCGTGCCGCAGAACAACAATGTGTTCTCGACGCTCACCATCGAGGAGAACCTCGAGATGGGGATGTACCAGCGCCCGAAGGACTTCAAGAAGCGCTTCGAGTTCGTCACCAGCCTCTTTCCCGAGCTGGGCAAGCGACGTGCGCAGCGCGCCGGGTCGCTGTCCGGCGGAGAGCGCCAAATGGTCGCGATGGGCCGCGCGCTCATGATGGAACCGGCGGTGCTCCTTCTCGATGAGCCCTCGGCCGGTCTCTCCCCCGTCAAGCAGGACGAGACGTTCCTGAGGGTGCATGAGATCAACCGGGCCGGGGTATCGGTGATCATGGTCGAACAGAATGCGCGACGCTGCCTGCAGATCTGCGACCGCGCCTACGTCCTCGACCAGGGCAGGGATGCCTACACCGGCACCGGCCGTGAACTGATGAAGGACCCGAAGGTGATCCAGCTGTACCTCGGCACGCTCGCGGATACCGCGTGAACCGGTAATACCCACGCACGGCAGGACGGGCGTTCATGGCACAGCTACTGACCAGTGCAGCGGGCCACGGCCTGACGGCCATCTTCCGCGCCCTCAAGAGGCTGCGGCCGGAACGGCCCATCCACTCCCGCGGGCTACGCCTGACGGGGACCGTCGAAGTGACGCCTTCGGCCGGGGCCAGCGGCATCTCCTGGGTCGATACTCCCGGCACCAGTACGGTGACAGCCCGCATCTCGCGTTCGGTGGGCCTCCCTGACGGCCTGCCCGACGTCGTCGGGCTCGCTTTCCGCATTCCGCGCGGACCCGACGCCCTCGGCGCGGGCGAGTCCGACTCCCGCGCCCCCGGCAGGCCCGACGCAGCAGGCCCCTCCGGGGGCGACGTGCTGCTGTCCTCCACCGGATGGTCCCGCCCGGGACGATTCGTGCTGTCCCCGAGGCTGAGGGCGGACCGGGCACCACTCACCACGATCATTCCCTACCGGGGCTCGGAAGGGCCGGTACTGATCGGTGCACGCGCCCTGGGTTCGGAGGCCCTGCCCGCCTCGCTGAAGGGCTTTGAGCGGAAGCTGGGCCGCGGGACGTGGGCCCTGGGACTGTACTACGCGCAGCCGCGCGGACCGTGGCACCGATTCGGCGTTCTGTCCCTGCGCCTCGACCTCCACGGCGAGGTTGAGGACCCCCGGTTCGACGCGGTCCTCAATCCCCTGCCGGGGGCAGGCACCTACGGTTGGGCAAGACGCCTCCGCGAGCCCTCCTACGCCGTCGCCCGCCAGCCACCTACCAGCCCCTAGCAGCGGCTTCGCCGTCGGCCCAGTTCCCACCTCCGGACCTCCTAACGCTGCCCCAGCGCCTGTACGCCCCGGCCTCCCTGGGCACTCGATGCCTGCACGCAGAAGGCCCCGCCGGTGCACTCCTTTCGGAGTGCGGGCGGGGCCTTCTGGGGTGCAGGTACTACAGGGGGTTACAGCTGGCCGAGTTCGGACCGGCTGGGCTGCGGTACGTTGTTGCCGTCGTACTCATAAATACCGATGGCAGCTTCGGTCGGGTCGCCGTTCTCGTCGAAGGAGACCGGTCCTGAGATGCCGTCGTAGTCGATGTCCCCGCCGCCGCGAAGCAGGGTGACGCAACCGGCGAAGTCGAAGCACTTCTCGCCGTCCTTGGACACGGCCTCGAGCTGCTCGCCGATTGCGGCGCCCTCAACGCTTCCTGCGGCCTCGGCTGCGAGGGCGATCAGGTTGACGGCGTCGTAGCTTTCGCCCGAGTAGGCCCAGCTGGTGAGTGCGGGGTCGATCTCGGCCAACGCGTTTTTGAATTCGTCTCCCGTGAACGGACCAGGAATGGTTCCCTGGGCGCCTTCCATGGTTCCGGGCTCCAGATCGGCGCTGTAGTCGGAAGTGTTACCGTCCACGAGGAACACCGTAGTGGGATCGATTCCCTTGGCGACGAGCAGCGGAACAATGCTCTTGGCCTCGTCGAAGGTGATCAGGACGATGGCATCCGGCGCTGCCGCGGCCAGTGCGTCGACCTGGCTCGAGAACTGCGAATCACCCGTGTTGAACATCTCGTTGGCGATGACCTGGCCACCGGCTCCTTCAACGGTTTCCTGGATGTTGGTCTGGAGACCGGTTCCGTAGGAGTCATTGAGGGTGATCATGCCGACGGTCTGCGCGCCACACGTCATGATGTAGTTGCCGAGCGTGCGCCCCTGCAGGACGTCCGAGGGAGCGGTGCGGAAGTAGAGGCCCTGATCGTCCCAGGTCGAGAATTCAGGCGAGGTGTTAGCCGGCGAGAAGTGGACCACTCCAGCACCGGTGATCTGGTTGATCACGGTCTTGGAGACGCCCGAGGAGGCGGCGCCGATGATCGCGCTGACGTCCTGCGACAGGAGATCGGTGACGGACTGGGTGGCGATGTCCGTGGTGGTGTCGCCCGAGTCGCGGTGGGTGATGGTGATGTCCTGGCCGAGGACACCTCCGGCTTCGTTGACCTCCTGAACGGCGAGGTTGACGCCGGCGATCTCCGGAGGACCGAGGAACGCCAATGTTCCGGTGGTCGGAAGGATGGAACCGAGCTTGAGCGGCTGGTCGCTGATGGTGGTTGCTGCAGGAACAGCAGCGGGGTCCCCCTTGGGATTCGGTTCCGCGGCCTGTCCTCCTTCGCTCTCCGGACAGGCCAGTCCTCCCGCTGCTGCCTCGGATGCAGGAGCCTCGCTCGCTTCGGCCTCACTCTCCGGTGCGGAGGATCCGCCGCAGCCGGAAGCCAAGAGTGCGATCCCCAGGCCCAGGGCGGCGACCTTCGCCGCCCGCGGGGCATTCTGCCCAGTGCCAAAGCGCACTGAGTTAAGTGTTGCGATCATGAATTGTTCTCCTCGACCGAAAGGCGTCATATGCCTTTGCTGCAGTCACCAGGTGTTCCTGGTATGTAGAAAAACTAGTGCAAAATTGGAACGAAAATAAGGGAATCGTGTTACATCCTTGTAACGCTCATCACGAAGCGTAGAAAGAAGTATTGACACCAGCAATTGGACAGTATCCTGCCTTGTTCCGCTACTTGCGCAAGTAGCGGCTTTATGCCGTTGGTACCCCAGGTCGGACTCGAACCGACACTGAACAGATTTTAAGTCTGGTGCCTCTGCCATTGGGCTACTGGGGCTCCGTGCCCGTCCAGAATATCGCGGGCGCAGCACACCTGGCGACTCGATGCCACAGGTCCTGACCGCGGAACGACAGCGGCCCCGCCACCCGAGCGGGACCGCCATCGTTCTGCCTGGCCTTCAGACTCAGGCCCGCGCGCCCGCCTTGCCTGCGGCCGCCTTGCCTGCGGCCGCCTTGCCTGCGGGCGTAGGCGGCGTGCTCTGCAGCGCTGTGTCCTTCTTGGGAGGTGCCGTGGCCGCTTCCCGGAACTGCCGCTTCGGTGTCTGAAGGTCCGAGATCGGAGCCAGATCGCGCCCGAAGATGAAGCTCATGCTCCAGTTCGTGATGACACGGGCCTTGCGCTCGAACATCGGCATCGCCATGCCGTGGTACCCGCGGTGAGCCATCCATGCAGGAAAGCCTCGCATGCCGAAACCCATGATGTTGGCGACGCCCTTGAACGTACCGAAGCCTGCAACGGCTCCAAGGTTGGTGTGCCGGTATTCCTTGACCTCGCCTACACCGTAGTTCTGCGCAAGGATGTTCTTCGCGAGCAGCTTCGCCTGCCGCACGGCATGCTGTGCGTTCGGGACGCAGAAGCCTCCCACTCCGCCGCCGGTGAGGTCCGGTACGGCAGCGACGTCGCCCGCGGTCCAGGCGTGCTGGATCGGGCCGTCGTCCCCCGCAACCCGGAGTTCGGGGTTGGCCCGGAGCCTACCGCGTTCGTCCACCGGGAAATCGGTGGAGGTGACCACGGGGTTGGCCTGCACGCCGGCGGTCCAGAGCAGGGTACCGGCCTCGAACTCGTCCGCTGGAGTTTTGTCGGGCATGTTGATGAGTTTCAGGCGTCCATCCACCGCACTGGAGAGCGAGGTATTGAGCATGACCTGGATGGCGCGCGAGCGCAGGTGCTCCACCACCCACACCGCCTGCTCGGCGGTCACCTCCGGCATGATGCGGCCCATGGCCTCGACGAGGACGAACCGGAGGTCCGAGCGTTCCAGGCGGCTGTTCTTCTTCACGGCGTCGCGCGCCATATCCTCGATCTCGGTGATTGCTTCGATACCGGCGAATCCTCCGCCGACGACGACGAACGTCAGCGCTCGGTCGCGCTGGGGCCCGTCCGGCATCAACGATCCGGTCTCGATGCGCTCCAAGACCTGGTTGCGAAGGGCCACTGCCTCTTCGATGGTCTTCAGCCCGATTCCCTGGTCCTTCAACCCGTCGATGGGGAAGGTCCGGGTGATGGAGCCTGCGGCCACGACGACGTCGGTGTATCCGAGCTCGAAGGGGTCGCCGCCGCCGGCGGGTTCGATCGTCGCGGTGCGGCCGGCATGGTTGATGCCAGTGACCTTGCCGGAAATCAACTCGGTCTGGGGCAGGTGCACCCGGTGGGAGACGATTGCGTGGCGCGGCTCGATGCTCCCGGCTGCAACCTCCGGAAGGAAGGGCTGGTAGGTCATGTAGGGCAACGGATCCACGAGCGTCACGATGCCGCCACGGGACTTGACCTTCTTCTGCAGCTTGTGAGCCACATAGAGTCCGACATACCCGCCGCCGACAACAAGAACGCGCGGTCGATCCGAAAAGTGAGGGTTCAGTGCCATGCTTCGATGCTACCGGACTTTGTGAAAATCTTCACTAAGTGTGCGGGAGTTCAAAGACGGCTGATCCGGGCCCCGGACGGCCTCCATCACTGCTCGGGTTCCGGCTTCATTTCCGCCGCGTCCGAAGCACGTGGACCGTCCCTGCCGTGAGCAGGACGGCGAACAGTGCGGTGAACCCGAGGACGACCGTCGCCGGGAGGTTGTCGGGAATGCTGCCCGGCTCCTCCGCCTGAGGGACCGGTGGCTCGGGGATGTCCGGTGCTGCTTCTTCGGCCTCGGGGCCGGGAGCGGGTGTCTCACTGCCGCCCTCGCTCCTTCGGTATACCTGGATCCAGTCGGCCATACTTCCCAGGCGGTTCGCCTCAGGTACGGAGATATCGGCGTTGACCGCGGCAGCGACATCAAGGACGCCGTGGCCGTAGAGGGTATCGAACCCGGGCGCACCCGTGTCCCGGGCTGTGGCGACGATCCGGTTGACCACCTGTGCGGCGCTCAGCTCCGGATACTTCGACCGGATGAGGGCTGCTACTCCGGAAACGAGGGGTGCCGCCGCGGAGGTGCCGGACCACTCGGCGTACCCTCCCCCGGGAAGCCCTCCCACCAGGTCCTCCGAGGGCGCCGCGACTGCAATGCTGATTCCCTCCGAGGAAGCCTCACGGCTTGCCACACCCGACCGGTCGAGTCCGGCAACGGAGAGGACACCGGGGATCGTTGCGGGCGCACCGACCTGGATGAGACCCCCTGCCCGGTTACCTGCTGCAGCGACGATCACCACGTCCTGCTGCTCTGCGTAGAGGAACGCCTCGTCCCAGCTCTCCGGCCAGGTGGTGGATGTGCTCCCCAGTGACATGTTGATGACTTTGGCGCCATTGTCGACAGCCCAGCGCACCGCCGTCGGAATCTGATCGTTGATGCCGATACCGGCGGGGTTGGGCCCACTGTTCGGTCCGTCGATCCACACTGACACGGCCAGCAGTTCCGCTTTCGGCGCTACCCCCACGATTCCGTCCGGCCCCCTGCCATAGACGCTGAGAGGTCCCGGAGGCTGCGCCGCCGGAGGCGGTACAGCCTCCGGGGAGAACGCCTCCGCAGTAGGGCCGGACGTCGACGGAGCAGGACTGTCCCCGGACACTGATGGTTCAGGGCCCGGTCCGGCTTCGGCTGTGGATCCCGGCGCTGCGGATCCGGTCGCGGTAGGTGCGGGTGCGGATGGTTCGGGCGCGGGCGACGACGTCGCCGTCGGCTCCGGAACGGGCGCCAGCATCGGCGCGAGCCCCTGATGCCCGCGGCCGGCCAGCAGCGTTCCGACCAGGGTCCCGTGGACGGGCACCTCTCCGATGCCGAGTTGCCCGCCCGGGCTGCCGGCCCCGGAGGCGTCGGTGCCGCCCGTCACCGCTCCGGCAAGGTCGGGGTGCGTGCCGTCGACCCCGCTGTCGATGATGGCCACCTTGACGCCTTCGCCCTGGGTGGTGGCCCAGGCATCGGTGATGCCATAGCTTTCGAGCCAGTACTGCTTTTCCCGCACGTCGTCGGCAACGGCGGGCAGGGCACCAATCGGCAGCGTCAGGGCGACGGCAACCAGCGTGGCCGCGGCAGCGCGTAGCACCCCGCCACCATGCGTCCTGCGTTGTCCGGAAAGCAGCGGGCGCGTCATTCCGTCATTTCCCGCGCCTGGCGACGCTGAGGGCTATACCGTCGAGGATGTCGTGCTCACTGGCAGTGGCGCCTCCCACGCGGCCCTGCGTTGCCTCGGCTACCGCTTCGACGATGCACTTCCAGATGAGCGCTCCGGCACCGATGACATCCACACGGCCCGGGTGCATGTAGGGAAGGCTTGCCCGCCTTGCCCTGTCGCTGTGCAGGAGGTCCGCAGACGCCGCCTGGACCTCAGCCGTGCTGAGCACTGCTCCATGGATCCGCTCCGGAATGTATTCGGTAAGTTTCAGGGCGTGTGCGGTGACGGTGGTGATGCTTCCTGCCACGCCGACCAGCGTGGTGACCGTCCCGAGCGGCACATCCGCAGCGGCGACGGCGATCAGGGACCTCACCTCCGCCTCCATGGCGGAGATTTCGGCACGGGTGGGAGGATCTCCGTGGAGGAACCGCTCGGTGAACCGCACGCAGCCCATGTCCATGCTCCGTGAAGCCAGAACACCCGAGGAGTCGCCTGCGACGAATTCAGTGCTGCCGCCGCCGAGGTCGATCACCAGGACGGTTTCATCCTCCGCGGCGCCCAGCACGCTCACTGCCCCGGTGAAGGACAGTGCCGCCTCCTCCGCGCCGGAAATGACCTCGGGGTCGACCCCGAGCCGCGCGCGGATGCCGCTCATGAAGTCCTCCCTATTCTCGGCGTCGCGGGAAGCCGACGTCGCCACGAACCGCACCGCAGGGCTGCCGTGCCGCACGATGAGTTCGGCGTACTCTTCGGCCGCTGTGAAGGTCCGCGCGAGCGCGGCGTCTGAGAGACGCCCGGTGGCGTCCACGCCCTCACCGAGGCGCACCACCCGCATGAGGCGCTCGACGTCGGTGAGCGCGCCGGTCTCATCGATATCCGCGATGAGTAACCGGATGGAATTGGTACCGCAGTCGATGGCAGCTGTGCGCATCAGTCCTCCTGGGATGGGGTGCGGCGCGCGGCGCGCTTCCGCTCGAGTTCGTCGGCGGAAAGTCCCTGCGTCTTCCTGTGCCGGCTGAGGTCGGTGGAAGGAACGACGTTTGCGGTGTCCCAGGCGCCGTCGCAGAAGCAGGTGTCCGCCGTCCACCACTGCCTGATCCCTTCGATCGCCTCATCGCCCAGCGGATTCACTCCAGGTCCCGCTGCGAGGGAATGCCCCACGAGGACATGGAGGCATTTCACCCGCGTGGGCATACCGCCCGCCGAAACGCCGTCGATCTCCGGGACCGCCCCTGTGCCGGTACGGTCGCCGATCTCCCGCCTCACGGCCAGGTATGCCTCGTGCGCGCTCCGGTACTCCTCGGCAAGTTCCGGCTCAGTACCCAGCCGGGAGGTCATGTCGGTCATGACGCCCTCGGCCTCGAGGCGCGAGACGGCGGCGGTGACCACCGGATGTGTGAGGTAGTAGGTGGTGGGGAAGGGGATGCCGTTGGACAGCCGGGGCGCAGTGGTAGCCACCAACGGATTGCCGCAGACACAGCGCGCACCGATCTCGACGACGTCGCGGACGGGGCGGCCCAATTGCCGGCTGAGAACGTCGAGGTCATGCTGGGTAGGAGTTCGCCGGCCCTGCTCGTTCACGCGGATCCTTCCCTCGTGCACCTGCGGTGCACAGGCTGTTTTCTGGTGGGTCTCGGTGCATCGGTTGCGCTGCATCGGTTTGGTCAGTCGGTTGCGGCCCGGGAGACGGTGCTCCACAGGGAGTCCACCCAGGGCAGGTCCTCAGGCTTCGCGTCCGACCCCGCGGCGGAGGCGTCCTCGATCCCCTGGCCACCCTTGACCAGGTAGCGGGTCTCCCCCGGCATGACCAGGAAGATGCGGTCCCGCGCCTGCTGCTTGATATACGCGGGGTCGTCCCAGCGGGCCAGTTCCGTCTGGTGCTCGGCCTGCAGCTGCTCCTGCCGTGCAATATCCTGGCGCAGCGCATCGAGCTCCGCCTGCTGCTGCAGGTAGGTATTGAGCGAGGGGGCAAGGAGAACGGTAACGGCAACGAGGACGACGGCGAGGGCGAGCAGCCGGCCGGAGAACGATTTCGCGGGGATCGGCTTGGCATCTTCCGCGGGTTCGATGACGCGGTTCGGCCGTTTCGTCGACCCCGAAGGGCTGCGGCGGATAGCTCCGGCGAGTTGCGTGCGCTCGGCGGCCCGCGCTTCGGACGATGAAACGGCACGCTCGTGGAGCGGCGCCGGTCTTTCGCGCTGTGGCACCGCCCGCTCGGGCCCCCGGGACGCAGGATCCTGCGGTTCGACCCGGGATGCCGGCTGGACCGGCACCGTCTTCCGTCCAGGAGAACCGGCCTTCGGGTGACCGTGCACGGTGGAGTTCGCGGAATGCCCGTTGGGCGGCTCCCCACCCGTCCGGTCCCCCGCCGGTGGCGAGGGACGGACAGCGCGCGGCACCTTTGGGCGGCGGGCGGTCATGTTACTCCTCGGATGGTCGCTGCACGGGGCCCACTGTCGAACCCCGTCCTACGAGGGTAGCCGCCCGCCGGTTCAACTATGCAGTGAAACGCGGGAAGGCACTGCGGCCGGCGTATCGCGCGGCATCGTCGAGCTCCTCCTCGATGCGCAACAGCTGGTTGTACTTCGCCACGCGCTCCGAGCGGGCCGGGGCGCCGGTCTTGATCTGGCCGGCGTTGGTGGCCACGCAGATGTCGGCGATCGTGGTGTCCTCGGTCTCACCGGAACGGTGCGAGGTGATGGTGGTGTAACCGGCACGCTGGGCCATGGAGATCGCGTCAAGCGTCTCGGTGAGGGTACCGATCTGGTTCACCTTGACCAGCAGCGAGTTGGCCGTCTGGTTCCGGATACCCCTCTCGAGGCGTGTGGGGTTGGTGACGAAGAGGTCGTCGCCGACGATCTGAACCTTGGAGCCGATGGCCTCGGTGAGCGCCTTCCAGCCCTCCCAGTCGTCCTCATCCAGGGGGTCCTCGATGGACACCAGGGGGTAGTCGCGGACCAGTTCCTCGAAGTAGGCGCTCATCTCGGCGGTGCTGAGCGACTTGCCCTCGAAGGTGTAGACGCCGTCGCTGTAGAACTCGGAGGCGGCGACGTCCAGCGCGAAAGCGATGTCCGTGCCGGGCGTGTACCCCGCCCGTTCGACGGCGGTGGTGATGAGGTCCAGCGCGTCGCGGTTGGAGGGCAGGTTCGGCGCGAAGCCGCCCTCGTCGCCGAGGCCGGTTGCAAGGCCCTTCTCCTTCAGCACCGCCTTCAGTTCGTGGTAGACCTCGACACCCCAGCGCAGGCCCTCCGAGTAGGACTGCGCGCCCAGTGGAACGATCATGAACTCCTGGATGTCGACGTCGGAATCCGCGTGCGAACCACCGTTCAGGATGTTCATGAGCGGCACGGGGAGGACGTGCGCGTTGGGTCCGCCGAGGTAGCGGTAGAGCGGAAGGGCGGAGGACTCTGCGGCCGCGCGCGCAATGGCAAGGGACACGCCCAGCATCGCGTTGGCACCGAGGTTCGACTTGTTCTCGGTACCGTCGAGGTCGATCATCGCCTGGTCGATGGCGCGCTGGTCAGCGGCGTCGAACCCGAGCAGTGCCGGCTGGATCTGCTCGATCACGGCTTCCACGGCCTGGAGGACGCCCTTGCCGAGGTAACGGTCCTTCTCACCATCGCGGCGCTCATTGGCTTCGAAGGCTCCGGTGGACGCGCCGGAGGGGACTGCTGCGCGGCCGAAAGTGTCGTCGTCGAGCAGTACCTCGACCTCGACCGTAGGGTTCCCGCGGGAATCGAGGATTTCCCTAGCGTGGATGGCGTCGATAATTGCCATGGAAGTGCTCCTTTTCGTTGGAGTGTATGGAGGGGGATCTCACTGCAAGCCTAGTTCACGACGCCGCCGGCCGGGCCTGAAGGCACTATGCATCGGAGCTTGCATGCCGGAACGCGCCACTTCTCATGCGTTCGAGGGGCCGAACGGCGTGTCATCAGGCAACACGCCGGTTATCAGCAACGCCGGCGCCGAAAGGCGCCAGGTCCGACACACCCGGGACTGGCCAACTGCCCGACGCCATACTGCTGAACTGACCGGAAGCTTTCTGCCCAGCTTCGGCGCCGAACGGTGCAACGACGGGTTCCATGGCGCATTCGGCAGGCAGTGAATTCAGGATGCACCCGCGGCGCGGTCCTGGAAACGGTGGACGGCACTGCGCAGCGCAAGCTCCGGATCGATTCCCTGCCCGACGGCGGCTGCCGCGAGGGCGAGCAACTGGTCTCCGAACTCCTCCGCCGTCCGGACGTCCTGCTGGTCGGCCGACAGAACCGGCAGGTCGGCCGGCTGGTCGGCCGGCGGAACCGGCTCGTCGGCCGGCTGGACGTCCTGCTGGTCGGCCGGCAGAACCGGCGGGGCGGCTCCCAGGGACGCTGCCCGCGAAAGGCTTTTCGCGGCCAGTGCCAGCGCGGGAAGGTGATTCGGGATGCCGTCGAAAGGCCTGCGGTCCGGCTTTTCAGTGACTTTCACCGCCTGCCACGTGGCCACGATTTCCCGGATCGTCGCAGGAAAGTGCTCCTGCACGGAGCCGTCGGCACGGAAGACGTGGGGGTTGCGCCGCACCAGCTTGGCGGTAAGCCCCTCCACCACAGCCCCTAGCCCGAAGGTTCCGCGTTCGTGCTGGAGCTCCGCGTGCAGTACCACCTGGAAAAGGACGTCGCCGAGCTCGCCACGCAGCTCATCGAGGAGGGAAGTCTGCTTGCCGTATGCGGGAGGCACCTGCTGCGCTGCCTGTTCGGCCTCCTCCACCTGCTCCACCGCGTCGAGGAGCTCGTAGCACTCCTCCACGAGGTACTGCCGAAGGCTCGTCGGGGTGAGCGCGGCGGTCCAGGGGCAGTACTGCCGCAGCTGTCCGATCACCGTGAGGAGACGGTCGAGCGCCGGGCCCGGCTGCGGGGATGGACCTGTACGGTCCACCAGCCCGCCGTCCGGCTGTTCGGCGGGCTGGTTGACCCGCTCGCCGTCCGGCTGTTCGGCCTGCTCGCCGACCGGCTGCTTCACCCGGCTCGGCCCTACGACGCCTGGCCTGCGGCCCGATCGAAACTCGACGCCACGTGCTCGGCAAGCGCCTCGCGGTCCTCGAGCGGCAGGAAGGTGGCGTCGACAGCGTTGAGCGTCAGCTCGAGGAGGTCCCCGAGGTCGTAGCCGAACGTCTCGACCAGCAGCTCGAACTCACCGGTGAGGGTGACACCGCTCATGAGCCGGTTGTCGGTGTTGACCGTGACCTTGAAGCCGAGCTGGTACAGCAGATCGAACGGGTGGCTCTCGATATCGTCACCGAACGCCGCGACTGCACCCGTCTGCAGGTTGGATGACGGGCATAGTTCCAGGGGGATGCCGCGATCCCTGACCCAGGACGCCACGCTGCCCAGGTTGGCGATCCCGACGTCGGTGTCGTCGCCGTCCGTCCCGTCGGAACCGGCGTCGTTCTCGGAGTCGCTGTAGTCGATCTCGATGTCCTCGGCGATCCGGACGCCGTGGCCGAGGCGCAGGGCGCGGCCGTGCACCAGCGCATCGACGATACTCTCGATCCCCGCTGCTTCACCGGCATGGACGGTGGCGGGGAACTGGTGACTCGCGAGGTAGGTGAAGGCCTCGGCGAAGCGTGCGGCCGGGAAGCCTATCTCCGCTCCGGCGATGTCGAATCCGACGGCGCCCCTGCCGCGGTGGCGGACGGCCAGTTCAGCGATTTCCAGGCTGCGGTCCGCGTGCCGCATCGCGGTGATCAATTGGCCCACCTGAATGACCCGGCCGGCGGCGATCGATGCCGCGGCTCCCGCCTCAAGCCCTTCCTGCACTGCTTCGACGGCTTCGTCCAGGCTCAGCCCTCCGGCGACATGCTGCTCGGGTGCCCAGCGAACTTCCCCGTACACCACGCCGTCGGCAGCGAGGTCCTCGACGAACTCCCGAGCCACACGGATCAATGCCTCACGGGTCTGCATCACAGCGATGGTGTGGTCGAACGTCTCAAGGTAGCGCTCAAGCGATCCTGAGTCCGCCGACTCACGGAACCAAGCACCGAGCGCCTCCGCACCCTGCGCCGGCAGGGTATGCCCGATCTCCGCCGCCAGCTCGAGGATCGTGGCCGGGCGAAGGCCGCCGTCAAGGTGGTCATGGAGGGAGATCTTGGGAAGCGTGGCGATGTCGATGGCGGTGTCGGACACTGGATTCGGCTGGGTTGGAGTCACGGATCCAAGACTACGCGAGGCCCGACTCCACGGGTACGGACGGTGTCGCCGCGACAGCGGCCAGGGCCCCCCCGGCCGCTGCAACGGATCCCACCGGTATCGCGTGAGAAGGCTTGGGGCCCCGGAGGAGCGTGATGATCCGGTCCACCAGCAGCCCGAGCACAACTGCCACCGTCACGGCGACCACCACGCCGAGCAGGTGGTTGTTCTCGAACCAGGCACCGGCAAGCGCGCCGATGCCCACCGAATACGCTCCCCAGACGACGCCGGAAAGGGCCGTGAGTGCCACGAACCGCTTCCGGGAGTACCCGGTGGCGCCCGCCGTCAGGTTGACCGCCACCCGACCGATGGGCACGAAACGCGCCACCAGAAGCAACGACGCCGCCCGCTTCTCCATTTCGTAGCCCGCCCACTCGAAGGACCGCTGCATACGTGGGCTGCACATCCACCGGAAACGGCGCGTCCCGATGCCCCTGCCGATCGCATAGGCGATGTTGTCGCCCGCGAACGCCCCTCCGGCGGCCACTGCGATGAGGATCCAGGGGTTGGGCACGCCCTGGGCGATGATCAGGGAGGCGAGGCCTACCACCACCGATTCGCTCGGGAATGGTGGAAAGAACCCGTCCACCGTGCAGCACACGAAGACCAGCAGGTACACCCAGGGCTGTTCCGCGGCGGCGGCCACCAGATCACTGAGGCCGGTGGTAACAGCGTTCCAAACATCCACGCGCCGGGCTCCTCTGTGTCGGTTCCGCGCCCGTTCGCCGGAGGGGGAAACGGATTCCCCCAATCCTCCGGCCCGAAAGGACCCGCCCGCATCAGGTAAACCCCTGACAGGTTCCCGGAACCCGGCAGGGAACCCCTACTACGAGATGCGGTCGAGAATGAGCTGGTGTGCCGGACTCGACCCTTCGGGGGCGATCGTGACGGCGCCGGCCAGCGCTTCTCGCGCGCGGTCGAACTTCTCAGGAGTGTCAGTGAGCAGGGTCATCAACGGCTCGCCTGCCCGCACCACGGTTCCGGGCTTGGCATGCATCCGGACTCCGGCGCCCGCCTGCACGGCGTCCTCCTTGCGTGCGCGGCCGGCTCCGAGGCGCCATGCGGCCACTCCGACGGCGAGGGCGTCGAGCTCGACCAGCACGCCGTCGGCCGGGGCGAGGAGAACCTCGGATTCGCGGGCCCGGGGAAGCGCTGCGCGGGGGTCGCCGCCCTGCGCCTCGATCATGCGGTTCCAGATGTCCATCGCCCTGCCGTCGCGGAGCGCCGCCGCGGGGTCGGCGTCGCGGATTCCAGCGCAGGCAAGCATCTCCTCGGCCAGGCGGACGGTGAGTTCGACGACGTCGGACGGTCCGCCGCCTGCGAGTACCTCGACCGATTCCTCGACCTCGATGGCGTTTCCCGCGGTGAGGCCCAGCGGCGTTCCCATGTCGGTCAGCAGTGCGACAGTGTTCACTCCGGCGTCCTTGCCGAGCGCCACCATGGTGCGTGCCAGCTCCCGTGCCTGCTCGATATCCTTCATGAAGGCACCACTGCCTACCTTGACGTCGAGGACCAGCGAGCCGGTGCCCTCGGCGATCTTCTTGCTCATGATGGAGGACGCGATCAGGGGGATCGCCTCGACGGTCCCGGTGACGTCGCGCAGGGCGTACAGCTTCTTGTCGGCGGGCGCCAGGCCGGTTCCGGCGGCGCAGATCGCCGCGCCCACGCCGGCGAGCTGGCGCATCATCTCGTCGTTGCTGAGGTGCGCACGCCAGCCCGGGATTGATTCCAGCTTGTCCAGGGTGCCGCCGGTGTGGCCGAGCCCGCGGCCTGAAAGCTGGGGCACTGCGACGCCGAACACCGCCACCAGCGGGGCCAGCGGAAGCGTGATCTTGTCCCCCACGCCGCCGGTGGAGTGTTTGTCGCTCGTGGGCTTGCCGAGTGCCGAAAAGTCCAGCCGCTCCCCCGAGGCGATCATGGCCGCCGTCCACCGGGAGATCTCGGCCCGATCCATGCCGTTGAGCAGGATCGCCATGTTCAATGCAGCCATCTGCTCGTCGGCGATGGCACCGCGCGTGTAGGCGTCGATGGTCCAGTCGATCTGTTCGGGGCTGAGGACGCCCTTGTCTCGTTTGATGCGGATGATGTCGACGGCGTCGAATGCTTCAGTCATGGAGATTACCTGTTCGAGAGGGAATGGTGGGTCTTCTCAGGCGAGGTGCTGCGGGCCGAAAGCGTCGGGCAGCACCTCGTCGATGGTCTTGATGCCTCTGACGGTCAGCAGGACCATCCCGGGCGCCCGGAACTCATAGAGCAGCTGGCGGCAGCGTCCGCAGGGCATGAGCGTGTTGCCCGACCCGTCCACGCAGCTGAACGCCTCGATCCGGCCGCCTCCGGTCATCGCGAGGCTGCTGACCAGTGCGCACTCGGCGCAGAGCGTGAGCCCGTAGGAAGCGTTCTCGACGTTGCAGCCCGAGATGATGCGGCCGTCGTCGATCAGTGCCGCAGCGCCGACCGGGTAGTTGGAGTACGGCACGTACGCCTTCTCCATCGCGGCGGTGGCTGCTGCTGTGAGCTCCGCCCAGGGGATTCCGGTTTCAGTCATGATTCCGTCCTAACCCTTGATGTAGGGGATGCCGCTGGCTCCCGGAGCGCGCGAGCGGCCGACCAGGCCGGCGACGGCGAAGATGGTGACCACGTAGGGCAGCATGCGGAGGAACTGGTCCGGCACGGGAGTGCCTAGCAGGCTCAGCACGTTGGTGAGGTTCGTGGCAAAGCCGAAGAGGAGCGCAGCGAAGAATGCCCCGATCGGATTCCAGCGCCCGAAGATCAACGCCGCGAGGGCGATGTAGCCCTGCCCTGCCGTCATGTCGCGCCCGAAGCCGGAGACCAGCACGAGCGTGAAGAAGGAGCCACCCACGCCGGCGACCACACCTGCAAGCAGCACATTGGTGAAGCGCAGGCGGTTCACGTTGACGCCGAGGGTATCGGCGGCCTTGGGATGTTCCCCCACGGCGCGGGTGCGCAGGCCCCAACGGGAACGGAACAGCGCCACATACACCACGGCCACCGCAACGTACATCAGGTAGCCCACGATGGTCTGCTCGAACAGGATCGCCCCGAGAATGGGGATCTCCGAGAGACCGGGGATGCTGAGGACGGGGAGCTGGGGCGGGCTGTTCCACGTTTCGGAGTCTTCGCTGAGCACCGCGGAGAACAGGAAGCCGGTGAGCCCGGAGACCAGGACGTTGAGGACCACACCCACGATCACCTGGTTCACGAGGTAGCGGATGCTGAAGACCGCCAGTACGAGGGAGACGAGTACACCGGCGACCGCAGCCGCGATGAGCCCGATGATCGCGCTGCCGGACAGTGACGCAGCGACGGCTGCGGCAAACGCACCGAACAGCAGCTGGCCTTCGATAGCGATATTCACGACGCCGGACCGCTCGCACAGGACACCCGAGAGTGAACCGAAGATCAGCGGCACCGCGAGGGTGACCGACCCGGCCAGCAGGCCGTACAGCGCTACGTTGGGCGTCCGTGCACTGCCGACCACCCAGGTGAGGAAACCGATCAGGAAGAGCACGGCGAACGCCGCGAGGAGCCAGCGCGGAGCAGGTTCGCCGTGGCGCGTTCGAACGACGGCGAAGGCCGCGAGCGCGAGCATTCCCAGTGCCGTGAACCAGCCGATCAGCGGTGCGGACAGGACGAGATCGGGCAGCACGAGGGCGTCACCCGGGTCCGAGAGGCGGAACGTGACGTTCTTGGCAGGCGCCCCGAGGGCGAACACGAGCAGCGCCAGCAGCGCGAGCACCGACAGGAGGATGGAGTTCTTCCAGCTACGGACGGATCCGGAGGCGGTGTCCGCGCGGACGGGCGCCGCTGTTGCTGATGTACTCATGCTGTGCCTCCAGGGGCTGCGCTCGTGCGGTCCTTGCTGCGTTTCGGCGCGGGAAAGGCACCGGGCACCGGGAGGCGGAACAGCGACCGGACCAACGGCGGGGCCGCGATGAAGAGGACGATCAGGGACTGCACCACGAGCACGATATCGATGCTGGTTCCCGTCGAGGCCTGCATGGTGACTCCCCCTGCACGGAAGGCACCGAAGAGCAGGCCGGCGGCGAAGGTGCCCCAGGGGCTCGACCGCCCGAGGAGCGCGACGGTGATCGCGTCGAAGCCGAAGCTTGCCGCGACACCGGAGGTGAGGACCTTCTCGGTTCCCGAGACCTGGGCCACTCCGGCAAGCCCGGCGAGGGCGCCGGCGATCGCCATGGCGAGAATGTAGCCCTTGCTGACGCTGATGCCGGCGGTGCGCGCCGCGGTGGCGTTGGCTCCCACCGCCCGGAGCTCGAACCCGACGGTCGAACGGTTGAGGAGCCACCACACGAACAACGTTGCCAGGACTGCCACGACGAACCCCCAGTGCAGCCGGAACTCAGGCCCGAGCAGTGGCGGGTAGAGCGCCGTCGGATCGAGCTGGGGGCTGATGGGGTTGGTCGACCCGGGTCGCTGGAACGCGGGGGTACTGAGGAAGTACAGCACGAGGTTGACCGCAACATAGTTGAGCATGATCGTGAGGATCACCTCGTGGGCACCGGTACGCGCCTTGAGTACGCCCACCAGCCCGGCCCAGAGCGCCCCGCCCAGCATTCCCGCGAGAATCACGAGCAGCAGGTGGATGCCCGCGGGAAGGTGGAGGGTGAACCCCACCCAGCCCGCGAAGGTTGCGCCGATCAGGATCTGCCCCTGCGCGCCGATGTTGAACAGGCCGGCCCGGAAGGCCAGGGCCACGCCGAGGCCGGCGCAGATCAGCGGTGTGGCTACCGTGAGCGTCTGCGTCAGCGGATAGATCATGCGGGTGAACGTCGCACCCTCGAAGTTGAAGACGGAGCCCTGGAACAGGGCGAGATACGCACCGGAGGCGGCGGCCCACGCAGCCGACAGGGTGTCCTGCGGACGGCTGAGGAAGTACGACGCCGAGGAGGCCACCTCGGGATCCGTCAGTGCGATCAACAGGCCGCCGAGGATCAGCGACATCAGCACCGCGAGCACTGCCACGAGGGCATTTCCCGTCATGATCCGGTGCATCACCGGCTGCGATCCGGCAACCGGCTGGCTTTCCTGCACACTCACTGCTTTTCTCCCTGGATGTTGTTGGCCTGCGCCAGCGCTTCGTCGCCCGGCATGCCGGCCATCATCAGGCCGAGGACGTCCCGTGAGACGGTTCCCGGCACGATGCCCATGAGCCGGCCGCGGTACAGGACGGCGATGCGGTCGGCAAGCTCGAGCACCTCGTCGAGTTCGGTCGAGACGATGATGACGGGGGTGCCGCTGTCGCGCTCGGCGACGATGCGCCGGTGCAGGAACTCGATGGAACCGACGTCGACGCCGCGGGTGGGCTGTGAGGCGATGAACAGCTTCAGCGGACGCGAGAGTTCGCGTGCCATGACCACTTTCTGCTGGTTGCCGCCGGAGAGCGTTCCCGCTGCCGCTGCGGCCGACTGCGTCCGCACGTCGTACTCGGCGATCTTTTCGTCGGCGTTCTTCTCGATGACCGCGGAGGACATCGAAAGCCCCTTGGCGAAGGGCGCCTGGTCATAGCGGTTCAGGATCAGGTTCTCGGCGACGGAGAAGCTTCCCACGAGGCCCTCGACGCTGCGGTCCTCGGGAACGAAGCCCACTCCGGCCCGGATGACATCCTTGACCTTCCGGCCCAGGAGCTCCTGCCCCTGCAGCAGGATGGAGCCGCTGACGTGGTCCTGCAGTCCCAGGATGGCTTCCGTGAGTTCGGTCTGCCCGTTGCCCTGGACGCCGGCGATGGCGAGGATCTCTCCCCGCGCCACATCGAAGCTCAGCCCATCCACCGCGCGCTGGCCGTTGGCTGCCTGAACCACGAGGTCCTTCACGCTGAAGGACACCTCCCCCGGCCTGGCGGGCTCCTTCTGGAGCGTCAGGCTGACCGAGCGGCCCACCATGAGGGACGCGAGTTCGGTGGTGGGAGCCCCGGGGTCAGCTGTCCCCACGACCTTGCCCCGACGCACGACGGTGATGACGTCGGAGACCGCCTTGACCTCGCGCAGCTTGTGGGAGATGAAGACGATCGACTTGCCGTCCGCCTTGAGCTGGCCCATGATGCCGAGCAGCTCGTCGGTTTCCCTGGGTGTGAGGACGGCCGTCGGTTCGTCGAGGATCAGCACCTCGGCGTCGCGCACGAGCGCCTTGATGATCTCGACGCGCTGCTGGACGCCGACGGGGAGGTTCTCGACCACCGCATCGGGATCGACGTCGAACCCGTACTGGTCGGAGATCTGCCGGATCCGTGTGCGGGTCTCCTGCAGGTTGAGCATTCCGCCGGCCTTGGTGGTCTCGTTGCCCAGCGCCACGTTTTCCGCGACGGTGAAGACGGGGACCAGCATGAAGTGCTGGTGCACCATGCCGATTCCGGCGGCCATGGCATCGCCGGGACCCCGAAAGGTGACGGGTTCGTCATTGACGAGGATTTGCCCTTCGGAGGGGTCGTACAGTCCGTAGAGGACGTTCATGAGCGTGGACTTGCCAGCTCCGTTCTCTCCGAGCAGGCTGTGGACCTGCCCCGGCTCCACCACGAGGTCGATGGAATCGTTGGCGACCAGCGTTCCGAATCGTTTGGTGATGCCCTTGAGTTCGAGTTTCACAACCCAACCAGCCTGTTCTTTGCTTATCAATTCAGGTGAAGGATACCGGTTCTGCGGAAGGTGAACCCACCGGCGGCAAAAACGAACCGCTTCCCTCCCTACGGATTCATCCACGGGAGGGAAGCGGTTCGTCGATTCGTGCCGAGGTTACTGCTGGGGACTTGCCCCGGACTCGACGGTGATCTCGCCCGAGATGATCTGCTCGGTGATCTCGTCGAGCTGCGTCTGCAGGTCTTCGGGAACATTCGCTTCCTGGTCGTGGAAGGGAGCCAGTGCAACTCCGCCGTTCTCGAGCGTCCCGACGTAGGGGGCGTTGTCGAAGTCGCCCTCGACGTCGGTCTTGATGACTTCCTCGACGGCGTCGCCCATGAGCTTCATGACCGAGGTGAGGATGAATTCCTCGCCCTTGCCGGCAGTCTCGTAGCCGTCGGAGTCCACCCAGACCACCCGGGCGTTTCCGCCGGCCGCGTTGGCCTCGATCACGGCGTCGAGCGTACCGAGGCCCACGGGCCCGGCGACGGGCATGATGATGTCCGCGCCCTCGTTGATGAAGTTCTGGGTGTTGGTCTTGCCGGCCCCCTGGTCGTTGAAGTTGCCGATGAACGTACCGTTCTGGGCTTCCTTGTTCCAGCCGAGAAGCTCGACCTCTGCACCGTTCTGCTCGTTGTAGTAGGCGATGCCGTCAGCGAAACCGTCCATGAAGATGGTGACGGTAGGGATGTTGATTCCGCCGTACGTTGCCACCTTGCCGGTTTCGGAGGTGGCCGCAGCGGCGTACCCGGCGAGGAAGGCGGCCTGCGCCGTGTCGTAGATGATCGGCTTGACGTTCGGAAGCTCGATCGAGTTGTCGTCGACGATGGCGAAGTTCGCATCGACGTTGGCCTCGGCCGCAGCCTTGGTGGTGTCGGCCAGCAGGAAGCCGACGGTGATCGTCATGTCGCAGCCGCCCTGCACCATGCTGTCCACGTTGGGGCCGAAGTCGGTCTCGGCCTGGGACTCGGCCTGGTTGATCTGGATGCCGAGGTCCGCTTCGGCCTGCTTCAGGCCTTCGTAGCTCGACTGGTTGAACGAGCGGTCGTCGAATCCTCCGGAGTCGGAAACGATGCATCCGAGGTAATCGGTTCCGGCAGCAGCCGTGGCTCCCGGGGCCTCCTCGGCCGGCGGTGCGCCGCAACCACTGAGGACGAGGGCTGACGCGCCGAGGACGGCGGCGGACAGGCCGGTGCCGCGCGGAAATTTGCGCAGTGAGTTCTTCAATGTTCCTCCAGGAGAAGAGATATGCCACCCGGATGGTTCCAGTGAGTGTCCGTCCCCAGTTTCCCGGAGGTACTGGAAGCTCTGTTTTCACGAAAACCGGTTGTGGCGCGTGCGACACCGTCGGTGCAGCGTGTATGCGAATACTCTAGGGGCAGGTGAGGTGGAACACTAACGAAACGCGCCGACCTCCCGCCGATCGTTCGGGATTCGTTATCAATCCAGGTCCCGAAGCTGAGGTAATTCAGTGCCGCAGGCCGAGCACCGCACGGAGGGCCGCAGCAGCCATGACCCGGACCCCGTAGCCGATGGCAAGCTCGTCGGGTGCGTAGTCACCCCGGTGGAGATCGAAGGTCTCCCCGCCGGGCGAACGGGTCCCGAGCCTCATCATCGCGCCGGGCACTTCCTGGGTCATCCAGGCGAAGTCCTCGCCGCCCATGGACTGCGGGGTCAGCACGACGGCGTCGTCGCCCAGTTCGGCGCGCGCCGCAGCCTCGAGCAGGCCGGTCTCGGCTTCGGAGTTCACCACCGGAGGCACTCCGCGGATGTGCTCGAGCTTCACTTCGACGCCGAAGGGTGCTGCAATCTGCCGCACTGCGCTGTCCAGCAGCTCACCCGCCGATTCCCACGCTTCTCCATCGAGGCAGCGAAGTGTTCCCGACAGGAAGCCGTGGGCGGGAATGGCGTTCGGCGCGGATCCCGCGTGGATCTGGCCCCACACCACCGACACGGCACTGCGTACATCGATGCGCCGCGAAAGGACGGCAGGCACGTTGACGGCGATCGCGGCGAGCGCGAACACGAGATCCTCCGTGAGGTGCGGTCGGGAGGTGTGCCCGCCACGGCCGGCCAGTTCTACACGCACGGTGTCGGAGGCGGAGGTGATGGCGCCGATCCGGGTGCCCACCTGGCCTGCGTCGATGCGGGGGTCGCAGTGCAGCGCGAGGATGCGGGGGACGTCGTTCAGGATGCCCTGGGCGATGACGTCGAGGGCGCCGCCCGGCATCATCTCCTCGGCGGGCTGGAAGATCACGCGGACCGATCCGGCGAGGGGAGCCTCCTCGTGCATCGAGGCGAGGACGAGCGCCACACCCAGCATGACCGTGGCGTGGATGTCGTGGCCGCAGGAGTGGGCCACTCCGGTCGTGGCCGAACTGTAGGGCAGGCCCGTCTCCTCGATGATCGGCAGGGCGTCGATGTCGGCCCTCAGCCCGATCCGCAACGGACCGTCGCCGATATCGACGTAGAGCCCTGTGTTCTCCAGCCTCTTCGGCGTCAGTCCTGCCTCCTCGAGGCGCTCCACCAGGCGGTCGGTGGTCCGGTGCTCCTCATAGGAGAGCTCCGGGTGCTCGTGGAGATCCCGGCGGAAGCTGATCAGTTCCTCGAGCACCGGCGCAAGCCACACGCCGACTGGGGGGACGGCTCCGTCGGAGCGAGTAGTCTGCACCGCTACAGCCTACCGGCGCGCTACAGGACGTCGGTGTCGCCACTGGCCCGCAGGTGCTCCACCGCCTTCTTGACTTCCTGGGCGTGCTCCTTGGTGGTGACCAGCAGTGCATCCGGTGTGTCCACGATGACGACGTCCTTGATACCGATCAGCGCGATGACCCGTTTGGTGTCCGACACCACGATGCCCGAGGCGTTCTCCGAGAACACCCGCGCGCCCTCCCCCATCACCGTGAGCTCCCGATTCTCGGTAGCCGGGTTCAACCGTCCGATCGCCGCGAAATCGCCGACGTCGTCCCAGCTGAAGGCACCGGGGATCATCGCGACATCGCCCGCGGCTGCCGCGGGTTCAGCCACCGCGTAGTCGATCGCGATCTTCGGGAGGCCGGGCCAGACCCGGCGGGCCACCTCCACGCGTCGCGGGGTGTCCCAGGCAGCCGCGATCTCGGTGAGTCCCTCATAGAGCACCGGCTCGTTCGCCTCCAGGTGCTTCAGCATCAGTGCCACGGGTGCCACGAACATTCCCGCGTTCCAGCTGTAGCTTCCGCTTTCGAGGTAGCCGAGGGCAACCTCCTCGGAAGGCTTTTCGACGAACTCGATGACGGCGTGCGCGCTGGGGGCGCCCGGTACGTCGAGTGCGGCGCCGGCGCGGATATAGCCGAAGCCGGTGGACGGGTGGGTGGGTTCGATGCCGATGGTCACGATGTATCCCTGAGCCGCGGTGTGGATCGCTTCACGCACCGCCTCCTGGAAGACCTCGACCGGCGTGATGACCTGGTCCGCGGCGAAGGACCCCATGATGGTGTCCGGGTCCCGCTGGTGCAGGATGGCTGCGGCGAGGCCGATCGCCGCAGCGGAGTCCTTCGGCTCGCTCTCGAGCACCAGGTCCCGATCCTCGATCTCCGGCAGCTGCTTGAGCACTGCCCGCCGGTGCGCGATGCCGGTCACCACCATGGTCCGCCCGCCGCACAGCGGGCGAAGGCGGTCGTAGGTGGCACGAATCAGCGTACTTCCGGAACCTGTGAGGTCGTGGAGGAACTTCGGGGCCGCGGCGCGCGAGAGCGGCCAGAGCCTCGTGCCGGTACCCCCTGCGGGTATGACCCCGTAGAACCGGTTGAGCACGCTGTCGGAGTCTTGGGCAGCAGCCCTCTCAGTAGTCATTACTTCCACGTTAACGCACAGCTTCAAACGCGGCTCCGAACACCGGCTGAAAGACAGCTGCATGCAGCTCTCGCAATGTAAACAACATCACAGGGTAGGAGGGCCTAAATTGAACCCGGGTGACCGTCGGCCTAGATTACCCTTGTCTTATAGAGTGCTCTCGCACCGGCGTCATCCCTGCGTGGACGACACGCTAACGCCGCTGCGTCGCAGGGAGGTTATTTCAATGTCGAAGACACTGACACCAGCAGGCACCCTCTACCGCGGCCGCGAAGGCCAGTGGTCCTGGGTGGCGCACCGCATCACCGGGGTAGTGATTTTCTTTTTCCTCCTCGTGCACGTCCTGGATACATCCCTCGTGCGGGTCTCACCCGAAGCGTATGACGCAGTCATCGCTTCCTACAAGAACCCCCTCATGGGACTCGGCGAGCTCGGCCTGGTCGCGGCGATCGTGTTCCACGCCTTCAACGGACTCCGCGTCATCGCCGTGGACTTCTGGAAGCAGGGCCCCCGCTACCACCGCCAGATGCTCTGGGGCGTCATCGGACTGTGGGCCATCACCATGATCGCGTTTTCGATCCGCCATCTCTCGCACGTTTTCGGAGGTTAAAGACCGTGGCTGTTCCAACTATTGAAAGTCCCCGCTCAGGCAGGGTGGCCCCGGGCTACACGCGGACCAATTCCTCCAGGGGCAACTTCGAGATGATCGCGTGGCTCTTCATGCGCCTGTCAGGGGCCATCCTCGTGGTCCTGATCTTCGTCCACCTCTGGACGAGCATGGTCGCGGGAGACGGCATCAACGGTGTCGATTTCGGATTCGTCGCAGGAAAGTGGGCCGACCCGGTGTGGCAGATCTGGGATCTCACCATGCTATGGCTCGCCATGCTCCACGGCACCAACGGTGTCCGCGTGATCATCAACGACTATGCCGAGAAGAACTCCACCCGGATGTGGCTCAAGGGCGTGCTCTACGCCTCGACCGTGGTCATCGTCATCCTCGGCACCCTGGTGATCTTCACCTTCGATCCCTGCCCCGTGATCGACGGCGTCGCCCACGTTGCGGAGTACTGCCCCACCTCCTAGGCGGGTACCCCTTCGCGGGCTGCGGGCCGGGTGACCCCGATGCCCGCGGGCGTCCCCGCGACGCCTCGCCGGAAAACCGGTGCCGCATCTCCCAGGCTTCCTGATTTTGTCTTCAACAGAAAGAGCGACCAGCATGCAGGTCCACAAGTACGACGTCGTCATCGTAGGCGCCGGCGGCGCCGGCATGCGCGCAGCGATCGAATCCGGTCAGCGCGCGCGAACGGCGGTACTGACCAAGCTTTACCCGACGCGGTCCCACACGGGTGCCGCACAGGGCGGAATGTGCGCCGCCCTGGCCAATGTCGAGGAAGACAACTGGGAATGGCACACGTTCGACACCGTCAAGGGCGGCGACTATCTGGTGGACCAGGATGCAGCTGAAATCATGGCGAAGGAAGCCATTGAAGCCGTCCTCGATCTCGAGAAGATGGGACTCCCGTTCAACCGGACCCCCGAGGGCCGGATCGACCAGCGACGTTTCGGCGGGCACACACGCGACCACGGCAAGGCGCCGGTCCGCCGCTCGTGCTACGCGGCCGACCGCACCGGCCACATGATCCTCCAGACGCTCTACCAGAACTGCGTCAAGCACAACGTCGAGTTCTACAACGAGTACTACGTGCTCGATCTCCTGATGGTCGACCAGGAGGAAACGGTCGACGGCGTCACCCGCATCGCGAAACGCGTTGCCGGCGTCGTGTCCTACGACCTGGCCACCGGTGAACTCCACATCTTCCAGGCCAAGTCGGTGGTATTCGCGTCCGGCGGCGTGGGCAAGGTCTACAAGACCACCTCGAATGCGCACACCTTGACCGGGGACGGTATGGGCATCGCCTTCCGGCGCGGCATCCCCCTCGAGGACATGGAGTTCTTCCAGTTCCACCCGACCGGCCTTGCCGGGCTCGGCATCCTTCTTTCGGAGGCAGCCCGCGGCGAGGGAGCGATCCTCCGCAACTCGGAGGGCGAACGGTTCATGGAGCGCTACGCACCGACCATCAAGGACCTGGCTCCCCGCGACATCGTGGCCCGGTCCATGGCAAACGAGGTACGCGAGGGACGTGGGGCGGGCCCCAACAAGGACTATGTCCTGCTGGACCTGACCCACCTCGAGCCCGCGCACATCGACGCGAAGCTTCCCGACATCACTGAGTTCGCACGCACCTACCTCGGCGTGGAGCCCTACACCGAACCTGTGCCGGTCTTCCCTACCGCGCACTACGCGATGGGCGGCATTCCGACGAACGTGAAGGCCGAGGTGCTCTCGGACAACAACACCGTGGTGCCGGGCCTCTATGCCGCCGGCGAGGTGGCCTGCGTGTCGGTCCACGGATCCAACCGTCTCGGCACCAACTCGCTGCTCGACATCAACGTGTTCGGGAAGCGTGCGGGCCTGGCTGCCGCCGAGTACGCGCAGACCGCCGACTTCGTGGAGATCCCGGACAACCCGCTCGCCGACACGGAGGCGCTGCTCAACACCGCGCGCAGTTCCGAAGGCGGAGAGCGCGTTGCGCTGATCCGCAAGGAACTCCAGGACATCATGGACGCCAATGTCCAGGTGTTCCGCACCGAAGAGACCCTCCTCGAAGCCCTCGCAGTGATCGATGGCCTCGAGGAGCGCTACACCCGCATTTCCGTCCAGGACAAAGGCAAGCGCTTCAACCTGGATCTCCTCGAAGCTGTGGAGCTCGGCTTCCTGCTCGACATGGCGAAAGTCATGACGGCGGCTGCCCTGCACCGTACGGAATCCCGCGGAGGCCACTTCCGCGAGGACTATCCGGAACGCGACGATGAGAACTTCATGACCCATTCCATGGCCTACAAGGACCCGAGCGCAGTGAGAACCAGCGGCGTGCGCCTTGAGACCAAACCGGTGGTCTTCACCCGATACCAGCCCATGGAGCGTAAGTACTAATGAGCACCGAAACCGTTGAGAAAGAGCCGGCCTCGAAGATCGAGCTGGCCCCGGGCGTGGGCGGCGGTGGGGAGATCCCTACCTTCGACATCACCCTGAAAGTACGCCGCTACAACCCCGAGGTGTCCGATGACGCCCACTGGGACGAGTGGAAACTGACCATGTACGGCACCGACCGGGTGCTCGACGCCCTGCACAGGGTCAAGTGGGAGTTCGACGGTTCCGTCTCGTTCCGCCGCTCCTGTGCGCACGGCGTCTGCGGATCCGATGCCATGCGCATCAACGGCCGCAACCGCCTGGCGTGCAAGACGCTCCTGAAGGACCTCGACACCTCCAAGCCCATCCTCGTCGAGCCCATCAAGGGTCTTCCCGTGGAGAAGGACCTCATCGTGGACATGGAGCCGTTCTTCCAGTCCTACCGCGAGATCATGCCGTTCCTGATCAGCAAGGGCCACGAGCCCTCTGCGGAGCGGCTGCAGTCAGCCGAGGAACGTGAGCGCTATGACGACACCACCAAGTGCATCCTGTGCGCCGCGTGTACGTCGTCGTGCCCGGTCTTCTGGACCGACGGCCAGTACTTCGGCCCGGCGGCGATCGTCAACGCGCACCGTTTCATCTTCGACTCACGCGACGACGCCGGAGACATGCGGCTCGAGATCCTCAATGACAAGGAAGGTGTGTGGCGGTGCCGCACCACCTTCAACTGCTCGGAAGCGTGCCCGCGCGGCATCCAGGTGACGAAGGCCATCTCCGAAGTGAAGCAGGCCATCCTGACCCGCAAGGTGTAGGCCTGCAGCACCTCTCTGCGGGAACGTCCGCGGCAGCATACGGAAGAAGGAGGCGGTCCACATCGGTGGACCGCCTCCTTCTTTCGGTTCATCTGCGGGTCCACTCCGGTTTGGTGCGGCTTTCGCGTGGCGTGGACAGGCACCTCTCATTTGCGGGCTGCGCGCCTGCTCTGCTGGCGGAGGGTTCCCGCCCTGGCCTCGGCGGTACTGCGCTCGGCGTGCGCGGTGGCATCGGCGGCACCTACCGCGCACCACGCCGCGGCGATCAGGTAGACCTGGCTGAGCAGGAAGAACCAGATGAACAGGCCGAGGATCACGGCGAAGGGCAGGAGCAGCGGGTTCCGCTCTACCCCGCTGCCCAGCAGCTGGGTGCTGAACGTGCGCAGGATGGTGCTTCCCCCTCCCGCGAGCAACGCCCCCCGGAGAAGAACGCCGCCCGGCATGTCGATCCGGGACGCGGAATGGAGGAGGATCACTGCGACGGCCGTATCGAGCAGGATCATCACCACGAAGCCGGCGAGCTGTGTGAGGGGACGGGCCGCTTCGGAGAGACCCAGCCACTCGAGCACGACGTCAAGCACCGTGTTCACGACCACGCCCACGCCGGTCGTGATGACCAGGACGACTCCCAGGACCAGGAGGATCCCGGCGTCCTTCACCCGGACGAGGATCGGGTGGAACCACACCGGATCCAGCCCGAAGATGCTCCTCATGCCCTGCCGCACTCCGGAAATCCAGCCGAGCGAGGTGAAGACCATCACCGTGGTGGACACCACCAGTGCCAGACCGTAACCGTTCGTGGCGCCGAACAGGTCCTCCGGGCTGACCAGACCGCCAGGGCCGTCCTCGGTCTTCTTGATCAGCCCTGGAGTCGTCGAATCGACGGTGTCGACGATGAGTTGCTGGAGCTCGGTGTTCCCGGAGATCACGAGGCCCAGGGTCGAGAAACCGACCACGAGCAGCGCGCCGATGGCGAAGAACATCCGGTACGCGACCCCTGCGGCCAGAAGCGGACCCCTGTTCCGCGTGTACAGCAGCAGCACACGCACCGGCTTCAGAGCGAAAAACCGCGCCAGGACGACGAGGAGCCGGGCGACGCCGAGGGAGCCCCGACCCGCGCCCTCGCGTCGAAGCCTCCCGAGGTTCCGGCGTGCTTCGAGGACCTTCCGGTTCAGTTCGTGGCGGTCGGTCGGCGAGGGCTGTTCAACTACCGGAGGTTTCGCTACCTTCAGTGTCTTCGCCAAAGTTCAGCTCTTCCCTTAGCTTCCACGAGCCGGACGATTGGTGCTCGTACAGCCCCATACTACGGACCTCGAAGGACGCCTCGAAGGACTCCAGTTCCTCCACGGCGGCGTCCATTCCGGCGTCACTGACGTCGTGGGCCACAGTGACATGGGGGTGGAACGGGAAATCGAGGGTTCGTTCCAACGGGCCGGCCTGCAGTTTCTCGTGGAGCCCGACGCACTCCTCGAATCCCTGGTCCACCTTGAGGAAGACCACGGGCGACACGGGACGGAAGGACCCTGTGCTCTTCAGCGTGACGGTGAAAGTACTCTGCGCCCTCGCCACCGCGCGCACATGCTCCATCGTGCCCTGCCAGTCCATGGCGGGTGTCGTGGTAATCAGCGTGATGTGGGGCGGCACCAGAACAGCCATCGGATCGCCGAAGGAGGCCCGCCACTTCTCCAGCTCGGTGGCGAGCGGTTCCGGAATCGGGATGGTGATCCCCACGCAGCTCAGACCGGGCGGCTGTTCCGGTTCTGCGTCGGCCGGCGAGTCGAGCGGCCGGTAGGTGGAGGCGCACATCGCTAGGGCACTCCCGCGCCGGAGGTGATCCCGGCAGCAGATCGGGCAACGGATCCGGCAACGGGCAGGAACCCGACCTTCGCATACACGTCGGCGAGTGTTGCCGCTGCGATCCCACGGGCCTTTGCCGCGCCCTTGGCCAGCAGCCGGTCAAGTTCCGCGGGGTCGGACAGCAGCTCCTGGGCGCGCATCCGTACCGGACCGAGGGTCTCGACGACGACGTCGGCCAGGTCCACTTTCAGATGGCCGTACATCCGGCCCTCGTAGTCGGCTTCCAATTCGGCGACGCTGCGGCCGGAGAGGCCCGAGAAGATGGTCAGCAGGTTGGAGATCCCCGGTTTCTCGGCGGCATCGAACCGGATGCTCGTACCGGCGTCGGTGACTGCGGACCGAATGCGCTTCGACGTCACCTTCGGGTCGTCGAGGAGATTGATCAGCCCGGCGGGCGACGACGCCGACTTCGACATCTTCGACGTCGGATTCTGCAGGTCGTAGATCTTTGCCGATTCCTTCTGGATGAACGGCTTCGGCACGGTGAATGCCTGCCCGAAGCGGGTATTGAAGCGCTGGGCCAGGTCGCGGCTCAGCTCGACATGCTGGCGCTGGTCCTCCCCCACAGGCACTCCCTCGGGCTGGTACAGCAGGATGTCGGCTGCCTGGAGGATGGGGTAGGTGTAGAGCCCCACACTGGCACTGTCGGCGCCCTGCTTCGAGGCCTTGTCCTTGAACTGCGTCATGCGTGATGCCTCGCCGAAGCCCGTGATGCAGTTCAACACCCAGGCGAGCTGGGCGTGCTCCGGAACGTGGGACTGCACGAACAGGGTCGCCTTCTCGACGTCGACTCCCCCCGCAATGTACTGGGCAGCGGTGCTGCGGGTGCGCGCTGCGAGCTCCACCGGATCCTGGGGGACGGTGATCGCGTGAAGATCCGGGATGAAGAAGACGGCGTCATAGTCCTCCTGCATGCGGACCCAGTGGACCAGAGCGCCGAGGTAGTTGCCGAGGTGGAGCGAGCCGGCGGACGGCTGCATCCCGGAGAGGATGCGCGCCCGGGCGGGGAGTGTGGGGAGGACCATATGGCTGAGTTCCATTCCCTAGATCGAATAGTCGACGACGAGCGGCGCGTGGTCGGAGAAGCGGGTGTCCCAGCTCGCTGCCCGGTCCACCACCGCGTTCACTGCGGCGTCGGAAAGCCGCCGGGTCGCAAGGTGGTAGTCGATCCGCCAGCCGACGTCGTTGTCGAAGGCCTTTCCGCGCCAGGACCACCAGGTGTAGGGACCGTCGATGTCACCCGAGAGGTTCCGGTGGACATCGACGTAGCCCCCCTCCGGTGAGAAGAAGGAGTCGAAATACTTCCGTTCCTCCGGAAGGAAGCCCGCGCTCTTGAGGTTTCCCTTCCAGTTCCGGATGTCGCGGACGGTGTGCCCCACATTCAGGTCTCCGACCACGAGGGCGTGGTCGGAGGAATTGCGCAGCACCTGGAGGCGCGCGCTCATCGCGTCGAGGAACCGGTACTTGTCGTCCTGTTTCGGCGTACCCACGTCGCCCGAATGGACGTAGGCGCTGGCGACCGTCAGGGTGCTCCCCTTGACGGTGAAGTCGGCTTCGACCCAGCGGCCGGCTGTCGCGAAGTATTCATCGGCAATCCCCACCCGGGTCGCGGCGAACGGCAGCCGGGATGCTATCGCCACCCCTGCCCGCCCCTTGGCTTCTGCCTCGGCGTGCACCAGGTGCCAGGTATCTCCCAGCAGTGCACCGACCACCGCGTCCGGTGCCCTCACCTCCTGGAGGCAGAGGACGTCCACGTCCCTGTCGAGGAGCCAATCCTGCATGCCCCGCTTGTAGGCGGCACGTATTCCGTTGACGTTCACGGACGCGACCCGCAGGGGTTTTTCGAAGGTATCGGAAGCGAGACTCACCTGATCAACCTTACCCCGCGGCCTCCGGTGATCGCTGTTGGACGGCATGTGCGCCGCTGCGGCCGGGGTCAATCGACGACCGTGCCCTCCACCGGACCGTCGTCGTTCCCCTTCATCATGGACCGGGCGTTATGGGAGGTGATTTCAATGGTCTCCAGGGCGCGTTCCACCATGGCCTCATCGCTGCCGAGGTATTCGCGGACCACACCCACCTGGACCTGGACGATCTTGAAACTGTGGTCGAGCTTCCTGTCCCGCACGAGGGTGGCTTCGTCGAACACGCGGGCATCCTGCCCTCCAGCGGAACCCATGCCGGAACGGTGGGCCTCGTTGATCTTCACGGCTGCCCGCCGGGCGGCCGAGCGGAGGCTGAACACCACGAAACTGAACACGAGCAGCCAGCCGAGCGAGATGATCACCACCAGCCACCCGACGACGTCGTTCTCGTTCGCCGCGAAGACCACGGCGACCAGGAACACCACCAGCATGACCGCCATACCGGCACTGCCCATCCGCATACTGATTCCCCGGCCCGCCGGCCGCCCGGTGCTTCCCAATGACTGCATTCCCCCAGTCTCCCAAACAACAGGCGCAATCCGTGCAGCCGTCCACCGCGGGCGAACGGTCAGGGAATTAAAAGAATTCTCCCATCCGCCCATCCGTGACAGCGGTCACGCCGAAGTACCGGTACGCGCGCATCCACAGCGCGCATCATTCGCACTATGGAGGAATTCCCGATGAACAAGAAAATGCGCTTCCTCGCAGTACCAGCCCTGGCCCTTAGCACTGTTGCTATGGCCGGCGCCCCCGCCATAGCCGCCCATGACGGAACCTACTCCTCGACCCTGGGCCAGCTCAGCGGCACCACCGGTTCGGGCACCATCACCCTGGACGTCACCGGCGACAAGGCCATGGTGAAGCTGCAGGTTTCCGGTCTCGCCGAGACCTTCATGGACGCACCCTACCCCCACGTTCAGCACATCCACGGCGGAGCCCTGGGTGAGTGCCCCACCACCGCTGATGACGCCAATGGCGACGGAATCCTCAGCACCACCGACGGTGCTGCCTCCTACGGTGGAATCCTCACCACCCTGACCACCTCCGGTGCAACAACCCCGGCCGAGGGCCTGAACCTCGCGCTCGGCGGCCAGGGCGGCAGCTACACCGTCGAGCGTGAAATCACGCTCGACATGGCCACCCAGGAGGCCCTCGCCGCCGGCACAGCCGTCGTCGTCGTCCACGGCCTGGACCCCGCCACCGTCACCGCCACGACAGAGGCCTTCAGCGCACCCAGTGACCTGGAGCCCTCACTTCCCCTCGGCGCCACCTCACCGGCACTGTGTGGAACCCTCGTCGAGTCCCAGATGGGCGACATGCCTGCCGGTGGAGCAGACACCGGCGTTGCCCAGGAAACCGGCAGCAATACCGCAATGCTCGCCCTCGGTGGCGGACTCCTCCTCGCGGCGGCAGCCGGCGGAACCTACGTCGTACGCCGTCGTAGCGCCGACGTCTGATCCCCGTCAGTAACTGACGGATAAGTGAACCGGCCGGCGTTGGGGCGTTCCCGCCCCGGCGCCGGCCGGCTTCTTTATGAGCCGACTTCAGTCGAGCACAAGACAGAACGGGTGCCCGGCGGGGTCAAGGTAGACCCGGAACGTATCGGTTCCCGCGTCCAGGCTGACGGCGCCGAGGGCAAGGACCTTCGCCTCGGCGACATCGAGGCTGTCCACGCGGATGTCCAGATGCACCTGCTGGGGCACGATCTGGCCCGGCCACCGGGGCGGCATGTAATGCTCGACGCGCTGGAAGGCCAGCGCCTGTCCGTCCGGAGCCGTGCGGATGGTGATCCAGTCCGGATTGTCCTCCACCCTCGTCATGCCGAGCACCGCCTCATAGAAGGTGGCCAGCCGGTCGGTGTCGGCGCAGTCGAAGACAGTGGAAGAAACGAATCCGATCATCCTCCCAGTATGGTGCGAACCTTAGCTTCCCGCCAGCTTCCCGCCACCGTCCTTCCCGCCCTGGCCGACGTGCACGGCGCCTCGGTCAGGTGCCCACGTAGGCCGCGAGGTGCTTGCCGGTGAGCGTGGAGCGGGCGGCGGCGAGGTCGGCGGGGGTGCCTTCGAAGACGATTCGCCCGCCGTCGTTGCCGGCGCCGGGGCCGAGGTCGATGATCCAGTCGGCGGAGGCCATCACCGCCTGGTGATGCTCGATCACGAGAACCGACTTTCCGGAGTCCACGAGCCTGTCCAGCAACCCGAGCAGCTGCTCGACGTCGGCGAGGTGCAGTCCGGAGGTGGGCTCGTCGAGGACATAGATGTCGCCCTTCTCCGCCATCTGGGTGGCCAGCTTGAGCCGCTGCCGCTCGCCGCCGGACAGTGTCGTGAGCGGCTGGCCGAGACTGAGGTAGCCGAGCCCGACGTCGGCGAGCCGGCCGAGGACCTTGTGTGCGGCCGGCGCAGGCGCCGCGCCGTCGCCGAAGAAGTCCTTTGCTTCGGCCACCGACATCGCAAGCACCTCGGCAATGTTCCTGGCCCCCAGCGTGTACTCGAGCACTGACGCCTGGAACCGCTTGCCCTCGCATTCCTCACAGGTGGATTCGACGGTGGCCATGACGCCCAGCTCGGTGTAGATGACGCCGGCGCCGTTGCAGGCGGGGCAGGCGCCCTCGGAGTTGGAGCTGAAGAGTGCCGGTTTCACGCCGTTGGCCTTGGCGAACGCCTTGCGGATGGGGTCGAGCAGTCCGGTGTAGGTCGCCGGGTTGCTCCGGCGTGAACCGCGGATCGCCCCTTGGTCGACCACCACCACGCCGTCGCGGCCGGCGACCGACCCGTGGATCAGCGAGCTCTTTCCGGAGCCGGCGACGCCCGTGAGCACGCAGAGCACTCCGAGCGGGAAGTCGACGTCCACGTCCTGGAGGTTGTGCGCTGTCGCGCCGCGGACCTCCAAGATGCCGGAGGGTGAACGCACCGAGTCCTTGAAGGCCGCCCGGTCGTCCAGGTGGCGGCCGGTGGTGGTGTCACTCCCTCGCAGACCCTCCACGGTGCCCTCGAAGCAGACGGTACCACCCGCCGTTCCGGCCCCAGGGCCGAGGTCGACGACGTGGTCGGCAATCGCGATGGCCTCGGGTTTGTGTTCCACGACGAGCACGGTGTTGCCCTTGTCCCGCAGCTGCAGCAGGAGGTTGTTCATCCGCTCGATGTCGTGGGGGTGCAGGCCGATCGTGGGCTCATCGAAGACGTAGGTGACGTCGGTGAGCGACGAGCCGAGGTGGCGGATCATCTTGGTGCGCTGTGCCTCTCCACCGGACAGGGTTCCCGACGGCCGGTCGAGGGAGAGGTAGCCCAGCCCGATTCCGGCGAAGGAGTCGAGGAGGTGCTGCAGGCCTTTCAGGAGCGGCGCGACCGAGGGCTCCCGGAGTGCGCGTACCCATCCGGCCAGGTCGCTGATCTGCATCCCGCACAGGTCGGCGATGTTCTTGCCCCGGATCCTCGAGGACCTGGCTTCCCGGCTGAGTCGCGTGCCGTCGCACTCCGGACAGGCCTGGAACGTGATGGCGCGTTCCACGAAGGCCCGGATGTGGGGTTGCATCGCGTCGACGTCCTTGGACAGCATCGACTTCTGGATCTTCGGGATCAGGCCCTCGTAGGTGAGGTTGATGCCCTCGACCTTGATCTTGGTCGGCTCCTTGTAGAGCAGGTCGTGCATCTCCTTCTTGGTGAACTTCGCGATCGGCTTGTCCATCGTGAAGCCGGCGCCGCTGAAGATACGGCCGTACCAGCCGTCCATGCTGTAGCCGGGAATCGTGAGCGCACCCTCGCCGAGCGATTTGCTGTCGTCGTACAACGCGGACAGGTCGAAATCGGAGACCGACCCCATCCCCTCGCATCGCGGACACATGCCGCCGAGATATACCGCGTTCTGCACGACGCTCTTCTCGACCCTGCCGCTCTTCTCCGTGCTCATCACTCCGCTCGCCTTGCGCGTCGGAACGTTGAAGGAGAACGCGGTGGGGGGCCCGATGTGCGGCTTCCCGAGCCTGCTGAAGAGAATACGCAGCATCGCATGGGCGTCGGTGGCGGTGCCCACCGTGGAGCGGGGATTCGCACCCATCCGCTCCTGGTCGACGATGATCGCCGTCGTCAGGCCTTCCAGTACATCCACGTCCGGCCGCGCCAGCGTCGGCATGAAACCCTGCACGAAGGCGCTGTAGGTCTCGTTGATCATCCGTTGCGACTCCGCGGCGATCGTGCCGAACACCAGCGAACTCTTGCCCGAACCGGAGACACCGGTGAACACCGTCAGCCGGCGCTTCGGGATATCCAGGTGCACGTCCTTCAGGTTGTTCTGACGTGCACCGACCACACGGAGCACATCGTGGCTGTCGGCAGTATGCGGTGCAGGCGCTTGCCGGTCCGTGCGCGGGGACATGCTCATCGGATCTCCATCTGTTGGGCGTCCTACCGGAGGAAGAGCTTCCGCAGCCGGACGGTGGTGAGGAACATCCCGAACGCGATCATTCCCAGGAAGTAGGACACATGGATCAGGGTTGCAGGGGTGAAGATTCCGACACTGAGCTGACGCAGGAGTTCAACCCCGTGCCATAGCGGCAGTGCCTGGATGAGCCACTGGATCATCTGGGGGTACACGCTCAGCGGGTAGAACGTGGCCGAGAACAGGAACATCGGCAGCATCACGAAATTGATCCACTCCATCTGCTGGAAGGTTTTCATGTAGCTCGTGATTCCCATGCCGAAGGAGGCGAACCCGAAAGCCACCAGCACGGCCGCAGGAACCATGAGCAGTGCCCAGGGCGTCGTGATGAGGCCCATCAGTCCCATGACGGCGGTGAAACCCGTGGCGTACATCGCGCCCCGCAGCAGTGCCAGGAAGATCTCGCCGATCGCAACGTCCAGCGGGCCGAGCGAGGTGGAGAGCATGCCCTGGTACAGCTTCGCGAAGTTCATCTTGAAGAAGACGTTCCAGGTGCTGTCATAGACGGCGCCGTTCATCGCCGAGACAGCCAGCAGCGCGGGCGCGATATAGGCCGCATAGCTGATTTCCTGCCCTCCGGGCCCGACGACGGTTCCCACCAGCGCTCCCAGCCCCACGCCCATCGAGACCAGGTAGAGCACCGGCTCGAAGAAACCGGACACCATGATCAGCCAGTTGCTGCTTCGCGTCGCAAGCAGCCCCCGCGAGATCACGGCGCGCGCGTTACGTGCATACAATCCGCTGAAGGGGCGGTTTCCCAGCGTCACCCGGTAGTCCTCCGCTGACAACTGGTCGGTCATTTCCCCAGCCTCCGCGCATAGGTCTTCTGTGCCAGGCGCCATCCGAGGAACGCCAGCACCATCAGGTAGAGCACATGGACCAGAACGAGTCCCAGCGGCTGGGCATACCCATAGGTCAGGGTCCGCCCCAGCTCCGTGCCGTGCCACAGCGGGGAGATCCAGCCGATCCACCGGAGGAATACCGGAAGCGTGTCAAGCGGGAAGAAGGTTCCCGAGAAGAGGAACAGCGGCATCACGATGAACCGCATCACCAGGGCGAACTGCCCCTTGTCCTCCTCGACGCTCGCCGCGTAGGCCATGAGCGGCAGGCCGAAGGACAGCCCGCACAGCACGGCCACCGGAATGGCTACCCAGCCCCAGGGCGACGGCGAGGCGCCGAAGGCCGCGACGATCGCGAAGTAGATGGCGGTGGTCAGCAGCAGCCGCAGGCCGACGGCGAGAATATGTCCGTTGACGATCTGGTGCGTGCCGAGCGGCGAGGCATGCGGCCCGTAGTACACACGGCGCCACTTGAAACCGTCCATGACGGGGTAGGTGAACTCGGTGGCCGCGGTCATGATCGTTGCCGAGGCCAGCAGTGCCGGGGCGAGGAACACGAGATACCCCACGCCGCCGAAGGCCTCCCCGGCCTGTCGGTCGACCAGGGTCGCGAGGCCCACACCCATGGCGAACAGATACATCACCGGAGTGCCGACGCTCGAGGCGAGCAGAGTCCAGCGGTAGCTGTTCATCGACCGCAGCACATGTTCGGCGTAGTACCAGGAGCCGAACTTCCGGGCACGCACGGCGGAAACAGCGGGCGCATGGGCTCGGAGGGCCGGTACGCCCGGGGAAGTTGTCGCCGTCGTCGAACCGGCCGATCCCTCCCGCAGCCGGTTCCTACTCATTGCATTCCTACTCGAAGGCACCCTACTCAACGAGACTCCTGCCCGTCAGCCGGAGGAACACGTCCTCGAGGGAGGAGCGCCGAACCAGGGAGGTCACAGGGTGCAGCCTCCGGGAGGTGACCTCCTCGAGAGCGGCTTCGCCGTCGTGCGCATAGATCAGGATGCGGTCCGGCAGCACCTCGAGCCGCTCCCCGATGCCCTCGAGCTCCGCTGCCATCGTGGTATTGCGCTCGGAGCCGAAGCGCAGTTCGAGCACCTCACGCGTCGAGTGCTCCTTGATGAGCCTCGCCGGGGAGCCCTCAGCCATGATGCGACCCTTGTCCACCACCACGAGGCGGTCACACAGCTGTTCCGCCTCGTCCATGTAGTGGGTGGTCAGGATAAGCGTGACACCTGATTCCTTGAGTCGGAACAGCCGGTCCCACAGGATGTGCCGTGCCTGCGGATCAAGCCCGGTGGTCGGTTCATCGAGCAGCAGGATCTTCGGCTCGTTGATCAGCGAACGGGCGATCGTGAGCCGGCGCTTCATGCCACCGGAGAGCGAATCCACCTTGGCGGAGGCCTTGTCGGTCAGCTGGGCGAATTCGAGGAGCTCGTCCACCTTCGGCTTGAGGTAGCTCAACGGGAGGCCGAAGTAGCGGCCGTAGACGATCAGGTTGTCACGGACCCGCAGTTCCTCGTCGAGGTTGTCCTGCTGCGGCACGACTCCGAGGTGCGCACGCACTTCGGGTCCGTGCTGCTCGGGGTCCAGCCCCAGAATCGCCAGGCTCCCCGAGGTCCGCTGGGAGACGCCGCCGATCATGCGCATCGTGGTGGACTTCCCCGCGCCGTTGGGGCCGAGGAGCCCGAACGACTCCCCCGCGGGAACCTCGAAGGAGATCCCGTCCACCGCCCGGAATTCGCCGTAGTGCTTGCTGAGGTTCCGGGCGGAGATGACCGGTTGTTCGAGGATGTGGTGTGGCACCCGCCCAGCCTAGGCCACTCGTGCGATTGGGACTAGCCAATGGGACCATCCTCCGGTCATGTCGCTGCGCAGCCTGCAGGGATGCTACTGGCGCTCGGCCGCCTCCACCACATTGGCCAGGAGCATCGCCCTCGTCATGGGCCCTACGCCGCCGGGATTCGGGGACAGCCAGGCGGCCACCTCCCCGGCAGCAGGTTCGACGTCACCCGTCAGCGCAGCTTTGCCCGTGGCCGGATCCTCGACCCGGCTGACGCCGACGTCGAGCACGATCGCGCCCGGCTTCAGCTGGGCTGCCTTGATCATGTGCGGAATACCCGCGGCCGCGATCACGACGTCGGCCCGACCGAGATGGTCGGCGAGGTCCGCCGTTCCGGTGTGGGCGAGCGTCACCGTGGCATTGATGGCCTTCCGCGTGAGCAACAGGCCGAGCGGGCGCCCCACCGTCACTCCCCGGCCCACCACGAGGACGTTCAGGCCCTTGACTGCGACGTCGTGGCGCAGCAGCAGTTCAACGATTCCGTGCGGGGTGCAGGGCAACGGCGAATCCATCGGTGCGTTGACATTGAGCACGAGCTTGCCGAGGTTGGTGGGGTGGAGGCCGTCGGCGTCCTTGTCAGGGTCGATGCGCCCCAGGATCGCGTTGGTGTCGAGGTGCGCGGGCAGGGGGAGCTGCACGATGTAGCCGGTGGTGGCGGGGTCGGCGTTCAGCTCGTCGATGACCGCTTCGAGCTCTTCCTGCGAGATGGTGGCGGGCAGGTCCCGCCGTACCGAGGTGATGCCCACCTGGGCACAGTCGCGGTGCTTTCCTGCCACGTACGAGTGGCTTCCGGGATCGTCCCCCACCAGGACCGTTCCGAGTCCCGGCGTGATGCCTCGCGCCTTGAGTGCACCAACCCTCTCGGCAAGCTCTTCCCGGATTCGGCTTGCTGTGGCTTTACCGTCGAGGATGCGTGCGGTGGTGCTCATAGGTGGTCTCCGGTTTCAAGTTGTTCGAGAAGGAAGGCTTTCCCGCGCTCGCAGCAGCCGGTGAAGCAACACTCCGAGGCGGGGATGTCATACGCAGCCGATGCCGCCGCCCGCGAGGCCGACGCGCCTGCCGGAACGTCGTCTACCATTCCTCCTGGCCCGGGTACAGCGGGAAGTCCGCCGTGAGGGCGGTCACCCTTGCGCGGAGTGCTTCGACGTCGGCCGCCGGAGTGAGGGCGCCGGCGATGATGTCGCCGACCTCTGTGAACTCAGCCGCTCCGAAACCGCGGGTCGCCAGTGCCGGCGTTCCGATGCGCAGCCCCGAGGTGACCATCGGCGGTCGTGGATCGAACGGGACGGCGTTGCGGTTGACGGTGATTCCGACCGAGTGGAGGAGATCCTCTGCCTGCTGGCCGTCGAGGACCGAGTTCCGCAGGTCGACAAGCACGAGGTGCACGTCGGTGCCGCCGGTCAGCACCGAGACACCGTGCTCTGCGACGTCGGACGCGGTAAGGCGCTCGGCGATGATTCTGGCGCCCTCGAGGACGCGGTCCTGGCGCTCCTTGAATCCAGCCGAACCGGCGATCTTGAACGCTGTCGCCTTGCCTGCGATCACGTGCATGAGCGGGCCGCCCTGCTGGCCGGGGAACACATTGGAATTGATCTTCCGAGCCCACTCCTTCTTCGCCAGGATGACGCCGGACCGCGGACCGGCGAGGGTCTTGTGCACGGTCGAGGTGACGACATCGGAGTACGGAACCGGGTTGGGGTGCACGCCGGCAGCGACCAGGCCCGCGAAGTGGGCCATGTCGGTCCACAGGAGTGCGCCCACCTCATCGGCGATGGACCGGAATGCAGCGAAGTCCAGCTGACGCGGATAGGCGGACCAGCCGGCGATGAGAACCTGCGGCTTTTCCCTCAGCGCCTGCTCGCGCACGCGCTCCATCTCGAGCCGGTGGGTGTCCTCCTCGACACCGTAAGCAGCAACTTCGTAGAGCTTGCCGGAGAAATTCAGCTTCATGCCGTGCGTCAGGTGGCCGCCGTGAGCCAGCGAGAGGCCCATGATCTTGTCGCCGGGCTGGATCATCGCGGAGAGCGCCGCGGCGTTGGCCTGCGCACCGGAATGGGGCTGGACGTTGGCGAACTCAGCGCCGAAAAGGGACTTCACGCGCTCGATCGCGAGGTTCTCCGCGACATCGACATGCTCGCAGCCGCCGTAGTAGCGGCGTCCCGGGTAGCCCTCCGCGTATTTATTGGTGAGCACCGACCCCTGGGCCTCGAGGACCGCGCGGGGTGCGAAGTTCTCCGAGGCGATCATCTCGAGGGTGTCGCGCTGGCGTGCCAGCTCATCGCGGAGCACTGCCGCGATCTCGGGATCTACCTCGGCCAGTGGCGCGTTGGTCACTGAATCGGTCGCCCGGTTCAGCGCGGGTGTCGATAAGGGCGAAGTGGTCACGTATTGATCCTTCTGTGGGAGTCGCGAGCGTCGGTCGGCCGTCCGCAATACCGAGCACATCCGGCGTCGGCTGTCCGCCTCGAGCCGGATCCGGCGCCTCCCATGCTAGCCGCAGGGCCACCCCTGCCGCCACCGGGAACCCCGGCATTACGGGCGATGGCGCGGTGTGCGTCGGAATAGCGCGGCGACCGAGGGGGTTGAATCGGAAACGGCAGAACGCCGGGCACGGAGCCGGAAGCACACGTCAGGAAATGGAAGAAGAACCGCGGTGGAGGAACAACGAAAGACACGGGTAGTCGTGATCGGCGCAGGCCAGGCCGGCCTGAGCAGCGCCTACTCCCTGCTGCGGAAGAACCTCGTACCGCACCAGGACTTCGTGGTGCTCGACTCCAATGAGGGCCCGGGCGGTGCCTGGCGCCACCGTTGGCCCTCGCTCACTTTCGACGCCGCACACGCCCTGCACGACCTCCCGGGCATGCCGCTCGGCACGCCGGACCCGGAGGAGCCCGCCTCCAGCGTGGTGAGCCGCTACTACGCCCGATTCGAGGAACACTTCGATGTTCCGGTCCTTCGGCCGGCACAGGCCTCGGGCGTGCGGCGGGTGGACGGCGGGCTGGAGGTCACGGTCCGGGACGGCCGTTCCTGGCAGGCGGATGCCGTCATCAATGCAACCGGCACGTGGACGCGCCCCTACTGGCCGTCCTACCCCGGGCGGGAGACGTTCGCCGGGCAACAACTCCATACGGGAGACTTCCGTTCGGCCGGGAACTTCTCGGGGCGTCGAGTCCTCGTGGTGGGCGGTGGCACCTCGGCGGTCCAGTTCCTGCTCCAGTTGGCGGCGGCCGGAGCGGACACCCTGTGGTCGACCAGAACTCCGCCCCGCTTCACGCGGCGCGCGTTCGACCCCGAGTGGGGCCGCACCGTCGAGGCGGAAGTGAATGCGCGCACGAGAGCCGGCCTTCCGCCGTCGAGCGTCGTCTCGGCGACCGGCCTCCCGCTGACGCCCCAGTACCAGGCGGGGATCGACGTCGGCGTCCTCGCCTCGCGCGGCCCACTGCAGCGTCTTACCGAGCGGGGCGTGATGTTTGCGGACGGCAGCGCCGAGGAGGCCGACGTCGTGCTGTGGGCTACCGGATTCCGTGCGGCGCTCGACCACCTTGCCCCACTCCGGCTGCGGGAGTCCGGCGGCGGCATCCGCATGGACGGAGTGAAAGTGCTGCGGGAGCCGCGCCTGTTCCTGGTCGGGTACGGCGCCTCGGCGTCGACCCTCGGGGCCACGCGCGCGGGCCGGGCCGCGGCGCTCGCTGCCGTGGGCGGAATCGCCGGATCCCGGCTGCCGGTCGGCGCGGGTAATCTTGCGCTGTGACATCTCCCGTTGAAACCTGCTCGTATTCGCTCACCCTCTCATGCCCCGACCGGCCGGGAATCGTCCACGGCGTATCAGGGGCCCTCGTGGCGGCCGGCGCCAACATCACCGAATCGCAGCAGTACGGAAGCCCGGATACCGGCACCTTCTTTCTGAGGGTCGCCTTCACGACGAACGCCGACGAAGCGGTGCTGCGCGGCTACCTCACGGCCGTGGCGGAGGAATTCGGAATGGAGTTCTCGCTTGCTGCCGAGGGAGCCCGAACCCGCACCCTGATCCTGGTGTCGAAGGCCGCGCACTGCCTCAATGACCTCCTGTTCCAGCACAGGTCGGGCACCCTGCCGATCGATATCCCCGTCATCGTGTCCAACCATCCGGACCTCGCCGGACTCGCTGCCTTCTACGGAATCGAGTTCCACCACATCCCGGTCACCGCCTCCACCAAGGACGCCGCCGAGGAAGCCCTGAGGGCGCTCATCCGGAAGCACTCCATCGAGCTCGTGGTCCTTGCGCGGTACATGCAGATTCTCAGCGACGAACTGTGCAGCGAGCTCCGGGGCCGTGCCATCAACATCCACCACTCCTTCCTTCCCTCCTTCAAGGGCGCCCGTCCGTACCACCAAGCCCACACCCGGGGGGTCAAGCTGATCGGCGCCACGGCGCACTACGTGACCGGCGCCCTTGACGAGGGGCCCATCATCGAGCAGGAAGTCACCCGCGTGGACCACGGCCGCACGGCCGGCCAGCTCGCGGACATCGGGCGGGAGCTCGAGGGCCGCGCCCTTGTGCAGGCCGTGCAATGGCATGCGGAGCACCGCGTGCTGCTCGACGGGACCAGGACCATCGTTTTCAACTAGGCTGGCGCCATGGCATACGTGATTCCGATCAATGGCAAGACACCGCGCATCTCCGACTCAGCATTCGTGGCTCCCACTGCCTCCATCATTGGCGATGTCGTCCTTGAGCCCGGCTCGAGCGCCTTCTACGGAGTGAGTGTCCGGGCGGACACCTCCCCCATCCGCATCGGCGAAGGCAGCAATCTCCAGGACAACGTGGTGGTGCACGCCGACCCCGGTTTTCCTGCAACGATCGGCCGCGGCGTGAGCGTGGGGCATACGGCGGTGGTGCACGGCTGCACCATCGAGGACGAGTGCCTGATCGGCATGAGTGCCACCGTCATGAACGGGGCCGTGATCGGGAAGAACTCGCTGGTTGCAGCGGGAGCGCTCGTCCTCGAGGGGACGATCGTGCCTCCGCGCTCACTGGTGGCCGGAGTGCCGGCGAAGGTCCGCCGCGAACTCACGGACGACGAGGTCGCCGGGGTGAAGGACAACGCCGCGAGGTACCTCATCACCGGGGGGAAGCACCGGGATGCGTTAACTTCTTGACTACAACGGTGGCTTGGGGCACCCTTTAGTACATGCCCGTAGATGCCACCTCGCCGGCTAGGCACCCCTTTGGCGCCCTGCCGTCAAGGCCGGGTTCGCAACCGGCACTTCGCGAACAGAACCAGCAGCGAATCATCCGGGCACTCGTCAGCAGCGGACCCCAGACCCAGGCGGAACTCGCCCGTCAGACGGGCCTCTCCACCGCAACGGTCTCCAACATCGTGAAGATCATGGCCCTCGGCGGAATGGTCAGTACGATGCCGACCACGAGTTCGGGGCGCCGCGCCCTGTCGGTCATCCTCAACGACAACGGCTCGGTGGCAGCCGGCGTCGACATCGGACGTCGTCACATCCGCGTGGTACTCGCCGGACTGGACTACCGGGTGCTCCAGGAGGAATCGACGCCGCTGCCCCTCGGCCATAGCGCCGCCCAGGGCGTCGAGGCCGCAGCGGATCTGCTGGGAAAACTCCTGGACCGGGGACGGCTCGACCGCGCGGCGCTACTCGGTGCCGGCATCGGGATCCCCGGCCCGATCGACCGTCGGACCGGAACCGTGGTGCAGGGTGCCATTCTGCCCGAGTGGGTGGGCATCAATATCCGGGAAACGTTCGGAGAGCGGCTTCAAGTTCCCGTGTTCGTGGATAACGACGCCAACCTCGGAGCCCTGGCCCAGGTGGCGTGGGGCCCCCACAGCTCGGTGGACAACCTCGTGTTCATGAAAATCGGTTCCGGAATCGGCGCCGGCCTCGTTCTCAACGGAGCGTTGTTCTACGGCAACGTGGGCATCACGGGCGAGCTCGGCCACACCACCATCAGTGAGCACGGCCTCGTGTGCCGCTGCGGGAACCGGGGCTGCCTCGAAACCGTCGCGTCGACGTCCACCATGATCGAGCTGCTCAGCCGCGGCACCACCGACACGGTGAGCACCCAGGACATCGTCACCAGAGCCCTCACCGGCGACACCGCGACCCTGCGTGTGATCGACGACGCCGGCCTCGCCATCGGCCGGGCAGTCGCCCACGTGGCGAACCTCATCAATCCCGAACTGGTGGTGGTGGGCGGGCCGCTGACCGAGCTCGGCGAGATTCTGCTCCAGCCGATCCGCCGCGGGCTCACCCGCCATGCGGTTCCGATTATCGGCGAGACCACAACGGTGCGCATGTCGTCCCTCGGGGACCGCGCGGAGGCGCTCGGAGGTGCCGCCGTCGTGCTCTCCCAACCCGGCCTGACCACGCGGGCTTTCGCTCCCCTGTAACTTTTCCGTCTCGTTTGACGCGCCTTGCGTTCAAGCCTTGACGCCAAGACAATTAGTAGTGTTCAATTCTTTCGGGTCGAAGTTGGCCTGCACCAAGACGATGCTGTCACCGCGGAAGGCTGCCATGGAACACCACACTATCCTTGAGATGCGATCGATCACCAAGGAATTCCCAGGAGTCAAAGCCCTCTCCGAGGTGTCCCTGGAGGTGACCTCCGGCGAGATCCACGCGATCTGCGGCGAGAACGGCGCCGGAAAATCGACCCTCATGAAGGTCCTCTCAGGGCTATACCCCTACGGGGACTACCAGGGGCAGATCGTCTTCCAGGGCAAGGAGATGCAGTTCCGAGACATCCGGTCCAGCGAGGCAGCCGGGATCGTCATCATCCACCAGGAACTCGCGCTGATCCCGGAGCTGTCGATTGCCGAGAACATCTTCCTCGGCAACGAACCCACCCGTTTCGGCGTGATCGACTGGGACAAGGTGAACCGCTCCGCCCTCGAGCTCCTGGCCCGCGTCGGCCTCAGCGAGGACCCCACCACCAAGATCAAGGACATCGGTGTCGGCAAGCAGCAGCTCGTCGAAATCGCCAAGGCGCTCAGCAAGTCAGTGAAGCTGCTCATCCTCGACGAGCCCACGGCCGCGCTCAACGAAGCCGATTCACAGCACCTGCTGGACCTCATGGCGGGCCTCCGCTCCAAGGGAATCTCCTGCATCATGATCTCCCACAAGCTCAACGAGATCGAGCAGATCGCCGATTCGATCACCATCATCCGCGACGGCAGGTCCATCGAAACGCTGCACGTGAAGAACGACGGCGTGGACGAGGACCGCATCATCCGCGGCATGGTGGGCCGGTCCCTGGAATCGCGTTTCCCCGACCACACACCCAAGATCGGGGAAACCTTCTTCGAAGTCCGCAACTGGACGGTGGGCCACCCCACCGTCGCGGACCGGATGGTGTGCAAGAACTCGAGCTTCAAGGTGAGGCGGGGCGAGATCGTCGGTTTCGCCGGCCTGATGGGCGCAGGGCGGACCGAGCTGGCGCGCTCCGTCTTCGGGCGCTCCTACGGCAACTTCAAGTCCGGTCAGATCTTCAAGGACGGTCACGAAGTATCCCTGAAGTCCGTGCCGCAGGCGATCGATGCCGGACTCGCCTATGTCACGGAGGACCGGAAGTCGCTTGGACTCAACCTCCTGGATGACATCAAGTCCACCACTGTCTCGGCGAATCTGCGGAAGATCACCCGCGGCCTGGTGGTGGACAAGGACGAGGAATTCAAGGTGGCCGAGGAATACCGGAAGTCACTGAGGACCAAGACACCCAGCGTGAACGAGGGGGTCTCGAAACTGTCCGGTGGGAACCAGCAGAAGGTAGTGCTGGCGAAATGGATGTTCACCGATCCCGATCTGCTGATCCTCGACGAACCCACCCGTGGAATCGACGTCGGCGCCAAGTACGAGATCTACGGCATCATCCAGAAACTCGCAGACCAGGGTAAGGGCGTCATCGTCATCTCCTCCGAGCTCCCAGAATTGCTTGGTCTCTCGGACCGCATCTACACCATCTTCGAGGGAGCGATCACCGGCGAGCTGACCCGTGGAGAAGCCGACCAGGAATCCCTCATGAAACTTATGACCGCCAGCAGAAAATCCGCCTGACCGAACTCCCCAAGGACAATCGACATGGACTCACTCAAGAAACTGTTCGGCGGTAACACGCGCCAGTTCGGGATGATCTTCGCCCTGATAGCGCTGGTCATCTTCTTCCAATGGCAGACCGGCGGAAAAACGCTGACGTCCGCGAACATGATGAACCTCTTCAACGGCAACTCCTACATCCTCATCCTTGCCATCGGCATGGTCCTGGTCATCATCGCCGGGCATATCGACCTGTCGGTCGGATCCATTGCGGCGTTCGCCGGCATCGTGGTCGCCATTGCCATCCGGGACTGGGGCATCCCCTGGTACCTGGGGATCCTCGTCGGGCTGGCCCTCGGTGTCGTCATCGGGGCCTGGCAGGGTTTCTGGGTCGCCTACGTGGGCATACCCGCGTTCATCGTGACCCTGGCCGGCATGCTGCTGTTCCGCGGCGCCAACCAGTTCGTCGGCAAATCGAACACCGTTCCGGTGCCGCCCGAGTTCCAGTACATCGGGTCGGGGTACCTCCCCGAGGTCGGGCCGGTCACCGGCTACAACAACCTGACACTGCTGATCGGTTTCGTCCTGGTGGCGTTCGTCATCTACAACGAGCTGAAGACCCGCCGCCGCCTCGAGCGGGTGGGAGCGGAAGTTCCGCCGATGGGCGTGTCCGTCCTCAAGATCGTGCTGGTCTCCGCCGCGATCCTGTACGCCACCTACCTCTTCGCCACCGGCCGCCCGGGCACCTCCTTTCCGGTACCGGGCCTCATCCTGGGCGTCCTCGTGATCGTCTACGGGTTCATCTCCAACAAGACCATCGCAGGCCGCCATGTCTACGCAGTGGGCGGGAACCGCCATGCGGCCGAGCTGTCAGGAGTGAAGAGCCGGCGCATCAACTTCCTGGTCATGATGAACATGTCCATCCTGGCCTCGCTCGCCGGAATGATCTTTGTCGGCCGCTCCACCGCCTCGGGCCCCTTCGACGGTGTGGGCTGGGAACTCGACGCGATCGCCGCTGTCTTCATCGGCGGCGCCGCGGTCACCGGCGGAGTCGGAACAGTGGTGGGGTCCATCATCGGCGGCCTCGTGATGGCCGTGCTCAACAACGGCCTGCAGCTACTGGGAATCGGCGCCGATATGACACAAATCATCAAGGGCCTCGTGCTGCTGATCGCCGTTGCCTTCGATGTCTACAACAAGAGCCAGGGGAAGCCGTCCATCACCGGTCTCCTCACTCGAAACTTCGGCGGCCGGCCGAAGCCGGAGCAGCCCACCCGGACCCAAGAGCCCGAGCCCGCCGAACAAGGCGTCGGAACCAAGGAAGTCATCACCCACAATTCCTGACCGGATGGGGCCCTCGTGCCCCCTCAACGCGGCGTCGCCGATGCCCGTCCTCCATCAGCAAGAATGCTAAAGAAAGAGAAATGGAATGCGTAACTTCGCAAAATCCTTTGCAACCATCGCCGCAATTTCAGCGCTGGCGCTGACCTCCTGCGGTCGTGAAGACCCGGGCACCGGAACCGAGGGCGGCGGCGAAGCGGCCGCCGGGTTCGAGGAAGGTACCGCCATCGGCGTCGCGCTTCCCCAGAAGACCTCCGAGAACTGGGTACTCGCCGAGACCCTGTTCAACGACGGCCTGACCGAGGCCGGCTACGAGCCCTCCGTGCAGTTCGCCAATGGTGGTGTCTCGGAGCAGCAGAACCAGATCAGCTCCATGATCACCAACGGCGTGGAGGTCCTCGTGGTCGGCGCGATCGACGGCGCCCAGCTCGGGACCCAGCTGCAGCAGGCAGCAGATGCCGGCATCACCGTCATCGCCTATGACCGCCTGCTGACCAACACCGAGAACGTCGACTACTACGTGGCCTACGACAACTTCCAGGTCGGCGAGCTCCAGGGCCAGGCCCTGCTCGACGGAATGGCAGCAAAGGGTGAGGGACCGTACAACATCGAGCTGTTCGCCGGCTCCCCGGATGACGCGAACGCCCAGGTCTTCTTCGACGGTGCCATGAGCATCCTCCAGCCCAAGATCGACGACGGCACACTGAATGTCGTTTCAGGGCAGACCGAGTTCAACCAGGCCGTCACCCAGGGCTGGGAAGCCGGCAATGCGCAGACCCGCATGGACACACTCCTCACCGGTAACTACACCTCCGAGGACCTGCACGGCGTGCTCTCGCCCAATGACACGCTTGCCCGTGCCATCCTCACGTCGGTCAAGGCGAGCGGGAAGGAACTTCCCGTGGTCACCGGACAGGACTCCGAGGTCGAATCGGTGAAGTCGATCATGGCGGACGAACAGTACTCCACCATCAACAAGGACACCCGCGACCTCGTGGCGCACGCCATCACCATGGTCGAAGGGCTGGCGGCCGGTGAGGAACTCGAGATCAACGACAACGAGTCCTACGACAACGGCGTGAAGGTTGTCCCGGCGTACCTGCTCGAGCCCCAGATCGTCACGAAGGAAAACGCCGCCGAGGCCTACGCCGACGACCCCACGCTCGCCGAGCTGGTCAAGTAACCGCGAAATGACGGGGCCCTCCCAAGGGGCGTCCAGCCAGGAAGCTCCGGGCCGCACCTGCGGCCCGGAGCTTCCTGCATTTCTGCCGTCGCCGGGTGGACGGCCCGGAGCCGAGCGGCAAGGATGGAGGCATGTCGACTCCCCGCCTCGTACGTCCCCCATGCGTTGAACCAGGTGCCCCGGGCCCCGCTGCAGCGACGGGGAGGCCTTTGCGTTGGGGCGTGGTCTCGACCGGCGGCATCGCCGCCAAGGTCACCGCCGATATCGCCCTGCTCGAGGACGCCGTCCTCCACGGGGTCAGCTCACGGAATGCCGACAGCGCCGCGGAGTTCGCCGCACGCTTCGGATTCGAGACGAGCCACTCCGACCAGGACGGGATACCCGGCTACCAGCACCTCTTCAACGATCCCCTCGTCGACGTCGTCTACGTCGCCACCCCTCACGGTCAGCACTACGAGGTGACGAAAGCGGCGCTGAACAGCGGCAAGCACGTTCTGTGCGAAAAGACCTTCACGATCAACGCGCGGGAAGCCGAAGAGCTCATCACCCTCGCCGGGGAGAAGAACCGATTCCTCATGGAGGCGGTGTGGACGCGGTTCCTGCCGAGCATCAACCGCGCGTGGGACATCATTCACTCCAGCGAGCTGGGCCGGATCGGATGGGTGCAGGCCGACCTCGGTTTCCCTGCCCCGGCCGACCCCTCGAGCAGGCTGTGGGATCCGCGAGCCGGCGGCGGTGCGCTGCTGGACCTTACCGTCTACCCCCTGACGTGGGCACTGGGATCCCTCGGCTTTCCCTCGTCGGTGGCAGCCAGCGGAAACCTCAACGACGACGGCATCGATACCCAGAACGCCCTGACCCTCGGCTACGAGGGCGGCGCGCACGCGCAGCTGACGTCGTCGCTGGTGGCCTCCTGCCCGGGAACCGCGACGGTCTCCGGAAGCGGGGGGTGGCTCCGCACCGGCGGCGGGAACCTCCACAGCCCGAGCGAGCTCATCATCGGGCTGAATCGGGAGGAGCCGCGCGTCGAGACGTTCGAGGTGGTCGGCGGCGGCTACACCTACGAGCTGCGCGAGACCACGCGGTGTATCCAGTCCGGCCTGCTGGAGAGCCCGACCATGCCGCTGGCGGACACGCTCCAGACACTTCGGCTGCTCGACGGCGTGCGGGCGCAGCTCGGCCTGCGGTACGCGAACGATGCGGCGTAGCGCACCCTCTTCACCGGCCGACGAGGATCACTGATCACCCCTCGGCTGTTGCAGAGCACGTGGACTGCCGGCGAGACCGGCCAGGTCCTGGTTCATCGGGGCTGTGCCGCAAACGCGCGGACTGTGAGAATGGCGATCTCGCGGCCCTGGGCGATGGGGTCTTCGGGGCTCCCGCGGAGAAAGCTGGCGAGAGTTCCGTTATAGATGAGCAGGACAGCCGCAGCTAGCCGTTCAGCTTCAGCTCCGGCCAATGGTTCGGCGAGGGTCAGTAGACGTTGATTCAGCAAAGTGGTGTCGGCTCTCGTGAGGGCGGCCACCGCGTGCTCCGCGCCGGGGATTTCAACGGCGGCGGAGAGGAATGCGCACCATCGGGCGTCAGGCCGGCGCCCACGGTAGAGCTTCAACGCATCGAAGATGGCCAGCAGCCGTTCCTGGTCCGATTCCGCGGACCTGATGGCTTCATCCCAGTACTCCTGCCAAGTCTCGAGCCGCCGCGAGAGGCTTGCGGAGAGCAGTCCGTCCTTGTTGCCGAACTGCGCGTAGAGGGTGGCAACAGAAACCCCCGCCCTGGCCAACACATCATCGACTCCAGTGTTGGTGATGCCGTTGAGGTAGAACAGTTCGTCGGCGGCATCGAGCAGCCGCTGCCTCGCCGATGGTGTTCCGGGTTGTCTTTCCACACCTCCAACTATAACGTTGGTTATACTATAACGTTGGTTCTAGCAAGGAGGGTAGGTGGGAATTCGACTGCCTTTCGTCATCAGTGCCACTGCCCTCATCGCCTCAACCTACGGTCTGACCCGTTTCGGTTACGGACTCTTCGTTCCAGCGTTCAGCGCTTCCTTCGACCTGACTCCTGCCGCTACCGGAACCATCTCCAGCGGTAGCTTCCTCACCTACTGTATTGCGGCAGCCACTGCGTATCGGATGGCTGGTGCGCCGCGGTCGACTGTGCTTCTGGCCGGAGGAATCGCGGCCGCAGGGAGCATCAGTGTGGCGCTCTCCGGCTCAGCGATGGTGCTGGCGGTCGGCATGCTCATCGCCGGTGCCGGCGCCGGATTCGCCTCACCCGCTCTGGTCGTTCTAGTTCAGGAAAAAATTCCTTCCGCGGCTGCTGTGCGGGCTCAGGCAGTAGTCAACTCGGGAACAGGATTCGGGGTTGTCATCGCCGGCCCTCTTGCCCTGGTCCTGACCGACCAATGGCGAACGGCCTGGTGGATCATCGCCGCCTTCAATATCGCCGCCACCACTGCCGTACTGATCACCGGTCAGCAATTCACAGCAGCACCAACACGTGCCGTAGGACACGCGGCCTGTCGGCTCACCGACCTGAAACCGTTGTGCCTAACCGCAGTCGCTGCCTTGCTCGCGGGGATTTCCAGCGCCGCAGTGTGGACCTTCGGCCGGTCGCTGGTTATTGCGGAAGGGCAGATGGGCAACGTTCAAGCGACCGTTTTCTGGATCTGTCTGGGGGCGGCGGGCATCGCCGGCGCCTTCTCCGGTGATCTCGTCACCAGGTGGGGCTTGCGTACAGGATGGATCACCACCGCAGCACTGATGGGCCTGGCTACTCTTCTCATCGGCGCCTGGCCTTCCAACGTCCTCGCTGTATTCATCGGCGGCGCCGTGTTCGGTGGCAGCTACGTCGCGCTCAGCGGCGTTCTTATCGCTTGGGCTACTGAGGCAATCCCGGGGCATGGCGCCGCGGCGACCGCAGCCCTGTTCATCACGCTGGCCCTCGGCCAGGCAATGGGGGCACTGCTGATCGGCGCACTGCTGGAGTTGACCAGCCCCCTGTCGGCCTTCGCTATCGCCGCCGCAAGCTTTCCCCCGGTCATCCACAGCACAAGACCCAGGCGACGGGACCTCCAGGAGGTTCATTGAGAATCCGGGCGACGGGAGAAAACAACCTCCGCGCGAACTTGCGATCGATCGGCAGATCCACCGAGGCCGCCCCCGCCGGTGCGGGAGCGGCCTCGGAGCCGGTAAGGGCGGGACCTCAGCCGAGGATCGCCAGCACTTCCTGCAGCTTGACCGAGGGACGCATGGCCGAGGCCACCTTGGCCACGTCCGGGTGGTAGTAGCCGGTGATGTCCACCGGAGAACCCTGCACGGCGAGGAGCTCCGCGACGATGGTTTCCTCGTTCGATACCAGCGCCTCAGCCACCACGGAGAAGGCCTGGGCCAGGTCGGTGTCCTCGCTCTGCTGCGCGAGCTCCTGCGCCCAGTACTGGGCGAGGTAGAAATGACTGCCGCGGTTGTCGATCTCGCCGACCCGACGGCTGGGCGATTTGTTCTCCAGCAGGAACGTGCCGGTGGCGCGGTCCAAGGTGTCGGCGAGGATCTGTGCACGGGCGTTGTCCGTCGTCGTCGCCAGGTGCTCGAAGCTCACGGCCAGCGCAAGGAACTCCCCGAGGCTGTCCCAGCGGAGGTGGTTCTCCTTCACGAACTGCTGGACATGCTTCGGCGCTGAACCGCCGGCGCCGGTCTCGAAGAGGCCTCCACCGTTCATGAGGGGTACCACCGAGAGCATCTTGGCGCTGGTGCCCAGCTCGAGGATCGGGAACAGGTCGGTGAGATAGTCGCGCAGCACGTTGCCTGACACCGAGATGGTGTCCTCTCCCCTGCGGATCCGCTCCAGGGTGAAGGCCGTGGCCTTCTCCGGCGTTCGGATGTCGATCTGCAGTCCCTCGGTATCGTGCTCCCCCAGGTACTCCCGGACCTTGGCGATCAGGTTGGCGTCGTGCGCACGGCTTTCGTCGAGCCAGAACACGGCGGGCATACCGGACGCCCGGGCACGCGTGACGGCGAGCTTGACCCAGTCGCGGATGGGCAGGTCCTTGGTCTGGCAGGCCCGCCAGATGTCATTCGGCTGGACCTCGTGCTCGATGAGGACGGTTCCCGATCCGTCGAGCACCTGCACGGTGCCGGCGGCCTTGATTTCGAAGGTCTTGTCGTGGCTGCCGTATTCCTCGGCGGCCTGGGCCATCAGTCCGACGTTGGGGACGGTCCCCATGGTGGTCGGGTCGAAGGCCCCGTTGGCGCGGCAGTCGTCGAGAACGGTCTGGTAGACACCGGCGTAGCTGCTGTCGGGAATGACGGCGAGGGTGTCCGCTTCCTCACCGTCCGGACCCCACATGTGTCCGGAGCTGCGGATCATCGCGGGCATGGAGGCGTCCACGATGACGTCACTGGGGACATGGAGGTTGGTGATGCCCTTGTCGGAATCGACCATGGCCAGCTTCGGGCCATCCGCCATGCCCTTCTCGATGGCGGCCTTGACGCCGTCGCGCACCTCGGCGGGCAGCGTGTCGAGACCATTGAGGATGGACGCGAGCCCGTTGGTCGGGCTGAGGTTGGCAGCGGCCAACTGGTCGCCGTAGGCAGCGAACAGTTCGGGCAGGAAAGCCTTCACCACGTGGCCGAAGATGATCGGATCGGACACTTTCATCATGGTGGCCTTCAGGTGGGCGGAGAACAGCACGCCCTCCTGCTTGGCACGGGCCACCTGCGCCGTCAGGAACTCATCGAGGGCGGCCGCGCGCAGCACTGTGCCGTCCACGACCTCGCCGGCAAGCACGTTGAAGGAATCCTTCAGGACGGAGATGTTGCCGTCGCCGTCGGTGAACTGGATCCGAAGGACGTCGTCGGCCTCGAGAACCACTGACTTCTCGTTCGAGCGGAAGTCATCGGCGCCCATGGTGGCTACACGAGTCTTCGAATCCGGTGTCCACGCCCCCATGCTGTGCGGGTTCTGGCGGGCGAAGTTCTTCACCGACGCGGGAGCACGGCGGTCCGAGTTGCCCTCACGCAGCACAGGGTTGACGGCACTGCCCTTGACCTTGTCGTAACGCGCCCGGGCTTCCTTCTCCTCATCGGAGGAGGGTGCATCGGGGTAGTCCGGCAGCGCGTAGCCCTGGCCCTGGAGCTCGGCGATCGCGGCCTTGAGCTGCGGAATCGACGCGCTGATATTGGGAAGCTTGATGATGTTCGCTTCCGGGGTCTTCGCGAGGGCTCCGAGCTCGGCGAGCGCGTCGTCCATCTGCTGCTCTTCGGTGAGGTGGTCACCGAAGAGGGAGATGATGCGCCCGGAGAGTGAGATGTCGCGGATTTCCACTTCCACGCCGGCGGTCGAGGCGAACGCCTCGACGATCGGCAGGAACGAATAGGTCGCCAGCATGGGCGCTTCGTCGGTGTGGGTATAGATGATCTTGGCCATTGGGCGTCTCCCTGGGTCTTCGAATGCTGTGGATTTCGGGGTGTCCCGTCGGCTCTAACCTACCCGAGGGGACCGGTGGGACTAATGGAAGAAGTGCCGGGCGCCGGTGAAATACATGGTCACTCCCGCTGCGTTCGCGGCGTCGACGACCTCGGAGTCACGGACCGACCCGCCCGGCTGGACGACCGCGCGCACTCCGGCGTCGAGCAGGATCTGCAGGCCGTCCGCGAACGGGAAGAAGGCGTCCGACGCCGCGACGGCACCGCGTGCGCGCTCACCGCTGCCGAGCGTGTTGGCCCGCTCGACGGCGAGGCGGCACGAGTCGAGCCGGTTGACCTGACCCATGCCGACACCGACCGACGCACCGTCGCTGGCGAGGAGGATCGCGTTCGATTTCGCCGCGCGGCACGCTTTCCAGGCAAAGGCGAGGTCGGCAAGGGTGGCCTCGTCGGCCGCAGCACCTGCGGCGAGAGTCCAGTTGGCGGGGTCGTCGCCGTCGGCGTCGAGCGTATCCACCATCTGCAGCAGGACGCCGCCGGACACCTGGCGCATTTCAGCGGGGTCACGGCGGTAGCCCTCGGGAAGGACGAGCAGCCGGATGTTCTTCTTCGTGCTGAGGATCTCGAGGGCGGCCGGCGCGAACGACGGCGCGATAACCACCTCGGTGAAGATGTCCTTCACCGCGTTGGCCATGCCCACGGTGACCTCACGGTTGGCCGCGATGACTCCGCCGAACGCTGACACCGGATCGCAGGCATGGGCTTTGGCGTGGGCGTCGGTGATCGCATCCACGGCGTCGTGCGAGGCGACGGCGACGCCACACGGGTTGGCGTGCTTGACCACGGCGACGGCCGGTTCCTCGAAATCGAACGCCGCGCGGAGGGCGGCGTCGGCGTCCACGAAGTTGTTGTAACTCATGGCCTTGCCGTGCAGCTGGTCCGCCTGGGCGATCCCCGGCGTCGCTGCTTTCTCGACATACAGGGCTGCCTGCTGGTGGGGGTTCTCGCCGTAGCGCAGCACCTCCGAGCGCTCCAGCGCCAGGCCTGCGTAGGCGGGCCATGCGTTGCCGTCGTCGGTGCCGTCCCCGAACTGGGCTGCGGTCCAGGAGGCGACGGCGGTGTCGTACGCGGCGGTGTGGGCGAAGGCGAGCGCGGCAAGCCGGCGTCGGGCGTCGAGGTCGAACCCGCCCTCGGCTGCGGCGGCCACGACGTCGTCGTAGCGTGCCGGATCGACGACGACGGCGACCGATGGGTGGTTCTTCGCTGCCGAGCGGACCATCGCGGGGCCGCCGATGTCGATCTGCTCGACGACGTCGTCCTGCCCGGCCCCCGACTGCACGGTCTGCACGAACGGGTAGAGATTGACGACAACCAGGTCGAAGGGCTCGACGCCCAGCTCGGTGAGTTGGTCGATGTGCTCCTGCCGGCGTCGGTCCGCGAGGATTCCTGCGTGCACCTTCGGGTGCAGGGTCTTGACGCGCCCGTCGAGGCACTCCTGGAAACCCGTGACCTCGGCGACCTCGGTGACCGGCACCCCGACGGCGGCGATGCGCTGCGCGGTGGATCCGGTGGAAACGATCGCCACTCCGGCACGGTTCAGTCCCAGCGCCAGCTCCTCCAGTCCCGTCTTGTCGAACACCGAGATCAGTGCTCGGCGAATAGGAACGCGGTCAAGGTGGGTCAGGGACACGCAAATCTCCGTCTGGTCTTCGGGATGGGGCCGTGCCAAGTCTATAGCGGCCCGAATCGAGTGTGCACGAAAAGCCGGTTCCGGGCCGGATAACCGTTCCTGCTGCGCACTGGATGACACTGCGGCCGTAAAGAACACTGCCGGTAAAATCAGGGAACGGTAAGGTGTTCCAGGCATCGAGCCCGTCCAGGAAGGCACCGTGAGCACGCACACCGAATTACCCACCGGCGATCAGGTGGTCCAGGACCTTCCGTGGCGCTGGCGCGTCCAGGGCAGGATCTTCCTCATCGGCGGCCTCGGCTTCATGTTCGACGCCTGGGACGTCACCCTCAACGGGTACCTGATCCCGCTGCTGTCGGACCACTGGGATCTGACCCGGGGCGAAGCCGCCTGGGTAGGAACTGCGAACCTCATCGGCATGGCGGTGGGGGCGTTCGCCTGGGGGTCCATCGCCGACATCATCGGCCGGAAGACGGCGTTCACCGCCACCCTGCTGATCTTCTCGATCTTCACCGTGCTCGGCGCGTTCTCTCCTGACTTCCTCTGGTTCTGCGCCTTCCGGTTCCTGGCCGGCTTCGGCCTGGGCGGCTGCATTCCGGTCGACTACGCACTGGTGGGTGAGTTCACGCCCCGGAAGCAACGGGGCCGGGTGCTGACGGCGATGGACGCGTGGTGGCCCATCGGAGCCTTCCTCTGCGGCATCGTGACCACGCTGCTGGTGGCCCGGTTCGACTGGCGCGCGGCGATGCTGGTGATGGTGATTCCCGCCCTGCTCGTGTTCTGGGTACGGCGCTCGGTACCTGAATCGCCCCTGTACCTCGTGCAGCGCGGGCGCACCCGGGAGGCCGAGGCCGTCATCAACGACCTCATCGACCGGACCGGCGGAACCCGGACCGCCTGGCGGTTGCCGGAGCCCGGCGAGGCGCCGAAGCTCTCCATCGGCAGCATGTCCGGGCAGTTGACCGGGTTGTGGCGGTTCAACTGGCGCATCACCCTGACCGCCTGGAGCCTCTTCTTCACCATCCTGCTCGTTTACTACGGAGCCCTGACCTGGATGCCGAAGATCCTCATCGATTCGGGCTACCCCCAGTCCGTGGCTTTCCTCACCACGGCGGTCACCACCGGTATGGGCCTCTTCGGCGTCATCGCCGCGGCCCTGCTGGTGGAGCGGGTAGGACGTAAATGGATCCTCGCGGTCTCCGGCCCGCTGTCCGCCGTCGTGCTGGTGATCTTTGCCCTCACCCTCGACCTGCCGGTGGTGGCGACGGCATGGCTGCTCGTCTTCAACTTCACCATCCAGGTGGCCATCCCCGTGCTGTACACCTACGTCTCCGAGCTGTATCCCACCGAGCTGCGGGGCAGCGGTTTCGGCTGGGCGTCTACGGTGTCCCGGGTGGGGGCGGGTTTCGTGCCGCTGATCTTCGGCGCACTGCTGTGGCCCCACCTGGGACTGCCGCTGACCTTCGCGATCACGGGTTCCCTGGTCCTCGGAGCGGTCCTGTTCATGGCAAGGAACGCACCGGAAACCAAGGGAGCCGAACTGCCCTAGTCGTACTGACCTGCGCTGTAGAAACGACTCCCGCGCCGGGTCGGACCGGCGCGAAAGTCGCTTCCAGCGCAGCGCTTGTTCGGACCGGCGCGGCCGAAGTCGCCCCGGAGCCGCTCCGGAACGATTTCCTAGGCCTGCGGCAGCTCGGCGTCGGGTGTCTCCTCGAGCGAGGTGACAGTCCACCCTCCATCGGCATGGACGACGACGGCGGTGTACGTGGTGCCCCCGGGCGTGAAGGGCCGCTGTTCCTGAACGGCGCCGCCCTCCGAGAACTCGGTGTAGGCGCCGGGATTGACGGTGACCAGGGCCGTGACATCGGCGCCGTCCACCACCTCGTCGTCGGGCGTGGTGACGTAGACGTCAGTGACCTTCGGCTGGCCTCCGAGCACCCACCCGCCGTCGGCGTAGATCGCTTCAAGGTCCTTTGCGGCGTCGAGCTCTGCATCGGCCCCGTCCAGGTTCTCGAGCATCGGAGCAGTGTCTCCCGTCTGCAGCGCGTAGGACTTGAGGTCGAAATAGTGGAACAGGAAAGCCCGCGCGCCCTCTGCAGTGCCTTTTCCGGAGAGTTCATTGGTTTCGGGCTGCACGATATTTGCTGCAGCAGCGCTTGAACTCGCCGGCGAGGGAGTGGCCTCGGGCGCTGATTCCGGCTCCGCAGCAGTACCGCACGCAGACAGCGCCAAGAGTGAAAGCGCGGCGATTGCCGCGGTCCTGGTGAGATTCATTGATCTTCCCAACAACTGGATAGGGGCGGCGCCTTCGAAGATGGACGCTGATAAGCCCGGGCGATGTTCGCCTCGCCAAGCCTAACCGTAGCCTTAAGCAACTTCCTTCACTTGCTGTGTGAACTGGAACACCCTACAGCCAATGGTTCCGCCGGAACGTCCAGTAGAGACCGCCCCCCATCGCCGCCATGAGCAGCAGCGCAAAGGGATACCCGAGAGCCCAGTGCAGCTCGGGCATGACGTCGAAGTTCATGCCGTACACGGAAGCGATCAGGGTGGGCGCGAATAGGATCGCGGCCCACGACGAGATGCGCTTCACCTCCTCGTTCTGGGCAAGTGAGGTTTCGGTGAGGCGAGTCATCTCCTCGTTCTGGCGCTGGGCCACGAGCGTCGAGTGGACGGTCAACGCGTTCTGCAGCAGCGCCCGGAAAGTATCGACCCGCTCAACGACACGGATCACGTGGTCCCGCACGTCCCCCATCCGGCTGACCAGTCCGGGATCGAGCCGGTACTTCTCGGACCCCCGCTGGAGGGACTCGACCATGGACTGCAGCGGGTGCGTGGCGCGCTGGAATTCAATGACCTCCCGGTGCAGCTCGTAGATGCGGCGCGACACGTCCGGGTCTCCGCCGAACAGTTCGTTCTCGATCTCATCGATGTCATTCTCGAGACCCTGCACCACGGGCTCGTACTCATCCACCACTTCATCGAGGATCGCGTACAGGACGGCCTGCGGTCCCAGTGCCAGCAGCTCGGGGCTTTCCTCCATACGCCGCCGCACGTTGCCGAGATTCGGTGATTCTGCGTGCCGGACCGTCACCACGAAGTCGGAACCGATGAAAACGTGGAGCTCACCGAATTCCACCTTCTCCTCTGCGTCGAGATAGCGCGCCGGGCGGAGCACCACGAAGAGCGTGTCCTCGTAGCGCTCGAGCTTGGCGCGCTGGTGTCCGTTGGTGGCGTCCTCGACGGCCAGCTCATGAAGGTCGAGTTCCTGCGCAACCGCCGCGATCTCCCCCGCCAGGGGCCGGTACAGGCCGATCCAACCCATCCCTCCCCGATCCCGCATGAGCTCGAAGGTCTGGTCGAGGTTCTTCGGCTCCAGGCGCCGCCTGCCGTCCACGTAGACGGCGTTGGCCACTAGTGCCATGTCAACGGTCCTTCGCAGCGAGTTGCCGGAGCGTGTCGATCAGTAGCAGGCGCTCCTCGACCTTGATGCGTTCGTGGAGGGTTTCCTCGGTGTCGTCCGGCAGCACGGGCACCGCCGCCTGGGCGAGGATGGGCCCGGTGTCCACTCCCGCGTCGGCAATCATGACGGTGCAGCCCGAGATCTTCACTCCGTAGGCGAGTGCATCGCGCACCCCGTGGGCGCCCGGGAAGCTCGGGAGGAGCGCCGGGTGCGTGTTGAGGTAGCGGTTGGGGAAGGAATCGAGGAATTCCTGGCCGACGATCCGCATGAAGCCCGAGGACACCACGTAGTCGGGCTTGTGGGCCAAGACAGCGGTTGTCAGCGCGTCATTCCAGTCCGCGCGGTCGGGGTAGGACCTGAAGTCGACGACGAAGGTGCTGATCCCCGCGTCAGCCGCACGCTGCACTCCAGGGGTGCCGGGCCGGTCGGCACCGACCGCCGCAATGTCGACGTCGAGCGTTCCCGAGGAAACGGCGTCGATCACGGCCTGAAGATTGGATCCGGTGCCCGATACCAGGACGACTATACGCATGGCACCACCTTAGGTGCGCCGTCGCCTAGGGTTAAACCCATGAAAGACGTCGAACACCCAGAGCGCCCTGCACCGCCGCCGCAGGATCCGGACCAGCGTGACGTTCCCCACCCGGGCAGCGCGATGGGCCCGACGAAATCCGGCAAGGGCGGCGGAAAGCGGCCGGACGGCGGCCCGGAACGGTCGGGTGGCGGCGGCCCGACGAAAGCCGATGATGGTGGCCCGCAGCGCCCCGGCGACCCGCCGAAAGGGACCCACTCGCTCCTGACCTGGTTCATGGCCGCACTGCTCGCGGCGCTCATAGGGAGCAGCCTGATGCTGCCGTGGAAGGTGCTCGGTCTGGTCTTCGGGATTGCGGCCCTTGTCCTCGGAATCGTCGCGCTGGTCCGGACCGGCAGGACGAAGCTGCCCGGGCTCGTCCGGGTGAGCACCATAGCCGGCCTTGCTGCTGCCCTTTTCCTGGTGATCGGCACCGGTGCCTCGGTGCTGCTGTGGCCCATCACGGAGACCTACGAGGACTGCATGGGCACTGCCCTGACCATCCAGGCGGAGCGGACGTGCGAGGACGGACTGCGGAACCTCGACGGACTGCTGACCCCGAACTGATACCCGACGGGCCTGGACCAGCGCCGATCCGGCCCCTGTTAACTTCCTGACTGCCGGGCCACCGGCCGCCGCGACTCCCGCTCCAGCAGGGGACTGAACGCGTACCCCGCAATCGCCCCGACGCCGACTTCCGCAGCAAGCAGCAGGCCCACCAGCAGCGGATCCGGTCCGAGGTCGGTGAGGCGGCCGAGGCCGAGCGAAGCACGCGACAGCAGGGCGAGCATCGCTCCCCCGATGCCGGCGATGAGGCCCATCAGGAGTCCCATCACCAGCGTCGACACCGCCGCCGTCAGCCAGCGGCGGCTGGACTGCAGCAGGAGCCATTCGTCGAGATGGTTCTCGCCCTCCCGGAAGAACCACCAGCCCGCGAGCAGCCCGGCCACCACGGGAATGGCGAGGGCGGCATACCCGTACTCGAGTTCACCGGCGGGCAGCGCACCCAACACCGGGAACGCCGGCAGTGGGCCCACCGATGTCGCGAAGGGGGTGAGGGAGCTCCCGGTACCGAGGGCGAAGCCTGCTCCCGAGGACCACGAAAGGGCCCACAACACCAGGTTGGGAAGAAAGCCCACCTGGAGGATCGTGAGCATCGAGGAACCGGCGATACCGGCGTCGAGCCGCTCGTAGATGGCTGCGATTTCCGCCCAGTGGATTCCCAGGGTGACCGCGAGGAGCAGGGCGGACAGGCCTGCGGCAGCAACCAGGGCGAGGAACGCCGACCGGAGAACGCAGAGCGCATAGGACCCGGCCCACCGCGAGTGCTGGCTGCTGCGTGAGATCCAGGATGCAAGGTCCACCCCCACGAGCCTGCTCCACGCGCCTGCTTCCTTGTATGCGCCGGTCACGATGCCGAGGCCCGCCGACAGTGGTGGGATCAGTGCACCCGCGATGAGCGACGCCGTGGCCTCCTCGTTACTCGCGAAATACGCGGTGGCCATGCCCGCCACGGCGTACATGCCGAGGCCCCCCAGCAGCGCCTGCCACAGCTGGTCCGTGTACGACGCCCGTGCGAGCCGCCGCCCGGCGCGCCACGCCAGCAGGAAGGGGAGAAGAATGAGCCCGAGAGGCACGACGGAGAAGAGCCCCGACGTCGGATCGCCCTCCCCTGCCCCCGAGGGAAAGGAGAGCACCAGCGGCACCCCGTGCATCACGAGCCAGCCCTGCCCAGCGAGTTGGGCTGCTGATTCCGCGGACCGCTCGGCGAAGCCACCGGTCAGCCACACGGCGAGGACGGGAACCAGGACCAGCACGGCTGAAAGAACGGCGGCCTGGCCAAGCTCGAGCACCCCCTGCAGCCACAGTGGCATGGGAAGTGCGCCTGGTTTTCGGGGAGGGAGTTTCATCCCTTCAATGGTGCCACCGGAAAACGCCGTGCGCGTTGTGCGACGCGGCGCGGGAGCCTACGCCGTGAGGTCGATGATGCCGCGAACGGTCGCCAGGCCGGCCCCGATGAACGCGATCACCACGACGGCGAACCGTGCGTGGTGGTCGTGGACGAACCGCGACAGCTTCTCACCGGCGAAGATCCCCACCACGATGACAGCTCCGATCGCCCCCCACATCCAGGGCTCGAGGGCGGGTGCCTGGGAGGGATCGAGGCTCAGCTTGGTGACCAGGGTCACGACGCCGATCACCGCGAAGAAGGGCTGCAGTGTGGCGGCGAAGGGCCGCTGTGGCCAGCGGGACAGCAGCGCATAGGCACTCACCGCGGGACCCCCCACGCCCGCCATGGAGTTGGTGAGCCCCGCAGCGAACCCTGCAACGGCCTTCGGCGCATTGCCACTGACCACGATGTCGGATCGCTGCAGGACAAGCGACACGGTCAGCGCCACGAGCACGATACCGCCGACGGTCACCGACAGCGGCGCCGAGGGAACCACGACGGCAAGGTAGGAGCCCGGCAGCGACCCGAGAAGGGAGGGAAAGACCAGCCAGCGGAACATGTTCCAGTCGATATCGCGCCACACCCGCCCGATGATCAGCGTGGAGGAGACGACTCCGCAGATATTCACCATCAGGACTCCGGTGTGGGGTCCGAGGATCAGCACCAGGAACGGAGCCACCAGCAAAGCGAATCCCAGCCCTGCTATCCGCTGGGCGATGGCTCCGAGAAGGATGGCGGCCAGCACGATGAAGAAGACTCCGAGTGTCACCCTAGACACAGTACGCCGGGGCAACGGTTCCGGGGCCGGGTAGCCTGACGGTATGACTGGAATCACCACCGCCCTGGCCATCGCGGACTGGCGCGCCCGGATCTTCGGGCTCTACGCGGACGTCCGCTCCTGCTCCGACGCGGAATCGCCCGAGACCGCGCACCGGTTGTGGCAGGACGGCCGCAACCGGCTGTTCCGCGAGCACCCTGCCTCGCCGCTCGATGCAGCCGCGCAGGGCCGGTTCACCTCCCTCAAGGTGGCGCCCTACCAGCCGGCGTACCGCTTCGAGGCGACGATCAGCGACGAGGGTTCCGGTCAGCGCATGGACGTACCGACCGGCACCGACGGCATCGTCCCGTTCGAGCGGCTGGGCACCCTGTCGCTCCCGGGGCTGGGGCACCTTGCCCTGTGGCGGCTCACCTCCTATGCTGGAGGGCTCTTCCTGCCCCTGCGGGATGCCACAGCGGGCGCGGAGGGCGGCTCCTACGGCGGAGGCAGGTACTTGCTGGACACCGTGAAGGGCGCGTACCTAGGTGAGGGACGGCTGCCGGGCAGCCTCGTCCTCGATCTCAACTTCTCCTACAATCCGTCCTGCGCCTACGACGAAGCGTGGGCCTGCCCCCTGCCGGGCACCGACAACCGCCTCGACGCCGAGCTCGCCGTGGGCGAGTTGCACGCGCGGTACTAGGAGCCCCCCATCAAATCCCACAGCATCCGTTCCGCCATCCGAGGAGAGGTGTCCCGATGACGCAGGGCACCTGGCGGAAGTACACCGACTGGCCCCTCATTGCCGCGGCTTTCATCTTCCTCGCCGCCTACACCATCCAGGTAACCAGCCGCGTCACCCCGGCACAGCATCTCCTGCTGGAGACCGTGCTGTGGCTCGTCTGGGCGGTCTTCCTGATCGATTACGCAGCCAATCTGCTGCTTGCCGAACGGCGGGGACGCTGGTTTTTCCGCCACCTCCACGAGCTGGTGGTCATCCTCCTGCCCATCCTGCGGCCGCTGCGCCTCCTGCGGCTGATCCCCCTGCTGCGCGTACTCAACCGTTCGGGCGGCGATGCACTTCGCGGCCATATCGTCCTGTACGTGGTGGTCTCGATGACGGTGCTGGGATATGCAGGGGCGCTGGCAGTGCTCGACGCCGAGCAGGACGCCCCGGGTGCCAATATCCTGACGCTGGGTGACGCCCTGTGGTGGGCCATGACCACCATCACCTCGGTGGGCTACGGCGACTACTATCCTGTGACCCTGGCCGGCCGACTGGTGGCAGCGGGACTGATGATTGCGGGAATCGGCGTACTCAGCGCGGTGACGGCGGCGTTCGCCTCGTGGCTGGTCGAAAATGTCACGGCACCGGTCGCCGCCAGGGACCACGCGCAGGAGCGTGCGGTCGATGACGAGCTGCGGAACGTCTCCCTCCAGCTCGACTCCCTGACTGCGCAGCTGTCCGGTTCACACAGGGCTTCGAGCGCATCGAACGCACCCGGCGCAACCGGTGCTCCGGGTGCGCTCAACACCCCGGGGACGGCGGATCCATCAGATCCGGCACACGGATAGGGCTTCCCAGCGGCCGGCGTTTTCTGCGCGACAATCGCTTTCGCTTCGAGGCTTTATCCTGTAATCGACGACTCATCCACCCTTGCGGAGGTTCCGATTACAGACACGGCTGCTCAACACGACATCTATTTCGGCGCCCCCGAGCCCGAAAATGAAGCCGAGATACTCGAGTCCGCGTCCCGCGCGGCGGTGGCCCGCTTCACCGACCGCTCGGACATCACCACTGTCAAGCGCCGCTTCACCCTGATCAACTCGGACCGGACGCCGCACCAGGCGATGGTGGAGGACCTCCTGTTCATCAGAGCGGCACTCGACGAGGCGGGCATCGGATATCTGCTGGTGCGTGGGAACGACGAGCGCCCGGTGATTGCGATCGACCTCGACGACCGCGAGAGGCTCCGGCTCGCCCTGGTGGAGGCCTGCCGGAACGAGCCGTTCTACTCCCGGACGGTGGACACCAAGCGGCGAACGACCCTCCTGGTTTCGGACGGCGCCCTTTCACACAGCGAGAAGGCGCGGATTTTCCGCCTCTTCCGCCCGCGCATCGAGCCCCTGGGCGGGCTCGCCTTCGGCCCGTCGGCGGGCGTCCAGCTTGAACTGTGGGCACTGAATCCCGACGTGATCGAGCTGCCCGTGGAGAACTCGCTGACCCGGCGGACCCTCCCGGCGTCCGAGGCGGTCAGGGGTTCCGTGATACGCCACGGCCTGACCTGGCCCACCATCGACAACATGTTCGCCGATCATGCGACGGACATCGACTTCGACGTCGACCTGGTGTTCTCCTGGGTCGATGGGAGCAGCCCCGAGTACCAGGCCGCCCGCGCGGCACGGATGCAGAACGTGGTGGTGGGTGAGGGCGATGACAACGAAGCCCGCTACCGGCAGATCGACGAGCTCAAGTACGCGCTGCGCTCGGTCTACATGTTCGCTCCGTGGGTTCGAAGGGTTTTCGTGGCCACGGATTCCGACCGCCCGCAATGGCTCGCCGAGCACCCGTCCGTGACATTCGTCCGCTCGGAGGACCACTTCCGGGACCCGTCGGTCCTGCCCACGCACAATTCCCAGGCGGTGGAGAGCCAGCTGCAGCACATTCCGGGGTTGTCCGAGTACTTCCTGTACTCCAACGACGACATGTTCTTCGGCCGTCCCGTGGGCCCCGACATGTTCTTCTCCCCCGGCGGCATCACCAAGTTCATCCAGGCGGACACCCGGATCGGCCTCGGCGACAACGACGCCGAGCGCAGCGGCTTCGAGAACGCCGCCCGGGTGAATCGCCGCCTGCTGCATGAGCGCTTCGGTCGCATCACCACGCGCCACCTCGAACACACCGCCGCACCGCTGCGCAAGAGCGTCCTGCTGGAGATGGAGGAGGAATTCGCGGCCGAGTTCACGGCGACAGCCGCGTCCAGGTTCCGAGCGAAGGACAACATCTCGGTGACCAATTCGCTGTACCACTACTACTCACTCCTCACCGGGCGGGCGGTCACGCAGGAGATGGCGAAGGTCAAATACGTCGACACCACCTCCCGTTCAGGGCTGGAAAGCCTCAACAAGATGCTCGACAAACGCAACCAGGATTTCTTCTGCCTCAATGACGGCAGCTTTCCCGAGGTACCCGCGGAGGAGCGGGCGCGACTCGTCACCGAGTTCCTGGAAAAGTATTTCCCGGTCAAGGCTCCCTGGGAAAAGTGATCGGCTGAATCCATGCAAACCTTCCTGCCGTACGCCGACTTCGCCTCGAGCGCCGCTGTGCTCGACCAGGCGCGGCTGGGCAAGCAGCGGGTGGAGACCCTGCAGACCCTGCGGGCGCTCGTCATCCCGGATTACGGCTGGCGGAGCCACCCTGCAATCCGCATGTGGATGGGGTACGTCCCTGCCCTGACGCTGTATGGTCTCGCCATGGTGGACGAGTGGGTGTCCCGGGGACACCAAGATTCGACAGGGCGCCAGATCCTCGAGTTCGCCCCGGAGGTGCTCGACGAGCCCGACGTCGCTCTGCCGCCCTGGCTCGGCGATCTGGCCTTCCACCTGAGTCACCAGTCGAACCTCGTGCAGAAAGCCCCCGGAATCTACCGGGACCGCTTCCCGGGCGTCCCGGAAGACCTGCCGTATGTGTGGCCGGAGCCGGCGAAGGAACTGCTGCCCATCGACCCCGAAGGGAGCCGCCTCTGGATCTGGCGGGCCCCGGCGCACCCTCCCGAGGGGCAGACGCGTCTGCTGATGCCGCCCGGACCGCCCGGGGGGCGCATCGGCGGGAAGTGGGACCGCCAGCTCCAGGCTTTCGAGGAATCCGTGACCGACGGCGACTCGATAGCAATCGCCGATCCCGACGGCGAACGGTTCAGGACAGGGACAGTGGGACCGGTCCTGATGCACGAGGACGGGCTCCTGCGGGATGCCGCCCTCACCGGATGGCTGACGCGGACGGACTTCGATCCGCCCGCGCTGCTGCAGGACCCGCGGACGCTGTTCAGCGTCGCGCTCCCGACCGCGCTACGAGCTTCCCCCTAGGCCTCGCGCACTCCGATCAGGGTTGCTCGGGCCGCACCGGGTGCAGCCTCCTAGACCCGAGAGAGCCGCCGCACAGGGGGCGCCTCGGCGATCCACACTCCGGCCTCGGTAAGCCGACGGTGGGTCTCCTCGCGCGGCACGACCTCCCCCACCGGGGCGTGCCGACCCACCGGCACCACGGAGTGCACGATCGTCTCCTCGTACACGTGGACCAGGTTGTAGGCCTGGGCGCCGTCGCGCCCGCGGCTTCCGCCGTCGTACAGGAGGTCCTGCGTGTAGCAGGTGGCGGAGGCCACCGAGACGGGGATGCCCGCGAAGGTCGCGGTGGTCGAGTAGTGGAGGTGGCCCGCGAGGATGGTCCGGATGTCGCTGCCGCGGACCACCTCGGCGAGCGAACGCTGGTCCCGCAGCTCAACGAGGACGGCGAGATCCTGCACGCTCGGAACCGGCGGATGATGCAGGGCAAGGATGGTGCCGTTCGGGGCCGGGACGAGTAGTTCGTCGGCCAGCCACCTCAGCTGCTCGCGGGTGAACTCACCGTAGTGGTGTCCGGGGACGCTCGAGTCCATCGTGATGATCCGCAGCCCGTCGACGTCGTACACCGCATCGACGGGAGCCGTGCCCGCGGGCTGATCCAGCAGGGCGGAGCGGAAGGCCGCGCGGTCGTCGTGGTTGCCCATGGCCCAGATCACCTGGGCACCCAACCGACGGGCCGCCGGGTCGACGATTGCGCGAAGCTTCGCATAGGCTCCCGCTTCGCCCTTGTCCGCGAGGTCACCGGTGAAGACGATCGCCTGGGGGCGGGCTCCGGAGGTATGAAGGTCCGCGAAAATCCGGGAGAGGCGTTCCTCGCTGTCCACCGCCCCATACAACGGCTCAGGACCGTCCACGAGGTGGGTGTCGCTCATATGAAGGATGAATTGCTGCGGCCGGGGATGCTCGGCCGTGCGGTACTCCATGGGAAACCCTTTGGATCGCTGGTAGGTACGAACCGATTCCACTCCATCGAAACATAGCCCGGGGGAAAGGAAGGTGAACCCGCTGCGGCTAGTCGCTGAACATTGCGGGAACTCTCCTCAGGGCTGGGAGATGAAGCCCTTCTCCACCAGAAAGTCGAACGCTACGTCGCCGGGTTCCTCGCCCTCCACGTCCACGAGGAGGTTCATCTTCCGGAGCGCATCATCCGTCAGCTCGGGAGCAATGCGCTCGAACACGTCCTCGAGCCCCGGGTACTCCTCGAGGGTCTCGGAGTAGTACACGGGAGCGGCGTTGTAGGCAGGGAAGAATCCGAGATCATCCTCGAGCAGCGTCAGGTCGAGTGCCTGGATCCGGCCGTCGGTCGCGAACACCTCGCCGAAATTGCAGGAACCGTTGTCGGTGGCGGTGTAGACCGCGCCCGTGTCGTAGATTCCCACATTCCCGTCGGGTACGCCGTCGGGCGCGCCGCGCTCCAGTCCATAGTGGGCCAGCATCGGATTCAGTCCGTCCGCACGCGAATTGAACTCGGCCTCGACGCAGAAAGTGCGTTCCTCGACGGGCAGTTCCGCGAGCTGGGACATCTTCGTGATGCCCCCCAGTTCCTCGATGGCCTCGGTGCGCACGGCCATGGCGTAGGTGTTGTTCAGCGGCGCCGGTTCGCCCCAGATGAGGCCGTTCTCGACGTCGGCGGCCCGTACCGCCTCCCACTGTTCCTCCTGGTCGGCGATGCCCTCCTCCTTCCCGAGGAAGGCGAGCCACGCGGTGCCCGTGTACTCCCAGGTGAACTCGGCGTCTCCGGAAAGCATCAGGTCGCGGACCGGCTGGCTGCCCGGGGCGTTCGTCAGGTCCGTGACGTCGAAGCCTGCCGCCTGGGCGGCGAGAACTGAAATCTTCCCCAGAATGAGCTGTTCCGTGAAGTTCTTCGACGTGACGGTCAGCGGTGCGCCGTCCACGCCGTCGAGGGGCTGGATGGAGCCGGGCCCCGCGGCGGGAACAAAGGACGTGGCCGGCTGCAGGCCGCAACCGGTGAGGAGGAGGCCTGCGGTCGCCAACACGACAACGGCCCTGCAGCGCGGCCCGGAGGCGGGCCTCATGAAAGTCCTTTCGGGCGCGCGACATGTTCGACGACGCGGCCGATCCAGTCGATCAGCAGCGCGAGGAGCGCCACCAGGAGCGCACCGGCGATGAGCACGCGCGGCAGGTTGAGGTTGACGCCAGTGGTGATGAGGATGCCGAGCCCACCGCCGTTGATGAAGGTGGCCAGTGCCGCAGTCCCGACCAGGAGTACGAGCGCCGTGCGGATACCAGCGAGCATGATCGGCACAGCGAGCGGGAGTTCAACCCGCATCAGCACCGACAGCGAGCTCATTCCCATTCCGCGGCCCGCTTCGACGAGGCGACCGTCCACCTGGGTGATGCCCACCATGGTGTTGCGGAGGACCGGCAGCAGGGCATAGAGCACCAGGGCGGTGACCGCCGCGGGGAAGCCGAACCCCAACCAGAACGCCAGCAGCACCACGAGGCCGATGGCCGGTGCGGCCTGGCCGATGTTCGCCACGGCCAGTACGGGGCCGGTAAGCGGACGGAACGGCTTGCGGGTGAGGAGTATTCCGAGCGGCACGGCGATCAGCAGCACGATTCCGGCGGACACGGCAGTGAGCGCAAGGTGCTCGCGGGTGTAGCCGAGGATCGCGTCGGGGCTGAGGGTTGTCCGTTCAGTGTCGGTGAGGTCCGCGTTCAACAGCCAGAAGAGCAGGACGAGCCCGGCCACGACGATCCCTGCGAGCTGGAACAGCAGCGGTTTCCAGGACAGGCGTGCCGCTTCTGCCTCGACCGCGGCGTTACTGGCTGCCGCTGCGGAGGTTCCGGGAATGATCTCGGCGCTACTCACCGGCCTGCCGTCCGTCGATGCCGGCGTCGCGCAGGTCGATGGTGCCCGTGTTCACGCCGACGGGACGGCCGCTGGCGTGGGCAGTTCGAGCATTGCTGTGTGCCCGCCCGATCGCGTCCATGATCGTGTCGACGTCGATCACTCCGAGGAACACGTCGCGCCGGCCGGTGACCAGCGCCGCACCGACGCTGGAGACCAGCATGGTGTCCAGCGCATCGTTGAGGGTCGCCCTGTCCCCCACGAGGGGGAGTTTGGCGTCGCGGTCGCCGCTGATGGTGTCGATCCTGCCGAGCTGCCGCCGGGACAGCCACTGGATGGCCCGTCCCCGCGAGTCCACGATCACCGCGTGGTCGTGCTGCGCCTCATCGAGCCGGGACAGGACGTCGCTCGCAAGCTGTCCCTCTTCGGCGGTGACAGCCGAGGCGAGTTCCACTTCGTTGACGCGGGTCAGGGTGAGCTGCTTGAGCCCTGCTCCCGCCCCGATGAAGTTCTCGACGAACTCGTTGGCCGGTTCGGCGAGTATCCGCTCCGGGGTGTCGTACTGCACGAGCTGCGCCCCCTCGGTGAAGATCGCGATCCAGTCGCCCAGCTTCACGGCCTCGTCGAAGTCATGGGTGACGCACACGATGGTTTTCTGCAGCTCGTTCTGGATGTTGATGAGCTCGTCCTGCAACCGGAGCCGGGTGATCGGGTCCACCGCACCGAACGGCTCATCCATGAGCAGCACGGGAGGATCTGCGGCGAGTGCGCGCGCAACGCCGACCCGCTGCTGCTGGCCCCCGGAAAGCTCCTTGGGGTACCGGTCGCGGTAGAGGTCCGGGTCGAGGGACACCAGTTCGAGGAGCTCGTCGACACGTGCCGCGATGCGTTCCTTCGTCCAGCCGAGCATCTTGGGGACGATGCTGATGTTGGTCGCGACCGTCATGTGGGGAAACAGTCCACCGGCCTGGATGACGTAGCCGATGCGCCGTCGGAGGGCGTCGCCGTCCATCTTGGTGACGTCGTCGCCGTCGAGCACGATGCGGCCCTCGGTCGGTTCGATCAGCCGGTTGATCATCTTCAGGGTGGTGGTCTTGCCGCAGCCGGAAGGGCCCACGAGCATCACGATCTTCCCTGCCGGTATCTCCATGGTGAGGCCGTCCACTGCGGCTTTGCGCTGACCGGGGTACCGCTTGGTGACCGTATCGAGCAGGATGCTGGCGCCGGTGATGCCGCCGGTTCCGGGGCCGGCAGGATCCCGGGAGTCAGACGTTTCGGTTGATGGAATGGTGTCAGACACGGATACCTCGCGGGATAGTGAGCCGGCCGAGGCCGACAAGGAGCAGATCAAGGACAAGGGCAAGGATGATGACCGCGACGATCCCGGTCACCACCGATTCGAAGGAATTCGCGCCGCCGAGCCTGGACAGCCCGGAGAAGATGAAGCCGCCGAGCCCGGGGCCGAGGACGTAGGCGGTAATGGCGGCGATTCCCATGACCATCTGGGCCGACACGCGGATCCCGGCCAGGATGACCGGCCACGCTATCGGGAGCTCGACGCGCGTCAAGGTCCGAAACCGCCCCATGCCGATACCGCGCGCGGCCTCGATCACCGAGCGGTCGATGCCGGTGAGACCGACGACGGCATTGCGGAGGATCGGCAGGACGGCGAAGAACACCACCACGATCACCGCCGGCACCACGCCGAACCCGAAGGGGGCGATCAGCAGTCCCACCAGTGCGAAGGCGGGGATGGTCAGGCCGATCGCCGACACACTGTTGGCGATCGAAGTCAGTGCGCTGCTGCGGTAGACGAGCGCGGCCGTGACGACGGCGACGATGGTGGCGAGGATGAGGCATTGCACCACGAGGGAAAAATGTTGCCAGCTCGAGAACAGGATTTGGTCGAACCTGTCCCCTACGAAATCAAACACATTCATACCCACTTCACATCGGTTACGTAGCCCGCGGACGCTGCAGGCCGCATTTCGGCGACGCTGCAAAGCACGGACTCCCACCATAAGCCTGCTGATGTTGCGGAATGGTCACGAACCGGCCACGGTTGCTCACCCGTCCGTGTCGGATGCGCTCGACTGGCGGCACCGCGCGTGCCCCCGTAGGCTTTTGGAGCGGACACTCCCGCATTGCTGCTCCGCCAGAGACTAAGGACCGATCATGGGTATTCGACTCAGCCACATTCCCCTCCGGCTCACCACCGGCGCCTTCATCCTCAACTCCGGGCTCGGCAAGAGAGGGTTGGACAAGGACAGCGCAGCAGGCATGCAGGGCATGGCGTCGACGGCGTTCCCGCAGGTCGCGCAGCTTGAGCCCGAAAAATTCGGCAAAATCATCTCGATGGTCGAAATCGGCCTGGGAGCCGCACTCCTGGCGCCGTTCGTCCCCAGCCGGCTCGCAGGACTCGCCCTCACAGCGTTCTCCTCCGGAATGATGGCCATGTACTTCAAGATGCCCGGCATGACGCAGGAGGACGGCGTCCGGCCCACGCAGGACGGAACGGCCATTGCCAAGGACATCTGGATGCTCGGCATCGGACTGGGCTTGCTGCTGGACCGGAAGAGCTAGCAGGCGTCCATCCCGGCCAGCCGTGGCTTTTCGGCCCTCACCTGCGGCACAATCAACGCATGTGCGGACGATTTGTCATAGCCGGTTCGAAAGCCGATGTTCTCGCCACTTTCGATATCGATGAAGCGCCCGACGACGACATCCGGGCTTCCTGGAACGTGGCCCCCACGGATGCGGTCTCCGTGGTGGTCGAGCGTCTCGATCCGGACACGGGTGAACTGACCCGCCGGCTCGAGACGGCACGCTGGGGCCTGGTGCCGTCCTGGGCGAAGTCACCCGCCGTCGGGTCGCGCATGATCAACGCCCGCAGCGAGACCGTCCTCGAGAAGCCGTCATTCCGCTCCGCGGCACTGAGGCGACGAGGCCTGGTACCGGCCAACGGTTACTACGAGTGGCGGAAGAATCAGAACGGGTCGAAAACCCCCGTGTACCTCCATGCCGAGTCCGCGCAGCTTGCGTTCGCCGGACTCTACGAGTTCTGGAGGGATCCGGCAGCCCCCTCCGGCGGGGACTCGTCCTGGTTGATGACGTGCACCATCATCACGCGCCCGGCGAGCGACGCGCTCGGCTCCATCCACGACCGCACGCCGGTGATCGTGCCCCCGAACCTCTTCGGGGAGTGGCTCGATCCCAAGAACGCCTCCAAACCGAAGATCCAGCACCTGCTGGACAGCATTCCGGACCCCACGCTCGTACCGCGCGTCGTGGGAAGCCGGGTGGGGTCCGTCCGGAACAACGGCCCCGACCTGATCGAGCCTGTTGAGCCGGAGCCGGGAAACCCGGAATCGATGGGAACTGCCGCCTCCCTGTTATAGGAATCCACTTGACAAATCAGTGGAGAAGTAAGGCCGCTTAGCTTTTTGAGAAAGAAGTGCATCGGGCTTTTTCCGCATCGTCTTCCACCCGCCCAAGATGACACCCCCGTGGCCATCGGCATCCTCGTCCTGCTTCTCTTCAACGGGCAGAACGGCCTGGTCAACGAGGTTCTCGGGTTCCTCGGGCAGCGGCACTTCGTCGAAGGTATCGCGACCACGGGCAACAAGGGCTGACCATCCTTATTTCTTGCACGCCAACCCTGGGCCTGCTTTGCTTTGCAGAGGATTCCATCGAGGGGAGAACCATGTTCCGGCAGGACGTTGCGACCGGCATCCACAGCATCGAGCATGCGAACACCAACTGTTATCTGGTGCAGGACGACGCCGGGCTCACCCTCGTCGACGCGGGGCTCCCGCGGGCGCGTTCGGAGATCTTCAGCGCCCTCGGCAAGCTCGGAAAAAGTGTCCTCGACATCCGCGCCGTGGTTCTGACCCACGGCCACTTCGACCACGTGGGAACGGCCGAATATTTCCGGCAGCGCCACGGCATCCCGGTGTTCGGCCATCCGGACGATGCCTACATCGCCGCCCACCCGTACCGCTACCAGCGGGAGAAAACACCATTCCTCTACCCGCTGCGTTATCCGCGGGCCATTCCCGGGCTCGCCCGCATGACGGCGGCCGGAGCGCTCACCGTTCGGGGCGTCCGGGAACTGCAACCCCTCACGGCCGAGGCAGCGGCCTCGCTTCCCGGCCACCCGGTACTCATCCCCACCCCCGGCCATACCAGGGGTCACTGCGCACTGTACTTTCCGGACCGCGATGCGGTGATCAGCGGTGACGCACTGGTCACCCTGGACCCCTACACCGGACGCGCAGGTCCACAGATCATCGCCAGTGCGGCGACCGCCGACACGCCCACCGCCCTGAGCTCGCTCCAGGCACTCGAGGAGACGTCGGCAGGCACAGTCCTTCCCGGTCACGGTGCGGTATGGACCCAGGGTGTCGGCGCCGCCGTCGCTGCAGCCAGGGCTGTGGGCGGGCACTGACGTCGTCGAGGGGACGCTAGGCTCGTCTCATGCAGATCCCCAGCCGCCAGCAGGCCCTTGGACTAGCCCGTACCGCAGTGGGCCGCGCCGCGCTGACGCTTTTCGCCGCGCAGACGCTGGTCATCGGTGGTCTGATCGGGATCGACATCTACGAGAAGCGCCTCCGCACCCGGCGCGACGGCTTCCCGCAGCCCGGCACGTTCGAGACCACCATCGCCGATACCTCCACCACGGTATACACCTTCGGGGCGGACCTCTACGACGCGATGATCGAGGCGATCGACAAGGCCGAACAGCAGGTGCTGCTCGAAACCTACATCTGGAAGGGTGATGAGACGGGAGCCCGGTTCCGGGATGCGGTGAACCGTGCCGCGGAGCGGGGCGTGGACGTCTACGTGATCTATGACGGCTTCGCCAACCTCGTCGTCAATCCGTTCTTCTACAAGTTCCATCCCCTCGTGCACGTCTACCGGTTTCCCGTAGTCCGCCCGTCGATCCTCTTCACCAACATCCGCGGCACCGGATTCGACCACCGGAAGCTCCTCGTCGTCGACGACGCCGTGGGATTCGTCGGTGGCTACAACATCGGGCAGCTGTATGCGACCAAGTGGCGCGACACCCACCTGGCGATCCGGGGTCCCTCGGTGTGGGAGCTGCGCGAGGCTTTCGTGGGCTTCTGGAACCTGCGCGCCCATCCGGCGCGGCCGGAGCTTCCCGACATCAGCGCCGACTTCTGGGAACCGCGCATCCGCGCGGTGAACAACATTCCTGCCAACCTCGTGTTCCCCATCCGCGGCGTGTACCTCGACGCCATCAACCGGGCCAAGCACCACATCTACATCACCACGGCGTACTTCATTCCGGATCAGCAGATCCTCGGCGCGCTCCTTCGGGCGAGCCGGCGGGGAGTGGACGTGCGCGTCCTCCTGCCGGAGGATTCCAACCACGTGGTGTCGGACTGGCTGTCCCGGGGTTTCTACTCCGCACTGCTGAACGCGAAGGTACGCGTGCTGCTGTACCAGAACTCCATGATCCACGCGAAGACCGCGACCATCGACGGCGAATGGTCCACCGTGGGCACGGCGAACATCGACCGGCTGAGCCTCACCGGCAACTACGAGATCAACCTCGAGATCTTCGACCGCAACCTCGCGCAAACCATGGAGCGCATCTTCGAGACCGACACCTCCAACACCCGTACCCTGACGCTCGAGGAATGGAACAGCCGCCACCTGGTCGCCCGGGTCAGCGAGGCCGTCCTGGCTCCGCTGCGGCCCTTCCTCTAGCCCCTCCGGCCTATCCCCCCGGAGTCAGCCCGTCTCCTGGACCTCGTCACCGGGCACCTCGCTACCCGCGAAGCGGCCCCGGTAACCGGTCCGCGAGCGGCTCACATGACGCGCCATGAGCCGCTCGGCCTCCGCGGCGTCGCCGGCGTCGATCGCGGCCAGGACGAGCCGGTGCTCGGACCAGGACTGCTTGCCCCGATTGTCGACGTCAGTGGCGTAGAGCCACTCGATCTTGCCGGAGATCTGGCGGAGCAGCGCCATCAGGGATGCGCTTCCGCTGAGCTCGGCGATGCCGAGGTGGAAGCGGATGTTCAGTTCAGGCAGCGGCAGCAGGTCATCTCCCGCCACCACGGTGTCGCCCTCGTCGAGCAGGAGGGCGAGGTCCTTGCGCACCCTCCTCCACTCGACGCCCTGCTCATCCTCGGCGAACTGGCGGGAGGAACGGCGTGCGGCGCGCCGGGCCAGCGCCGACTCGAGCGCCTCACGGACGAGGAACAGGTCATCGGCCTCATCGGCAGGGATGTCGCTCACCGTCGATCCGGCATAGGGCTTGGATTCGACGAACCCCTCCGCCTCGAGCGCGCGCAGGGCTTCCCTCACCGGCACCCTGGATACTGAGTACTTCCGGGCAAGCGCAGCCTCCGTCACCCGTGTCCCCGGGAGCAGACTGCCGAAGATGATGTCCCTGCGGATTTCATCCTTGACGCGGTGCGGTGCGGCCGGGAGCTCGTCCGGGCGGGGCCTAGCGTCCGGCGGCATAACCCTGGGCTCCCCGGGGATTTGCCGCAGCGGTGAGGAGCCCGGACGAGGGCTCCCGGGTCACCGAGGACAGCCGCCCGAGCGACCAGTCCCCCGAGCGTGTCACCACGTGCCCGCGGCGGACGAGTTCCTCGATGACGTCTTCGCCCAGCCGGTCCTCGACCACCGCTCCGCCCGGTTCCCAGGTCCGGGGGAAGAAGGATCCGGGGATGGACGTCGTATGCAGGGACGGAGCATCGATGGCCTCCTGGGGCGTGTAGCCGCCCACGATGGTGCGCAGGAGGTACAGCAGCTGCCACTGGTCCTGCTGGTCACCGCCCGGGGATCCGACGGCCACCACGGCCTGGCCGTCCTTGAGGACGAGGGTGGGGGTCAGCGTGGTGCGGGGCCGCTTGCCGGGGCGAAGGGTGGAGGGTGCACCGTCCTCGAGCCAGGTCATCTGCAGGCGGGATCCGAGGCAGAACCCGAGTTCGGGGATAGCGGGCGACGACTGCAGCCAGCCGCCGCTCGGGGTTGCCGAGACCATGTTCCCCCACCGGTCGACGACGTCGATGTGGCAGGTGTCCCCTCGGGTTTCCCCACTCTTGGCGACAGTGGGCTCCCCTACTCCGGCAAAGCCGGCGCCGCCGGCGAGCGCGGGCGGTGTGTACTTGAGGCGGAGCGGTGGGACGAAGGGTTCCCTTCCCGGGACGGTTCCCGGACGGAACTCGGTGGAGGCGGAATCGGTGATCAGTGCACGGCGCTCGGCGGCGTACTCCGGCGACAACAGGTAGTCCATCGGCACGTCGGCATCGCCGTAGTAGGCTTCCCGGTCCGCGATGGCGAGCTTCTGGGCTTCGAGGATGGTGTGCGCGCCCAGCGCCGTCGAGGGATCGAGGTGGTCGTCGTCGAACCCGTCCAGGATCGCGAGGGTCTGCAGCAGTGCGGGTCCCTGGCCCCAGGGACCCGTCTTGGCGATGGTGTACCCGCGGAATTCGAAGGTGGTGGCGGCGTCATAACCCGCCTCGAAACCGGCGAAATCCTCGAGGGACATCACCCCGGCGTGGTCGGTGCCGGACGAGTGCCGGTGCGGGGTCTGCAGGAAGTCGACCGCGGCCTTCGCCACCCGGCCGGTGCGCCACTCGAGGCGCGCGGCATCGATGCGGGCCTCACGGGTGGGCGCGTCCTTGCCGGCGTCGACGAGCGAGTCCAGCACTCCGGCGTAGGCTTCGTTGCGGATCAGCTCGTTCTCGCGCGGCGGCCTGCCCTCGGGCATCCACAGCGCGGCCGAGGTGGGCCAGTGTTCGGTGAAGAGTTCGGCCACGGTGGCGATCGTGGCTCCCACCCTCGCGAGCACCGGATGCCCTTCACGGGCATAGCCGATGGCGAAGGCGAGGACGTCGTCCAGATCCCAGGTACCGTGGTCGCGCAGCAGGAGCAGCCAGGCGTCGACGGCGGCGGGCACCGCTGCGGCGAGCGCTCCCGCACCCGGTACCAGTTCGAGTCCCTCCGCGAGGTAGTGCTCCCGGGTCGCCCCGGCCGGGGCCGGGCCCTGCCCCATCAGGACCACCGGCTGCCCGGGGTTCTCCGCTGTCGCGAAGACCCCCGTCATATCGCCTCCCGGCCCGTTCAGGTGCGGCTCGACCACATGGAGGACGAAGGCGCTGGCGACGGCGGCGTCGAACGCGTTGCCGCCGCGCTCCAGCACGGCCTGGGCCGAGGCCGTTGCGAGCCAGTGCGTCGAGGCACTCATGCCGAAGGTTCCCTGAAGGGTGGGACGGGTGGTGAAGGGTGCCGGGGGCGTATACGTCATGGGAGCCACTTTCGCAGTAGGAACTGTGTCAAGATTGAATACAATCAGACGCTTAACACTATGCTTTGTATACGATGCATTCAATACTGTTACCGAAGGAACCATTGTGAAGAGGTCATCCGTTTCCACCGACCGCCTGCATCTATGGCTCATGCTAGCGCTGACCTTTTCCACCGGCGTGATCGACGCCGTGGGCTTCCTGGGGCTGGACCGCGTCTTCACGGGCAACATGACCGGCAACGTGGTCCTCCTCGGCATGGGCTTCGCCGGCGCTGCCGATCTTCCCATCCTGCGACCGGCCCTCGCCCTGGTCTTCTTCATGATCGGGGCGGCCCTGGCCGGGCGGGTGTTGCGGCGCGCACCGGAAGGGTGGACCGGACGCACCTCCGCCACCCTCCTCGTCGTCGCACTCGGCACCGCGGGCCTCGCTGTCCTGACGGTGCTCGTCGATGTGACCGCCGAGGAGATGCTGGGAAGCATTACGACGTCGGGCCTTGCGCTTGTCATGGGCGCGCAGGCCGCCACGGCCAAGCGGCTCAAGGTCGCCGAGATCACCACGGTCGTCGTTACATCCACGATTACCGGCCTTGCGTCCGATTCCTGGCTCGCCGGCGGAAAGAGCCCGTTCTGGGCGCGCCGGGCCGCGGCCATCGTCCTGATCCTCGCGGGAGCGTTCGCGGGAGCGGCCTCCCTGAACCTCGGACTGTGGGTGGGAATCGCCCTGTCAGCCCTACTGGCATCCCTCGTCACGATCATCGGCCACACGCGCCACCGGAAGGAAAAGAAGGCGCTTCACGCCTCCGCCGCCGACCCGGTATCCGCGACCTGAACAGGCGCACTACGGTTGGGGGATGGAGCCCGGAACTGACACCTTCGACTACCATCGCCTGTACCGCTCGTGGAGCGGCTACCGGTGGTGGAAACCACTGCTGACCGGACTCCTCGGTCTCACGTTCTACATTCTCCTGATCGTCGTGCTTTTCCTCGCCGCAGTGGTCGTCGCACTGCAGAGCGATGAAGGGTTGGCCTTCTATGGCGACCGGCTGGCAACCGTCGACCTCACCGACCCCCTGGTCTTCGCGTTCTCGATGGTCCTGCTCATCCTGATGATCCCGGCGCTCGCTTCGGCGGCGCTCATCACCGGTCCACGTCCGATCGGGCTGTTGTCGTCGGTGCAGGGGCGCATCCGCTGGGGTTGGCTGGGCCGTTGCCTCGGAGCCGCCATCGCCGTATACGCGCTCAGCTTCGCGATCTCCTTCCTCCTTCCACCGGTCCTGCCTGGAGGGTCGGGAGGGTCGGGGGGTTCCGGCTTCTCCGTCGGTGACAGCACCGCCCTGCTGGCGGGAATGACCCTGCTCCTGGTGCCGTTCCAGGCTGCGGCCGAGGAATATGTGTTCCGTGGTTACCTGGTGCAGACGATCGGCAGTTGGCTTCGGCACCCTGCCTTCGCGATCCTCATCCCCGTGCCGTTCTTCGTGCTGGGGCATGGGTACGATCCGCTGGGCCAGACCGATGTGGCGTTCTTCGCCATCTTCGCCGGCTGGATCACCTGGCGGACGGGCGGGCTGGAAGCGGCCATCGCGGCGCACGCCGTCAACAACTGCCTCATATTCCTGTTCGGCGCATACGGGCTGGTGGACGTCAATGCCCAGGAGGGCTCAGTGGCCGCACTCGTTCTCTCGATCGCGACCATGGCCACATTCGCCGCGGTGGTGCTGCGGATGTCGGGAAACATCGAGCGGACGAGGGCCGTGGCCCCCGTACCCCCGGAGCCGTTGCCTGCGGGTTATCTCCCCTAGTCCTCGACCGAGATGCCGAGGGTTTCCGCGAGGTAGGGAGCGAGCAGTCCCAGCTGGTACTCGTCGATCGTGACGCCCCGAAGGCCTTCCATTCCGTTGATGGTGCGGAAATCGCTGGTGCGGAGGTCGACGTCGCGCAGCCGGCTGTTCGACAGCGTCAATGTGCCGATCCGGCAGCGAACGAAAGCGATCCTGCTACCGGTGACGTCGGTCAGGTCAAGCTCCCCGATGATGCAGTCGGATACCACCACGTCGCTGAGCTTCGAGCTGCGGAAGTTGACGAAGTCCAGCTTCCCGCCCTTGATGCGCACCGACTCGAAGACGCCGTCGTACAGTTCGGCCGACCCCCACCGTGTTCCTTCGAGCACCACATCGCGCCAGGTGCTCCGGGAAGCTCGAAAGACCGGTGCGAACAGCTCGGTGAAGGTGCACTCAAGGAACCGCGCGCCGCGAAGTTCGGCGTTGTTCATCGACACCGTCTCGAGCGAACACTCAAGGAACGTGGTGCCGGTGAGGTCGCGGTCGTCGAGGTCCGCCCGCACATACAGCTCGCCTTCGCAGTGGTCGCCGGTTCGCAGCGCGCCGGTGTCGCCCGGTGTGAGGTTCGCCGGCTCCACCCGGTCGAGCCGGGGAGCATTGGTCTTCCTGTGCGCCATGGGCTGATCTTTTCCGGGGTCGGTTGGAGGGTCTTCTGCACGTCCCTGCACGGCGTGGGTGACGCACTGCGGTTCGCCAGTCTAGCCGAGCGCGACGGCGGCATGGCCTCTCCCGGTTGATATGCTCGGGGACCTGTCCATCAAGCAGTTCACCAGGTGCTTCGAGCGCCCCGGAAGCGAAGGCACCGCAATGACCGCAACTCCTCACCAGGAACACCCGGAGGAAACCTCCCTGCTCAAGGTTCTCGGGAACTGGGATGCACTGGCCCTCGGGTTCGGGGCCATGATCGGATTCGGGTGGGTAGTCCTCACCGGAGGCTGGATCGCCAGTGCGGGCACTATGGGCGCGGTCCTGGCCATGCTGACCGGCGGGGTGATCATGGGCGTCGTGGGGCTCACCTACGCCGAACTGACGGCCGCCATGCCGAAGGCCGGCGGCGAGCACAACTTCCTGCTCCGCGGCATGGGACCGCGGTGGTCCTTCATCGGATCCTGGGCGATCACGGGTGGGTACGTGACCATCGTGGCCTTCGAGGCAGTCGCCCTCCCGCGCACCGCCGAGTACCTCTTCCCGAACCTCAGCCAGATCCCCCTGTGGACGGTCGGCGAGGATCAGGTGCACCTCACGTGGGCCCTCGTGGGGGCGGTCGCCGCCGTCGTCATCACCGCCGTCAATATCCGCGGCGTCAAGGCCGCAGGCGCGGCGCAGACCTTCGTCGTGGTCTTCCTCCTGCTCATCGGCCTGCTCCTGGTCCTCGGCTCGTTCACGGGTGGATCGACGGTGAACATGGAGCCGTTCTTCACCGGAGGGCTGGGCGGCTACTTCGCGGTGCTCGTGGTGGTGCCGTTCCTCTTCGTCGGTTTCGACGTCATCCCCCAGTCGGCCGAGGAAGTGAACATCCCCGCCCGCCAGATCGGGCGGCTCGTGGTGGTCGCCGTGGTGCTCGCGACCATCTGGTACGTCATGACCATCCTCACGACGTCCTCCGCCATGCAGGCCGACGGCTTCAGCGAGGACGGCATCGCGACCGCGGACGCCATGGGGGTCCTCTTCGGTTCCGACATCATGGCCAAGGTCCTCATCGCCGGCGGGATCGCGGGCATCCTGACGTCGTGGAACTCCCTCCTACTCGGCGCATCGCGCCTGATGTACTCGATGGCGCGCTCGGGCATGCTTCCCCGGTGGTTCGGCGTACTGCATCCCCGGTTCCGCACTCCGGTGAACGCCCTGCTCTTCATCGGGGCGCTGTCCTTCATCGCGCCGTTCTTCGGCACACAGATGCTGGGCTGGCTCGTCGACTCCGGAGCACCGAGCATCGTGCTCGCCTACATTCTCGTGGCCCTCGTGTTCGTCATCCTCCGCCGACGCGAACCCGGCATGGAACGGCCCCTGCGGATAGGCGGCGCCGGCAACAGCGGCACGGTGATCGGGTGGATCGCCGTCGTCCTCTGTGTTGCACTGCTCAGCCTGTACCTGCCGTTCATGCCGGCCGCCCTGACGCCCCCGCCGTGGATACTCTTCGGCCTGTGGTGGGTCCTCGGGCTGTTCTTCCTGTTCCGCATCCCCACCGGTATCGCCCCCGGAGCGGACGCCGAGGAGGAGTTGCTCGCCAGGCTCGCACGGGGCTGATGGTTCGCCACGTGCGGGCCAGCGGTACGCCCCGCGTGCGGGCAGCGTTCGGGAAGAGCCGGTGTCGACATCCTCTAGGGTGGAAAGCATGGAATCCCCGATCGAAAGCTATCTGAAACGCATTCACGAGGAGATTTCGGAGCTGAAGGACGGCAAGCCCTATAGCACCATCCCGGCCATGGCCAACGTCAATCCCGACAATTTCGGCATCTGCCTCACCACGGTGGACGGGTACATCTACGAAATCGGTGACACCCGCGAAGAGTTCAGCATCCAGTCCATCTCGAAGCCGTTCACCTACGGCCTGGCGCTCTCCGACCTCGGCATGGACGCGGTGGACGAAAAGGTGGACGTGGAGCCGTCGGGTGATTCCTTCAACGAGATGTCCCTGGCCCAGGGCACGGGGCGGCCCTCGAACGCGATGATCAATGCCGGCGCGCTCACGGCGACGTCGCTGGTACAGTCCTCGCGCGGCAACACCCGGTTCAAGCGGATCCTCAACACCTACTCGGAGTTCGCCGGCCGCCAGCTGGGCGTCAATGAGGAGATTTTCACCTCGGAGCTCGAGCACGGCCACCGAAACCGGGCGCTCGCGTACCTCCTGCGCTCCTTCAATATCATCGAGGACGATCCCACTCCCGTGATCGAGGACTATTTCCGCCAGTGCTCGGTGCTGGTGAACTGCCTCGACCTCTCCGTCATGGCGGCGACCCTCGCCAACAGCGGCCGCAATCCACTCACCGGCAAGCCGGTGATGGACCTCCTGCCCGTCGAGCGCGTGCTCTCCGTGATGACGACGTGCGGCATGTACGATGACGCCGGCTGGTGGATCAGCACCGTCGGGATGCCGGCGAAGAGCGGCGTTGGAGGCGGAACGATCGCCGTGCTTCCCGGCCAGGTCGGCCTGGCGGTCTACTCGCCGCCCCTCGACGAGCACGGCAGCAGCGTCCGCGGCATGGCGACCAGCCAGCGCCTGTCCCAGGATATGGAGCTCCACTTCGTCCGCGCCGCACGCGCCGGCAAGTCCGCCATCCGCTCCACCTACGACATCACGGCCGCACCCTCCGGTATCCGCCGCAACGACGAAGCCATGGACATCCTGCGGGAGCATGGGCACCGCGCCAGGGTCATCGAGCTCAACGGTGACCTCCTGTTCGCCGGCACCGAGTCCATGGTGCGCGAACTCAGCAGCCTCGACGACGACGTCCGCCTCGTGATCCTCGACCTCCGGCGCGTGGACGAAGTGGCCGACGTGTCGCTGCGCCTGCTCGCGGAAGTCCGGGAGAACCTGGTCCGCGAGGACCGCGAGCTGGTGCTGATCGACGGCGAAGGCACCCTCGCCGAGACGTTCAAGGACGTGGATCGGGACGTCCCGACCTTCGACTCCCGCACGGCTGCTGTCGAATGGTGCGAGAACGAGTTGATTTCCGAGTTCGGCGATGAGCTGTGCCTGCCGTCGGAGGTGGAGGTGAGCCAGTGTCCCGCGTTGTCGCCGCTCAGCGAAAGCGACGTGGAGCAGTTGGCCGAGCGCATGGAGGACCGCGTGTACGACGACGGCCACGTGGTGCGCCGGGTCGGCCAACGGTTCGGCGGGGTGTTCTTCATCCTGTCCGGCAAGATCGTCACCTCGGTGCCGGGCCCTACCGGCGGACGGGTGAAGCTGACCACGTTGAGTGCGGGGATGACCTTCGGGGAGCTGGCGCTGGGAAGCGACGACCGTCAGGAGACCACGGTGAAGACGCTCGGGAAGGTCCGCTTGAAGGTACTGACCGCCGACGCCATCAACGACATCGAGGACGAGAACCCGCGTCTCGCCGTAGAACTGTGGAAGGCACTGACCCGCGACGCCTACACCCGCGTGGATCTGTACCTCCGCGAAACAGCGGTGCGGATTCGCGACTAGGTGTTGCCGGCTCATCTCGCCCGATGACACGCAGTGACTCGACAGGACAGGGGACGAGAACATGACGGTTCTGATTGCAGGGTGCGGAGACCTCGGTACCGAGGCGGGGCTGCGGTTCGCCTTCCGTGGACACCGCGTGGTGGGGTGGCGCCGCTCGCCGGATAAGCTTCCGCGCCAGATCGAGGGGGTCGAAGCCGACCTGGGTGGAACACTCCCCACCATTCCGGAGGACACCGCGGTGGTGGTGATCGCAACCGCTGCGGGAGAGCGCACTGAGGCCGCATACCGTGCCGCCTACGTCGATGGCACGGCTAATGTGCTGGATGCACTTGAGCGCGACGGCGTGGAGCCTGCCAGGATCCTGTTCGTTTCCTCGACCGCTGTCTACGGGGACGCACATGGCGGTAGCGTCGACGAGCAGACGCCGGCGGAACCGGCTTCGGCGACGGGACGGGTGGTGCGGGAGGCCGAGCAACTGCTGCTCGCGCGGTCCGCGGCCGGCGTGGTCCTGAGGCTGTCGGGCATCTACGGGCCGGGCCGCACCCGGCTGATCGACCAGGTCACCAGCGGAACGGCGGTCCGGCCGGCGGAACCGCAGTGGACCAACCGCATCCATCGCGATGACGCCGCAGCAGCGATCGTGCATCTGGCCTCGCTGGACGGGCCGGTGGCTCCCGTCTACCTCGGCAGCGACCTATTGCCCGTTGACCTCGGCGAAGTGCTGCTGTTCCTTGCGCAGGAACTCGACCTGCCGGAACCACCCAGCGGTGAAACCAGTACGACGCGCGGTGGGGACAAGCGCTGCGACAGCACCCTGTTGCGCTCCACCGGCTTCGACTTCACGTTTCCCACGTATCGCGAGGGGTACCGGTCGGTGTTGGCCGGCCGCGGCAGGCGGCACGGCTAGCAGGCGGCACGGCTAGCAGGCGGCACGGCTAGCAGGCGGCACGGCTAGCAGGCGGCACGGCTAGCAGGCGGCACGGCTCCGTGTACTGAGCCGCACCAGCTGCACCAGGGACCATCCGAAAATGCTGATGACCAGGAGGTTCCGGAGGGTGAGGACGAGCGCGATGGCGGGGCTCAGGTCGTAGCGGAGCGCGTCGTAGAAGAGGGGATAGACGAGCGTGGTCAGTCCTGCCGTGACCAGCATCGCGACGGCGGGGAACTTCCAGTCGGCGGAGGCGTCGAGCACCAGGCCGGCGGCGATCACTGCGGTGATCCACAACATGAACTGGGGTGAGCCTACCTTGTTGAAGACCACGAGCGTGGTGACGAGGGCGAGGGAACCGGTGGCGAGGACCCTTTCCGGTGGGGCACCGCGGCGGAGCGCGAAGGCCACGAGCAGTGCGGTGAGCACGAGGGTAACCGCCAGGAGCGGACTCATCAGTGTTGCCACCTGGGCACTCAGGGCGCCCCGCACCTCCATGGTGTTGATTTCGTCATCCTCGAAGAGGACCGCACCCGAACTGCCGGTGATTGCCTGCCACATGCCGGGCGTGCTGAGCGGAGCCTCGAGCTGCATCCCGCGGGCGCCCTGCGCTCCCAGGAAGCTCGTGAGGTTCCGGAGGTCGCCGAAGAGCACCACTCCCGCAGCGATGACTGCGGACAACGCCGCGCCGGCGAGCACGATCCGCACCCGGCTCCGGAGGGCCACGACGGCTGCGAGGATCACGGCAGCCGGCCACACCTTCACCCATGTTGCCGCGCTGAGGATCAGTGACGCCGTTCCCGGCCGGGCTCCGAGGAGCAGGATGCCCGCGATCACCAGTGGGGCGGTGAGGCCGTCCAGCCGTCCGACGGCCACTGGTCCCAGCAGCGCCGTTGCCGCCAGCCACCAGTAGGCCGCCGTGAAGCGGTGCTCCGAGCGGGTGCGGACGAGCGCTCCCACACCCACTGCGTTGAGCACTGCGAAGAGAAGGAACCAGGCCAGCTGGTAGAGCTGCGGCCCGAAGACCGTGGCGAGGAGCATCGGCACCAGCGCGCCCACCGGGTAGACCCAGGCGGTGTCGATGCCCTGCCACACGCCGTCGTTGAGGGCCTGATACGCCCACTCCCGGTACAGCCGGATGTCGCTGAGGACTCCTCCGTTGCTGATGAACGGAAGGAGCCGCGCGAGGAAGCCGACGTGGATGACTGCGAAGAAGATCCAGACCGTGGATTCGCGGTTCCGGATCTCCGGTCTGGGCAGACGGGTGGCCACAAAACGCTCCTGCTATTGGTGGGTGAAGGCAGCGCTCAGTCTGTCAGGTCGGGTCGCCCAGCGCGAACGGCACGTACCCGAGGTCCTTGTCCACCACGCCGGTGAGTGGTTCGCCGGCGTGCCAGGCCAGGAAATTCCTCTCGAACTGAGCCGCGAGGTCCGCCAGCCAGGAGCCGGCGTCGCTCGCCATGTGCGGGGAGATCAGCACCTGTTGCATCCCCCAGAGCGGGCTGTCGGCGGGAAGCGGTTCGGCGCTGAAAGTGTCCAGCACCGCCCCGGCGATTCCGCCGCGCATCAGTTCGCGGACAAGGGCGTCCTCATCGACCAGCCGTCCCCGGCCTACGTTGATGAGTACGCTCGAGGGTTTCATCGCCCCGAGCACCCGGGCACTGACCATCCCGTCGGTGGAGGGAGTCAGCGGGGCCACGAGCACCACGTAGTCGAAGCGCCCGACGACGGCGGCGAGGTCACCGCTGGCGTGGACGGTGCCGAAATCCGGGTCGCCGGCCCGTGCCACGCGGCCCACGCCTTCGACGTCGGCCCCGGCTGCGCGGAGGAGCCGGGCCGTGCTTCGCCCGATGCTTCCGGTTCCGACGACCAGCACGCCGGCGCCGCCGATATTGCGGACGGTCCGCCTGCACCAGACCCGTTGCGCCTGGTGGTCGCGGGTGACTCCCATATCCTTGGCCGAGAACAGCAGGGCGGCGAGTACGTATTCCGCCATGGTCCGATCGAAGACTCCGGAGGCGTTGGTTACTTCGACGTCAGAGGCCACCAGCTCGGGGAAGAGGAGCTTGTCCACCCCCGCTGCGGCCACGTGGATCCACTTGAGGGAGTCTGCGGCATGCCAGGCACCGGGAAGCGCTCCGGAGAAGAAATCCCACAGGTACAGCACGTCGGAGCCGGGAAGGGCCGAGGCGAGTCCGGCGGCGTCGGTCTCGCGGATGTCGGCTAGAGCGGCCACGCGGTCGAGGCCCTCCACCGGACGGTTCCCCACCAGGACGGTGACCACAGGCCTCCGCGAACTGTTCATATCCCTCCGCCCACTTTCAGGTCCCACTCATTCTGTGTCCGCTCATTCTGTGTCCGCTCATTCTGCGGCCGCTCATTCGGGCACAGGCTCCGGTGCCAGGTTCTCATGGGGAAGATCGGGGCGCCGTTCCAGGGACATGTCCCTCAGATAGCGCAGCACCACAATGCCCACCGCAGTGGCAGGCACGGCGAGGAAGGCCCCGACGATGCCGAAGAGGGTTCCACCGGCCGTCACTGAAGCGAGGATCACGGTGGGGTGGATTTCGAGTGTTCTGCCCACCAGGAGCGGCTGGATGAAATTGCTCTCCAACTGTTGAACCACCACAACGATTGCCAGGACGATCAGCGCCGTCACCCAGCCGTGGGCGAGGAAGGCGATGACAGTCGCCAGGAGCCCGGACGCGATGGCGCCGACCACCGGGATGAAAGCCGCGAAGAAAATGAGGACGGCCAGCGGAATGGCCAGTGGGATGTCGAGCACCACGAGGCCGATTCCGATGAAGATCGCATCCACCAGCGCTACCGCGGCCTGCGCCATGATGTAGGAGGACAGCGCCTGCCAGGACCGTTCGGCCACGCGGGCGGCGTGCCCGAAGGCATCCGAGGTGGTCCACCGGCTGGTCCAGGGCAGGAAGCGGTCGCCGTCCTTGAGGCAGAAAAAAGCGAAGACGAGGGTGAGAAGGAGCACGATCGTGCCCGAGGTGAGCGTGCCGAGCCCCGCGGTGATGCCGCTGACGATGTCTCCCGTGTGGACGCGTGCCTGCTCGAGCATGGTGTCGAACACGGTGTTGAGGTCGGCATCCACCAGATTGAACGGCGGGCCGGTGATGAACACGGTGAGTTCGGCAAGGTTGTCCCGCGCCAGCGCAGTGAGATCACGCACACCGGAAGCGATGGTGGGAACGGTGAGCGCCCCGATCCCGCCGACGACGGCGAGAAAGGCCAGTAGTGTCATGAATGCGGCGAGCACCCGCGGCAGTGCCTTCCGGACTATCCGGTTGAGTGGCCAGAGGACCGAGGCGAGCAGCAGTGCGAAAAGCGCTGGAAGCACGATGGACCACAGCGCACGGATCACGAGCCAGAGGATCACCAGGCCGGCCAGAACCACGATGCCCCGTGCGGTCCATGCGGCGGCGTTGGTCAGTCCGGAGGCGAAGGCGTGCCGGCGGAACCGCCGGGCCGCCGTGGCGCCGTGCGGCGTGGCCGGCTCCTCGCCGGGGACCCTATTGGCCGCGCCTCGGCCGCCGTCGTCGTTCATCGAATCGGTTGTCACCGATTCATCCTGCCCTAGATGGCACGGCATGCACAGTCAGGGTGCCGTGCTTCCCGCCAGCATGTCCGCCGCCTCCGTGTCGTCCCGGATCTGGCGTACGAACCAGTCCACCAGCAGTCGCCCCGCTCCCGGGTGCATGGCCCGCGCGTCGTGCTGCTGGGCGTGCCAGCGCTCGACGTCGGCGGGCGGACTCATCCGCGAGAGGAAGGCGGTGAGCGGACAATCCCCGACCGTGCGCGGATGGGGTGAGCCGAGGCGGGCGAACTGCCAGTGATACGCAAGGGCGCCGAGGTGGGTGCGGAAGTGGTGTGCTCGAAGTGGATACCCGAAGTGCGCGACCCAGGCGGCGGCGTCCGCCGCGGGCATCGGCCTGCTGAAGTAGTAACCCTGCCCGAGCGTGGCACCGAGGATCGCAGCGGCTTCCGCCACGCCCTCATCCTCAAGGCCTTCGACAACAACGGCCATCCGGAAGTCCCTGCCCATCTGGATCAGCGTTGCGATGAGGCTCAGGGTTTCCGGAGGCTTGTGCCGGATCCCCGCCAGCAGGTCGCGGTCCAGCTTGATCGCCTTGAAGGGCAGGGACGAGAGCCTCTTGAGGCTGCTGTACCCGGCCCCGAGGTCATCCATCGAGATACCCACACCCAGCCTGGTGAGCTCCTGCAGCGCATGCCGCTGGCACTCCCACTCCAGTGTTTCGGACTCGAGCAACTCCAGGCCGAGCCGTTGGGGTGCGATTCCGGAACGATTGAGCGCCTGCTCGATCAACAGGGCAAGGCCCGGTTCGAGCAGTGTTGTAGGTGGCAGGTTGACCGAGATATCAAGGGAAAGCCCCTGCACGTCCCACATCGCGAGTTGAGAGAGCGCCTTCTCGAGCATTGCAGTGAAAAGGTGGTCCAGATCGGTGCGATCGAGGTGCGCCAGGAACTCGTCGGGAGACGTGAGGCGGCCGTCCGGGAGCCGCAGGCGTGCCAGCGCTTCGACCAACCGCACGGAACCGTCGCGGAGGTCGATCACCGGTTGCACATGCATTTCAAGGCCGTCGTCGAACAGCGCCAGCCGGTACTCGTCCAATGGCACCACCGACGTCCGGAGGCATTCGTTCAACCGATTGTGCAGCATCAGATCCACGACAGCACCTTCGACTACAGGGACTTCCCCTGCCATTTCCCACCAGAGGTTCCGCTTCCGCTTGCGGATTTTCACGTCGGACAGAGCCGCATCGGCACTCTTCAGCAGTGATGCCGCATCCAGGCCGTCCTCGGGGAAGAGTGCAACGCCCAGACTCATCCCGATTCGGACACTCTCGCCGTTGACCAGGAATGGAGACTCCACCGCCTCGTGGAGGCGGTCCAGGATCCGCGGAAGGTCGTGGTGCGCGGTTTCCCGCACCACGTCCTTGAGGATGAGGACGAACTCGTCGCCCCCCATCCGGCCCAGGAAGTCTTCGTCCCTCAGGCGCCCCTGAAGCCGGGCCGCCCACTCCTTGAGCAGGGCGTCCCCCGTGGCGTGGCCATGGGTGTTGTTCACGGTCCGGAAATCGTCGAGGTCGATGACACCGACCGCCGAGGTCACCTCGGGATGGGCGCCAGCGCTGAAGAGCTCATCGAGACGGGTGCTCATGGCGATTCGATTGGGCAGTCCGGTCACCGAATCGTGAAGGGCCTGGAAACGCAGCTGCTCGAGCAGCGCCATCCGCGTGTTGATGTCCCGCTGGATGCTGACGAAGTGCGTGATGACGCCGTTCCCCGAGCGCAGCGGTGTGATCCGCAGGGCATTCCAGAAGGCTGAGCCGTCCTTGCGGTAGTTGAGGATCTCGCCGCTGAAATCCTCGCCCGCCGCCAGCGCCCCGCGAATGGCCGCCGTGGTTTCGGGATTGGTCCCTGGGCCCTGCAGCATCCGGCAGTTCCTGCCCAGCGCCTCGTCACGCCCGTACCCGGTGATGGCGATGAACGAATCGGAGACGTGGAGGATGTTCTGCCGGGCGTCGGCGATGAGGGAGATTTCCGACGTTGCAGCCATGGCCTGGATGAGGAGGTCATCGGGCAATGCGGCATCGGCGAAGTGCGGTGCTGAGCGCAGCTGCATGGAGGAATCCCCTTCGAGAACACCAGGCCACCAGGGGAAGCCCCCCCGCAGGCAGCCGTGGATCTACTGGAATGCTAACCGCTAATCGCGCGGTCGGATCGTTAACGCGTAGGTCGACCGGCATCCGCCGCGAAGGTGGCAGCCTTCCATGGCGCAGTAGGTAGGAATAGCGCACGGAACCCGCTTCGGAAGGAAGAGGTATGAGTATTTCCACCGCTGTGCCGGTATCGAACGGTCCCAGCCAGGAGGACCTCGCCGACGGTCGCCGAGCCTACGAACTGGACCGGCAGCATGTGTTCCACTCCTGGTCCGCCCGGGAACTCATCCAGCCGTGGCTACGATCAACGCCATGCGCGGGGAGAAGATGGTCGAGCACGCCGCGCGACTGGGACGCGAGGTCTTCGGTCCGGGTCTGGTGGAGCTTGCGGCAAAGCATCCGTCAGTCGGTGAGGTGCGGTGCGGGGACTCAACCGCATCCACCTTGCACCGCCGCTGAACCTCCCGGTCGAGGACGCGCGCACCGGGCTCGCTATTCTCGACGATGCGCTGACGGTAGCCGACAAGTACGGGAAGGACCAACCCCCACCCCTGCTCATTAAGCACCTATGGCGGCTACTCCGGCGCGGAAGGAGCCTTAAGTGCTTAATCAGCGGGGGTTATAGGGTTCGATCATGAACTACGGAAAACTCGGCTCCACCGGCCTCGACGTCTCCCCACTGGCCCTCGGCTGCATGACCTACGGCGAACCGGACCGTGGCTCCCACCCCTGGACGCTGCCGGAGGCCGAAAGCCGACCGCTCATCAAGCTCGCCGTCGACGCCGGCATCAACTTCTTCGACACCGCCAACGTCTACTCGGACGGCACCAGCGAAGAGATCGTCGGACGGGCGCTCGCCGACTACACCCGGCGCGACGACGTCGTGATCGCCACGAAGGTGCACGGCCGCATGCACGACGGCCCCAATGGCGCGGGCCTCTCCCGCAAGGCGATCTTCGCCGAGCTCGACAACAGCCTCCGGCGCCTCGGCACCGACTACGTGGACCTCTACCAGATCCACCGCTTCGATCCCTCGACACCCCTCGAGGAAACCCTCGAAGCCCTGCACGACACCGTCAGGGCCGGCAAGGTGCGCTACCTGGGGGCGTCCTCGATGTATGCGTGGCAGTTCTCGAAGGCCCTGTACGTCCAGCAGCTCAACGGCTTCTCCCGCTTCGTCACCATGCAGGACCATTACAACCTCATCAACCGCGAGGAGGAGCGCGAGATGTACGGGTTGTGCGCCGACCAGGGCATCGGTGTGCTCCCGTGGAGCCCGCTGGCCCGTGGCAAGCTCGCGCGCGCGTGGGACGAAACGACGTCGCGCTCGGAAAGCGATGCCTTCGGCAAGACCCTGTACGGCACGTACGACGCCGACCGCCGGGTGTCCGACGCCGTCGGCGAGGTGGCAGCGAATCGCGGCGTGTCCCGGGCGCAGATCGCCCTCGCCTGGGTCTCACGTAACCCGGTGGTGTCGGCGCCGATCGTGGGCGTCGGGAAGCCCGGCCACCTCGAGGATGCGCTGGCGTCGCTGGCGATCGAGTTGACCGCTGATGAGGTCGAGGCGCTCGAAAGCCACTACGTTCCCCACCCCGTGGTCGGTTTCTAGTGCGGCACGGGCTTCTCTGATGGCGATGGCCCTCCGACCGATGACGGCCGGTGACGCCGACGGGATAGTCCACTTCCTGACCTCCAACTCGTTTCCCTTCCACGTGGTTGCGGATCATACCGACTACTCCGCGCGGGCGGCAGTCGCGTCCGGGCGGTTCTGGAGCGAGGAGTCGCAGGGCTACTGGGTGGAGGCGGATTCCGGGCGCCTCGGGCTCGTTGTGCTGGAGGACCTGCAGGACGACACACCGATGTTCGACCTCCGCCTCGCCGAAAGGCACCGCGGGCGGGGCCACGGCGAGCTCGTGGTGCGGGCCGCGTGCGACCTCGTCTTCACCACGCTGCCGCATGTCCGAAGATTCGAGGGCCAGACCCGGGAAGACAACCGGGCCATGCGCCGGGTCTTCCTGCGCTCCGGTTTCCTCAAGGAGGCCCACTACCGGCTCGGCTGGCCCGTCGGCGACAACCGCTTCGCGGCGTCCGTGGCGTACGCGATCCTGCGGGTGGACTGGGCGAGTGGTACGGTCACGCCCCTGGAATGGGACGACGAACTGGCACTACCGGATGGTACGACTACGCCGCGGAGCGCGCGTGAGCGCTGACTGGGTCTTCCACTCGGGCCGGATCTTCGACGGGCATCGGATCCTGCCGGGGGCGACGGCAGTAGCCATCTCCGGGGGACGGATCACCGCGGTCGGGACCGATGCCGAGGTGAGGGCCGCCGTCGGTGCTGCGCGGCAGAGCGTCGATCTTGCCGGACGCCTCCTCACACCCGGCTTCACCGACGCACACAATCACGCGGCCATGGGCGGAGTGGAGCGGATGGCGTGTGACCTGACACCGGCCGCGAGCGCCGCTGAGACGCTGGCCCTGATAGCCGACTACGCCCGCAACTCCCCCACCCCATCCGGTGCTGCCCCTGCCCATGCGCGCCCGGACCATACCGGCCCGGCCTGGATCACCGGCGGCGGCTGGTACAAGGGCCACTATCCCGGAGGTTTCCCGCAGGCGGACCTGCTCGACGCCGTCGTGCCACACCGCCCGGTGTACCTCCTCAACCGTGACCACCACAGTGCCTGGGTGAACACCCCTGCGCTGAAGTTCGCCGGGATCGGCGCCGGAACTCCCGATCCCCCTGACGGGCGGATCGAACGCTTCGCGGACGGCACGCCGACCGGCATCCTCCACGAGGGCGCCATGGACCTGGTGTCCAAGTTCCTGCCACCGGTAGCATTCGCGACTCTGGTGAGCGGGATTCTCGAGGCCCAACGCTACCTGCACTCGGTGGGTGTGACGGGGTGGCAGGAGGCAATCCTCGGCGACTATGCCGGTTATCCCGATGCCAGCCCGGCGTACCGCGAGCTCAGCGCGAACGGCCGGCTCACCGGCCGCGCGACCGGGGCGCTCTGGGTACCGCGGACGACGACGGCGGCAGAAGTGGGCGCCCTGGTCGAGGAGTTCCGGAAGCGACGCCGGGTCAACGCCGACGCGGGCTTCCGGACCTCCAGCGCCAAGATCATGGTGGACGGCGTACCCGAGAACCGCACGGCAGCGATGCTGGAGCCGTATTGTGATCGGCAGTCGGACGCTCATCCGGCTCCGCAAGCTCTCCCAAATCAGAATCAGAATCCGGATTCACGTTCCGCTGCCGGCCCGGCGTCCTGCGCGTGCAGCAGGAACGCCGGCCCCTCCTCCGACCGCGGCTTCCTCTACCTCTCCCCGGAAGTCCTCACGGTACTTGCGGTGGAGCTTACTGGCGCCGAGTTCGACCTCCACCTCCACGCCATCGGCGACCGCGCCGTACGCACAGCGCTCGACGCCGTAGGACAATCGCGCCGTGCCACGGAGTTCACCCACGCTGCCGGACCGCACTCCGCCTGGGAGCCGCGGCACCAGATGGCCCACCTGCAGGTGGTGCATCCCGACGACATCCCCCGTTTCGGCGCCCTCGACGTCACGGCGAACCTGCAGGCCCTCTGGGCCTGCAATGACGACCAGATGCTGGGCCTCACCGTGCCCCTGATCGGTGGCGAGCGGGCCGGCTGGCAGTACCCGTTCGCTGCGCTGGAACGCGCGGGGGCCCCGCTCGCCATGGGGTCGGACTGGCCCATCTCGAGCCCCGACCCATGGCAGGCCATCTCCGTTGCCGTCAACCGCGCGCACCCGGCCCACCCCGACGCCGGACCGCTCGTCGCAAACCAGGCACTCACCCTGCAGGAGGCCCTCCGCGCCTACACCTCGGGATCTGCCTCTGTGAACCGGCTCGACGACGGCGGGACGATCACGCCCGGCGCCCTGGCCGACGTCGTCGTTCTCAGCACTGATCCCTTCAAACTGGATCCGGCCGACCTGCACACGGTGCGGGCCGGGCTGACGATGGTGGGCGGCGTCGTGGTGCATGATGCCGGAGGCCCGTGAATCGAATGCTCAGCGTAGACGGAGAACGGTCACCGTCAAGCTGAACCTGGTGCCCCGCGAGCAGATTTTCCAGAATATCGACGACCAGCTCCAGGCGGGCACCGCGCCGGACCTGTTCCGGGTGGACTACGGAACCATCGGCGCCTACAGCAGCCAGGATCAGCTGCTCGACCTCAGCAGCTATTTTGACACCGCGGATGCCGAAGCTTTCCTCCCCGCCATGTGGCAGGCCATCCAGTACAACGGCATGCCCTACGGAGTGCCGCACCAGACGGATACCTCCGCGATCGTGTATCGCCGGGACCTGTTCGAGCAGGCCGGCATTTCAAGCGTTCCGGACAGCCTCGATTCCGCCTGAACCTGGGAGGAGTTCGAGGGCGTTGCCCAGCAGCTCGGTCGATCCACCCGCTGGCTGAGCTGGCTGTTCCAGGCAGGTGGACGGCTCTTCAACGAAGACCTCTCAGGGCCCGCCATCGAGTCCGAGGCCGGAACGAGGGCCCTCACTTCCACACAGAACCTGTTCCGGGAGAACCTGGCGCCGCCCAACCGCTCGGTGAAGTCCTCCACCTACGCCGATAGTGCCTTCGCGGCCGGCACCACGGCTCTGGCGTCCGTCGGTGATTTCGTGCTTCCCAGCCTGGACGAAACCATCACCGACTTCGAATGGGGCGCAACCTACCTGCCCCGCGACGAACGTGGGGCATGTGATCTCGGCGGGAACGCGCTTGTCGCCACCAAGAACGCGAGGAATCCGGAACTCGCAGCCGAGTTCCTCAAGTTCATAGTGCAGCCGGACCAGATGTCCGATTTCTGCGCACGCGCCATGGAACTGCCCACACTGCAGTTCCTGGTAGGAACCGATCTCGACTACCAGACACGCCCCGATATCGCCGGTATCTTCGTGGACCAGGCAACCACACTCCAGCCCGAGGATGTCCAGCAGCTGACGAACCCGGCGATGGCCGAGATCAACCCCAAACTGCGTGACCAGCTCGAAGCCGCCTTCACCCAGAACCAGTCGGCCGAGGAGACGCTGGCGAACATCGCAGCTGCGGTGGCCGAGGCCACCGGCTGATGTCCGCGGGCACCTCCGAGCGCGAGGGAGCCGCTGTCCCAGCGACCCCGGCTTCGACGTACGCCCCAGGTGCCGGGCGGTCCGGGAAGCGGTTCCGCTCCACCAGCACGGCCTACGGCTTCCTCACCCCCAACCTTGTTCTCCTCGGGCTGTTCCTCTTCCTCCCATTGGGCTGGGCCTTCCTCATCAGCTTCCAGGAGTCCAGTGGTTTCGGAGCCAGCGGATGGGTGGGCCTTGACAACTACCGGCGGCTGGTCACCGACCCCACGTTCTGGCAGTCCACGGCGAATACCGGATTATGAACCCTCATCACGGTGCCGCGGCAGGTGCCGCGCACGCGGCACGACTGGGAACCGCCGTCGTCGTCGGACTGGTGATGATGTTCCCGCTGTACTGGATGATCACGCTTGCGTTCTCACCGAACGTCGATGTCTTCAGCCGGGAACTGAACCTGTGGCCCTCGTCGTGGACCCTCGACAACTTCCGGCGCATCTTCACGAGCTTCCCCACCGCTCTCTGGTTCGGTAACTCGGTGGCCATCACGTCGATCGTCACTCTCCTCACCGTCACGGTGAACCTGCTGGCCGGGTATGCCTTCGCGAAACTCACCTTCCGCGGCAAGGGCGTCATCTTCCTGCTGGTCCTGAGTACCATGATGATTCCCGTCCAGGTGCTGATGGTGGCCCAGTTCCGGCTGGTCACGGAACTGGGGATCTATGGGACGTTCTGGGCCGTGATCCTGCCGGCGGCGGCGTCGGCCTTCGGAATCTTCCTGGCCCGCCAGTTCATCATCGCGATACCGGATGAACTCATGGAGGCCGAAAATGGACGGCGCCGGCAACGTCCGGATCTTTCTCCAGATCGTCCTCCCGCTCTGCAAACCCTTGATCGCGGTGCTGGTGCTGCTGACGGTGATGTACCAGTGGAACGATTTCGCCTGGCCGCTGATCGCGCTGAAGGACAGCGAGCTTTTCACCCTGCGGATCGGGCTGATCTTCCTGCGGGGCAGTACGGGGCGGACTGCGGGTCCATCATGGCCCTTGCCCTGATTTCGATCCTGCCCATCGTGTTGATGTTCCTGTTGTTCTGGAAGTACTTCGTCCAGGGCCTCGCCCGCAGTGGTATCCGTTGAAGTCCTGAGGGGTGCAGAGACGCAGCCCTCGAGGAACCGCAGTGCCCACCGAATAGGATGGGAGACCCATGGAACATTTTCGGCTTGTCCGCACAGCCGCAGGGATCCTGCTGGCCCTGCCGCTGCTGACCGCGTGCGGCGATGCGCCGGCCCTGGAAGTCTTCGAACAGGCACAGGCAGAGCACGACATCGTCACGATCCAACGGGATCTCGAGGGGATCGACCTGTCCTCCACCCGCTTCCTTGCCGACCGCGACGGCATCGAATATTTCGTGGCGGCACCCACGGATTCCGACGGGCGCAGCGCGTGCCTCCTGGTGGAGGAGGGCCTCGGGGTTGCACTCGAGTGCGGCCCGATCACTCCGGGTGAGCCCGGCGTGATCATCCGTGACAGCAGGGCCACGGTGGTGCTGCTCCCCGACGAGTACAACCGCGATCTACTTGACGCCGAGGGCTACCGGCTGCTGCACCCGAACCTGGCGATCCGGGAAGTCCCCGAAGTCTGAGAGCCCCTACGCCTGGATCTGCGGTTCAGCGACTATCACCCGGTGGTTCCCCTCACACTGGAAGACGCCGAGGGTCCCTTCGGGAACGGGCCCCTCGGCGGGCCACTGGCTTTCATCCAACTCCTGCAGCGGCTTTCCGCAGGACGGGCAGGATGCTTCCATGGTTTACCTCCTCGTTGAACGCACGTACTTCTTCAATTAGACCCCGCCCACCGATGGAGGAACAGGAATATCTCACCTCGCACAGCAGCAGTAAAGAGCAGGTTCGCGCTGTCCCGGCTGTTGAGGCCGGGGACAACCCTTCCTAGGCTTAGGCACATGAAATCCGCCACCGCACCGCGCAAAGCAGAATCCGGGGAGCTCACCCTCTCCAGCCTCGCTGAACTCGCGGATCTCGTGCCGTCCGGCGACTACCTCTACCTGCGGTACTCCAAGGGCTTCGAAGCCGATAGGGATTCCAATAGTCTCGACGCCGAGAGCGGGCTGACGCTGCCAGGATTGTCCGTCAACCCCCTCACACCGGAGTCGTGGTGGACCCGGCCGCTCAAGGACTGGCTTGCACGCCAGATCTGCCAGTACGAGCACCTTGCGGAGGACGAGGACCGCTACGCATGGGTACTCACCGGGGCGTGCGTGGGCCGGGGCCCGGACTGCGAGCCGCTGCTCGTCGACGTCCGTCCGCTCGGCCGGCTCGATCCAGAGGTGCTGCAGGAAGCAAAGCGGGTCTACGAGGAGCAATTCGATGCCGGCGAACGGCCGTCGCAGGACTGAACTCGATCCAGCCAGGACCGGATCGAGACTGAACCGCCAAAGCCGAGCCGGAATCGATCGGATTGAGCGTTCAGCGGCGGGTCCGCCGGGTGAGCGAGCGGAACACCAGCTCTCCCGCTACAGCTCCCCCGGCCGCGACAGCGACAACGCCCGCGACAGGAGGCCGGCGTCGTCCGCTCCCATCGGACCGTCGGCCCACCCTGCTCGTGGTTGGGTCCTCTCCGCGTGTCAGGAGCGGGAGGTGCTCGATCGAATGGGCTACCCGCGCCAGCAGGGTGCTCGTGCGATGGAGAACCGGTGAAACGGCTTTCGGCCTCTGCAGTATTGCGGTGTCGACCGCGTCGCGGATGCGGTCGATGAGTGAAAGCGGAACTGCCGCGACGGCGTTGCCTGGCGGCCGCCTTGCCACGACCGGATGAGCGCGGGTGGGGGCGGTTCTGCGGACCACCTCCCAGGAGATGCCCATCAGCTGAAGCAGGCGTTTGCTCACCACTTCCTGCAGCCGGGGGAAAAGCTTGTCCTCCTCGTCGCGTACGTCCTCCCCCAGCACCTCGACCAGCCGGTCGAGTACGCGTTCCCGCTCCGGGTCCCCCTCCTCGAGGGTTTCAAGCCGCGTCACCAGTTCATTGACCTCCTGGTGCTCCTGCTCCACCTCAAGGGTGAGTTGTTCACCATCGGGCAGGACCCGCCGCACCACGGGCCACAGCACCGCCTCCTCGGCGAAGGCGTGGGGAAACACCAGCCGGTAGATGCGCCGCAGCACATCGCCCTGCTCGGCTCCTCTCGATCCTTCCAGTTCCTTCAGCAAGGCGTTGAGCTTGACGTGGTCGTTCTTCTGCCGAACCAGGACGCTCGTGGGGCCACCCAGCTCCGCAACGGTCTGGTGTGCGACTGACGGGTACATGGGCGTCCTTTCGGAGGGAGTTTCCGGTATCAGTACCCCGGAGGACCCGATTCGAAACACTTGCCGCTACACCAGCGACGGCTCCGGCAGCCGGTGGAATTCGGAGGCGTGGAACACGAGCGGCACGGAGTCCTTGTCCTCGAACTGCAGGCCGTGCACCCGGAGGAGCACCACCTGGTGATCTCCGGCGGGATACTCCGCCTCGACCGAGCAGTCCAGCCACAGTACGGCGTCGGAGAGCAGTACGGCGCCGGCGGGCGTGACTTCGATGTCGAGTGCTGCGAACCGGTCGGCTGACTTCGACGCGATCTGCAGGCAGGCATCCTTCTGCCCGGAGGCCAGGACCGAAACACCGATACGGGGTTGCTTTCGCAGCTCCGGCCAGGTGCGCGAGGTGTTCTGGATGGCGAACATCACCAGTGGCGGATCGAGCGACACCCCGACGGTGAACGAGGAAGCAACAATGCCCTCGGGAACTCCGTCCACCCGGGCACAGAGCGCTGCGATCCCTGAGGGAAAGCGCCCGAAAGCCTGCCGTAGAACCGCCGGCTCCAGATTGACATTCAACGCCATGCCCACTTCCTTCGAAAAAGGCGTCGTCCCGCGTACCGAAAAGCAGAAGGCAGCGGGGGAAACGCCGTACTTGCCCCTCGGGCGAAAACTGCCCAGCGGCCGAATCATCACCTGGAGCACCCCGCTACGACGAGAGGGTTGCTGTCCAGCCGGCCAGGGCCTGTGGCTGGAACTCTTGATTGCGCCTCCCACGCTAGGGGCATCCCGAGCCCGCCGTCAACGCCGGGCACGACACAGAACGTAAGAAAGCTGCTGTCCGCCCTTTATGACCGTCTGTGACCTGACCCGACTGGACAGCGGAAAGATCCGGCATACAGTGGGGTCAGCTTCAAGAGATGCGGCCGTCAAGCTCCGACTTGGCCGCGCACCAACCCCATGCTTTCCGGGTGGTTCGGATGACGAAGTGGGCTGCACCCACCGCATCTGTTGCGGCGTCCGGTGCGGTCAAGAGCAATCGGAAGGATGACGCATGATGCGTTTCCACAGCTGTCCACTTCTCACCGCCTGACGCCACCCCGCCTGCGGCACCGGCCCTGCCGGCCACCGTCGCCGCCATTTCCCATTGCGCAGTCCCTGCCGCGATGACCCATGCCCGCTTCCTCGCACAGAAGGAACCTCATGTCCCTGTCTTTTCATGCCCGCTTCCGGGTCCGCCGCACCCTGACCCGCGGCGCAACCCTCGCCGTCGTCGCCGGCCTGCTCGCGTCCTGCGCCTCCCCTGCCGGGACACAGACCGTGCCCGCTGACGCCACGCCCGTGGACGGCGGGGTCCTCAATGTCTCGATCTCCGCCGAGCCCGGCTGCCTCGACGGCCACGGCATCTCGGCGACACAGCAGCAGTTCCTGGGCCGGCTGATCTACGACAACGTGGTCACGCTCGACGACGACGGCGAGATCGCCCCCTATCTCGCCGAGTCCTGGGACATCTCCGAGGACGGCAGGACGTACACGTTCCACCTGCGTCAGGACGTGACGTTCAGCGACGGGTCGCCATGGAACGCGACCGTGTTCCAGCAGAACCTCGAGCACATGCGGGACCCGGCCACGAAATCTCCGCTGGCCGCCGCCTACATCGCACCCTACGTCGATGGAACGGTGATCGACGACTACACCTTCGAAGCGCACCTCGAGTACGCCTACACCCCCTTCCTCTACACGCTCGCGCAGTCCTGGCTGGGCATGAACTCGGGCAAGGCCATCACCGAGTCGCCGGAAACCCTGTGCCAGAACCCGGTGGGATCCGGGCCCTACGTCCTCGAGGCCTACCAGCCGGGACAGAGCATCAGCTACGCCAAGCGGGAGGGATACGGCTGGGCTCCCGACTGGCTGGGCGGATCCGGCGAGGCCCACCTGGACGGCGTCGAAGTCACCGTGGTCGCCGAGCCCGTGATCCGCTACCAGTCCCTCGTGTCGGGCCAGTACGGGCTGACGGAGAACCTCGCGCCGCAGAACGCGGCCGCGGTGCAGGCGGACCCGGCGTTCACCTACGAGAACCTGCCGCGCACCGGCAGCCCGTACGTGCTCGGCTTCAACCTGAACCGGGAGCCCTTCAGCGACCCGGCCGTCCGGGAAGCCTTTACCACCGCCGTGGACACCAGGGCGGTCACGGAAAGCCTCGGCTTCGGCACCTACACCCCCATCGACTCGTACCTGTCGAAGGAGAGCAAATACTACGATCCCTCGGTGGAAGGCACACTGGCCCACGATCCCGAGCGCGCAGACCAGCTGCTCGACGACGCCGGTTGGGACTCCCGCGACGCCGAGGGCTTCCGCACCAAGGACGGCGAGCGGCTGACCGTCGAAGTTCCCACAGTGGAAGCCTCGGCTCCCAGTCCCCTCCTCGTCCAGCTGCAGGGCGAGGTCCGGAAGGTAGGGATCGAGCTGGAGATCATCCAGCTTCCCCAGGCACAACTCACGGAACTGAGGTACGCCGGAGACTATGACGCCCTGGCCGGAGTGTGGCACACCAACACCACGGACGTCCTGTTCATCCGGTACCACTCCTCGGAAATCACCGGCGAGCGCATCGGCCAGAATTCCTCCTACGTGAACGACCCGGAACTGGATGAGATCCTGCTGCGGGCTCGCGGCGCGGCCGATGGCCCGGACGCGGCGGAGGCCTACTCCCAGGCACAGCACCGGCTCACCGATCTGGTGCCGGGGCTGCCCCTCTACGAGAATCCGAGCCAGTTCGCCTACTCGAACTCGGTGCAGGGCGTAGCCACGGACACGTCCCACCCCGTTCCCGTCCTCACCTACGCCTGGCTTGCGCAGTGACGGCAACCTTGGCCCCGGGAAGCACGAGAAAGACCGGCCGGCCCGGTGCAATGGCCCGCCGCGTCGCACTCCGCCTCGTCGTGGGAGTCGGAGTGCTGTGGGGAGCCGCAACCCTCACCTTCCTGGCGGTGTACCTCATCCCGGGAGACACGGCGCTCCTGATCCTGGGCGGACCCGATGCCCGACTCACTCCGGAGGCGATCGACCGCGTGCGCCAGGACTACCTGCTCGATGAGCCCCTGGCCATCCAGTACCTGCACTACCTGGGCGGGCTGCTCCAGGGAGACCTCGGCCAGTCCTACCGGCTGCGCATCCCCGTCACGGAGGCCATCGGGCAACAGATCGGTTCGACGGCGCAGCTCGCCGGTGCCGCCGCTCTTCTCGCCCTGCCGCTCACGTTCGCCGTCGCCCTTGCCTCGGCACAGCGGCGCCCGTGGATCCGCTCGCTGGTATCCGGTGTGGAGGTGGTGTGCGCCGCGACCCCCACTTTCGTGATCGGCTTCGTCCTGCTGATGGTGTTCTCGTTCAGCCTGCACTGGTTCCCGATCGGCGGCAACCAGGGGCCGGCGTCGCTCGTGCTGCCCGCACTGACGCTCGCACTCGCGGTATTCGGTCCGCTCTCGCAGGTACTCCGCAACGAGCTCGACGACGTGCTGGAGCAGGCTTTCGTCCTCACCGCCAGGGCGCGTGGAATGCGCGACGCCCAGGTCCGCGTGATCCACGCGCTCCGGCATGCCGTCATCCCCGTCCTGACGATGTCCGGGTTCCTCATCGCCGCCCTCCTCGGCGGTTCGGTGATCGTGGAAACCCTCTTCAGCCGGCAGGGCGTGGGAAGCCTGGCGCTCGCGTCCGTGTATGAAAAGGACTTGCCGGTGATCATCGGCGTCGTCCTGCTCTCAGCAGCCGTGTACGTGGTGGTCAACCTCGCAGTCGACCTCCTCTACACGCTCATCGATCCTAGGGTGGTAACCGCATGAGCATCGACCTCCGACCAGGCACGGCCCCGGTGGTCCAGAGTCCCCCGGAGATCCCGGCTGCCGCCACACGGGACCGGGTACGCCCTCCCCGGAGGCGGCGGCGCTTCAGGCCCGGCCTCATCCTCGCCGTCGGATTCCTCGTCTGGCTCGCCCTCGCCGTCGCGGCCCCTAACGTCCTGGCTTCCACCGATCCCTATTCCGTGAACCCTGCCGAGAGCTTCCGCCCGCCGAGCGCTGCGCATTGGTTCGGAACCGACGAGTCCGGGGCCGACGTCTATAGCAGGATCGTTCATGGAGCCCGGACCTCCCTGTATATCGGAGTCGGCGCCACGGCGATCGGGCTCGTCGGCGGGACGCTCCTCGGACTCTTCGCGGGCCTGAGCAAACGGTTCGTCGAGGCCTCGGTGATGCGCTTCCTAGACGTCACGCTCGCGGTGCCGGAGATCATCCTCGCGCTGGTGGTCATCGGCATCATCGGCGGGGGTACCGAGAACGCCATCCTGGCGATCGGCGCGGGCAGCATCGCCTACTACGCCCGCATCACCCGGACCCAGGCGCACCTGGTGCGGCGGGCGGCATACGTGGAGGCGGCGGGCGTGCTGGGTTTTCCTCGCCGGCATGTCCTGCTGCACCACGTGCTGCCCAATGTCGTGAAACCGGTGCTCGTCCTGGCCACGATCGGGGTGGGGTCCGCCATCGGCGCGGGTGCCTCACTCAGTTTCCTGGGCCTCGGCACTCCCCCACCTGCACCTGAATGGGGAGCCATGCTCTCCATCGGACGGAACTTCATCTCCAACGCGCCCTGGCTCATCACGCTGCCGGCCACGTTCCTCGTCGGGACCGTCCTCGCGATCACCGTCGTCGGGCGTGAACTGCGCCACCGTTCCGAAGGAAGGACAACCTCATGACCAGCACACCCATCGTCGAGGTGAAGAACCTCAGCGTTTCCTTCGGTCCGCGACGCGCCCCGCGCACCGTCCTCCGGAACGTTTCCCTCGCCGTCCATGCCGGTGAATGCCTCGCCCTGGTCGGCGAGTCGGGCTCGGGGAAATCAGTGACGGCACGCACGCTCGTCGGGTTGACCGGGCCGCAGTCGCATCTCAGCGCCGATGCCGTCTCCTTCCGCGGGAAGGACACCCGTGGCTGGGGCGAGCGCGAGTGGAAGTCGGTGCGCGGCCGGCACATCGGCTTCGTCCTTCAGGATGCCCTGTCCTCGCTGGACTCACTGCGCCCGATCGGCGACGAGGTAGGCGAAGCGCTGAAACTCCACACCGACCTCGGAAAGGCCGCCCGGCAGGCGCGCGTCCTCGAACTGCTCACCGAGGTGGGTGTGCCGGAACCGGGGCTGAGGGCCCTTCAGTACTCGCATCAGTTGTCCGGCGGCCTCCGGCAACGGGCGCTGATCGCCTCGGCAATCGCCGCGGGCCCGGGATTCCTCATCGCGGACGAACCGACGACGGCGCTTGACGCCACGGTGGCGGCGCAGGTGATGCGCCTGCTGAACCGGCTGAAGAAAGGCTCCATGGGCATGCTCGTGGTGAGCCACGACCTGTCCGTCGTGGCCGGCCTCGCGGACCGGATCGCGGTGATGCGCGACGGCGAGATCGTCGAGCAGGGCCCTACCCAGCAAGTACTGCAGGATCCTCAGCACCCCTACACCCTCGAGCTCCTGGCTTCGATTCCCTCGGCCGCCTCACGCGGATCGCGGCTCGGCGGGCACCGGGCCGTCGTGCAGGGGCGCCCGGTAGCACCCGTTGCCGAGCCTCGATCCGCACCACACGCCGACGGGCAGATGGGCGGCAACAGGCACCGCACCATCCTGTCGGCTAAGGACATCACCAAGACCTTTCCCGGCCCGGACCGCGTGAACCGCACGGTCGTGGATCGGGTGTCGTTCTCGCTCGAGCGCGGTACCACGCTGGGCATCGTCGGTGAATCCGGCTCCGGAAAGAGCACTGCGGCCCGCATGGTCCTCGGGGTCGAGAAACCCGATTCGGGCAGCGTGCTTCTGCACGGTGCAACGTGGGAGGACCTGGGACGGTCCGGAAACCGCACCGCGCGCCGGTCCGTGCAGATGATCTACCAGGATCCCCTCAGTTCCTTCGACCCGCGGCACACCGTCGGCCGGATCATCGGCGAAGCACTCCTGGCCGCGGGTGTCCCCCGCGCCGCCCGTGCGGAACGAATCCGCGAGCTTCTCGGCCTGGTCCGGCTGGGGACCGACGAGCACCAGCGCCGGCCTATCGAGCTCTCGGGCGGCCAGCGTCAGCGCGTGGCCATCGCCCGTGCCCTGGCCGCCGAGCCTGAAGTCCTCATCTGCGACGAGCCGGTCTCCGCCCTGGATGTCTCGGTGCAGGCGCAGATCCTCGACCTCCTTGCCGACCTGCAGCAGGAGTTCTCCCTGAGTTACCTGTTCATCTCCCACGACCTCGGCGTCATCCACCACATCGCCGACACCGTGCTGGTGATGAAGGACGGTGCGGTGGTGGAATCCGGTCCCATCGACCGCGTCTTCCTGCAGCCCGAACAGGCGTACACGCGGGAGTTATTGAGCGCCATCCCGCAGCTTCCCTCCCCTCCACTCCCTTCCATCAAGGAGCAGATCCACTCATGACCAAGAAGATCGCCTTCAACCTCTTCGAAATGAACTGCGTGGGTCACATCTCGCACGGTTTGTGGGTCCATCCGGAGAACAACCGCCACCGCTTCAACGACCTCGACTTCTGGGTCGAGGAAGCCAAGCTCCTCGAGGCCGGGCTCTTCGACACCGTGTTCCTCGCCGACGTCGTCGGAACCTACGACGGCTACCGCGCCGGACCAGAGACGGCACTCCGCGAAGCCGTGCAGATTCCGAGCAACGACCCCCTGCTGATCATTCCTGCGATGGCGGCGGCCACGAAGCATCTCGGTTTCGCTGCGACCTTCTCCACCACCTATGAGCCGCCCTTCGCCTTCGCACGCCGCGCCTCGACGCTGGACCACCTCACGAAGGGGCGCTTCGGCTGGAACATCGTGACCTCCTACCTGCCCAACGCGGCCCGGAACTTCGGGCTGCCCGACGAGGTGGAACATGACCGCCGCTACGAGATCGCCGACGAATACCTCGATGTCCTCTACAAGCTGTGGGAGGGGTCGTGGGATGACGACGCCGTGGTGCAGGACCGCGAGCACCGCGTCTACACCGACCCCACGAAGGTCCGGTACATCAACCACCAGGGCCCCCATTTCTCGGTGGCCGGACCGCACCTGGCCCAGCCGTCCCTCCAGCGCACCCCCGTCCTCTTCCAGGCAGGCAGTTCGGTGGCGGGCAAGGCCTTCGCGGCCAAACACGCCGAGGCGGTCTTCGTGGGCGGTACCGACCTCGCGGCGTACCGCGACAACGTGGCCGACCTTCGACGCCTCGCCGAGGCGAACGGCCGCTCCCGGGACCACATCAAGACCTTCGCGAGTGCCGTCGTCATCGTGGGAAGAACCTCCAAGGACGCGCAGCGGAAGGCGGAGGAGTTCAGGAGACTCTCCAGCGCGGAGGGCTACCTCGCGCATGTGGGCGGAGGCGGCATCGACCTCGCGGCATACCATCCGAGCGAGCTCGTCGAGGATGTCCTCGCGCGCGAGAACCGGCCCGGCAGGGACCGACAGCCCAGCAACCGCCGCCTGCCGGCCGGCACCACGGTGGGTGAGGCGCTGGGGCGCGTGACGCGGTTCGACCGCGGGCCGTTCTTCGCGGTCGGCACGGCAGTCGAAGTGGTCAACGAGATCGAGCGGTGGGTCCGCGAGACCGACCTCGACGGCTTCAACCTGCGGCAGTTCCTCACCCCCGGTACGGCCGAGGACTTCGTGGAGCACGTGGTGCCCGAACTCCAGCGCCGCGGGCTCTACCGCACCTCCTATGAGGAGGGGACCCTGCGGGAACGGTTCTTCGGCGCCGGCAATGCTCGGCTCTTCGACTCCCACCCGGGCGCCCGGTACCGCGGAGGAGCGAACCTCGATTCACCGGCCCTTGCTTCGGCCTCGGTCTAGGAGAGCCTCGATGACAGCAACAGCAACCGCTGCAGCACTTCCGACAGACCAGGACCTGCTTGCCCGCTTCGGCCCGCTATTCGATCACATCGCCACAGGCTCGGCACTGCGTGAGGTACAGCGGAAACTTCCCTCCACCGAGGTCGAGTCCCTGAAGACGGCAGGATTCGGAGCGCTGCGGATACCGCAGGACCGTGGCGGACTCGGCGCCTCCCTCCCCCAGCTCTTCCTGCTCCTGACGAACCTCGCCGCTGCCGACTCGAACCTCGCCCAGCTTTGGCGGGGACACTTCGCCTTCGTGGAAGGGCTCCTGCTCGACGACGGCGGTCCTCGTGCCGAGCGTTGGTTTCCCGTCATTGCCGGCGGCGCGATGATCGGCAACGCCTCGAGTGAACTGACCGGGGCCTCGCTCAAGGACATCAGCACCACCATCTCAGCCGTGGACGGCGACCTCCTCCTGGAGGGGACGAAGTACTACAGCACCGGCAGCATCTACGCGGACTGGATTGCCGGAAGCGCGATTTCCGACGGCGAACGTGTCTCCTATGCCGTCGCTGCCGGCGCACCCGGCGTGGAGTGCCTCGATGACTGGAACGGGTTCGGCCAGAGACTGACGGGCAGTGGCACCACGGTGTTCCGGAGCGTCCGGGTGGATCCCGCCGACGTCCGGCCCTTCAACAAGAGCCAGCCGAGTCACGTGCACGCCTTTTTCCAGCTGGTCCTGGTGGCCTCTCTCGCAGGAATAGCACGGGCCGCGACGGACGACGTCGTTGCCTTCGTTGCGCCGCGCACCCGCACGTACGCGAATGCGACGTCGTCCGTGCCCGCCGGGGATCCGCAGGTGCAGCAGGTGATCGGTGAAGTTTCGAGCCTCGCCTTCTCCGCTGAAGCCTCGGTCAGCGCTGCGGCACGCGCGCTCGGGAAGGCATTCGGCGTCCTCACCGAGGCCACCGGTCCCGGTGTGAGGCGCGACGCCGTCGATGAAGCGGAGCTTGCTGTCTATCAGGCGCAGGTGACCGTCATCGACCAGGTACTCAGCGCGACGTCCCGGCTCTTCGAGGTGGGTGGGGCGTCGGCGGTGTCCATCGAGCGCGGCCTCGACCGCCATTGGCGCAACGCCCGGACCATCGCCTCGCACAATCCCGCCATCTACAAGGCTCGGTCTGTGGGCGGGTGGGAATTGACCGGGGAGCTTGACCGCTTCAATACCTGAAACCACCGGCGGGCCCGTTTCGGCGCGTCATCGGCCCGGCGAGTTATCTCCCGAGCGGTTGCCCTGCATACCTCGATGCCGGATTCGGAGGACCGTAACCGGAGACCACCACGAGGCCCCGCCGACCATTGAAGTACACGTCCCTCAGGGTCCAGTTATTGAGCGGGGCTCGCTCCCGCCGCGGAATGGAGACCGCTCGAAACGCTACTGCAGCGTGCGGTGCGCCAACCGCGTCAATATGGTGGCCTACCGCAAGCGGCAATCCGCTGACGTTGACGCTGACGCGTAACCCGACGGTACGCTGGGCATCTTCCAGTAGCCCGTTACCCCGTAGCGCCGACCGGCAGGATCTTATGGATTTCGGCACCGTTGCCACCGAACTGTATGCACTGCCGTTGGATCAGTTCACGGGCGCACGAAACGACCGCGCCAGGGAGGCCATAGGCACCGGGGACAAGGACCTTGCCGCCCTGCTGAAGAAGCTCCCGAAGGCTTCGACGGCGGCATGGCTGGTCAATCTGCTGGTGACCCATCGGCGCAGTGAGGTGGAACAGGTGCTCGAACTTGGCGGATCGCTCCGCGAGGCGCAGGAGGGCAGCGACCGCGCGCAGCTCCACGCACTGGGCCAGCAGCGGCAGCGCCTGTTGGCCGCAGTGGCCCGGCAGGGTCTCGACGTCGCCGGGGACCTCGGGTACGACGTCGGCCCGGCCGCCCTTGAAGGGGTGGAATCGACGCTGCGGGCGGCGATGACCGATCCCGCTGCGGCAGCCGCGGTCCTCACCGCGCGTCTGGTGCGTCCGCTGGAGGTCTCGGGTTGGGAGCCTGTTTCCCTCGACGGAGCAGTGGGTGGCCCCTTCGACGCACCCGGCGACGGCCCGGCCAGTCCGGAACGGAGTGAGGGGAGGAAGTCCGGCGCTGGCCGGTCCACTTCCCCGGAGCAGCTCCGCCTGCTGGAGCAGGCCCGCGTGGACCTCGGCCGGGCCGAAACGGAAGCGGAGCGGGCGGATGATGCCGCTCGACAGGCGGAGTCCCGCGCCGACCGGTTCGGCGGGAAGCGGGACGGACTCAAGGCGTTGATCGAGGACCTGCAGGAGCGCCTGGCGGCACTGCGCCGTGAGCTCGACGGCGTGGAGGGAGAAACCCGGGAGGCCGAACGCCAGCGCCGCAAGTCCGCCGAGCGAGCCGAGGAAGCACACGCCGCCGTTGAAGCGGCCAGGGAGAAGGTGGCTGATGCGGACTGACCTGCGGGAAAACAATAGCGGAGTCGGGCGTGCGACCGGTCAGCCCCAGAGCTCCCTAAAGACCGTTCATCGGTCCTTCGCCGTGCAGTTTGTCCGCACCGGGACCCGTCACAGTGACCCGGCAGCGCACCACAAGCATCTCTTCCTCATCTTCGGAGGTCGAGGGAAAAGCCGGCCGATGTGAGACAGCGAAGCTTTCGGAACCCGCTTCGACGTCGACGCCCTTGAAGGCGGCCTCCTCGGTGACGGAGCGGAGGGACTCTGCTTTCAACTGATCCAGGTAGCCGGGCTGGTGCTGATGACCGGGCTTGCCGAAAGCCCATCCGAGCAGCGTTCCTTGACTGTCCATAGTTCAGCATATTAGTGCCACGCCGTTGGCGTACGCCGTCCGCAGGGCGAGGAGCTTTCTCGGATCTTCCAGCCGCCGGAACAATTGCCGCGACGGAACCACTTCTGAAACTTCTGGTACAAACTCCACCGCAGGCTGTTGGACACAGTGTTGCGACCATGGCCGTTTCCTGCGGCGACCAGTGGACGAATATGATCCAGCCGTTCCGGGCCCTGCCCCTGCTGGCCATCGCAGGACTCAAGATGCGGGACATCCTTGGCTACACCATGGTGACCCTCATCGTGTCGGGCATCGCCTTCGCCGGAATCCTGCTGATCGTGGGCGTGGGCTGAGTTCCCGCACAGCAGCCGGAGCCGCTGCGGGTCCAGGCGCAGAGGAGTAGTTTTGTTGCATGACGAGCTCCCGGAATCGGACCTGGGCCGGAGAGTGGTCCGCGCATCCTGGACCGGTTCTGGTTGCAGCAGGGCTTCTTGCTGCCCTGATGCTGTCCGGGTGCACACCGGTGGGTGACGGTCCCCGGTCGACGGAGGAGACCCCGGCCCGGACGACGGCTGAGACCGCACCTCCCGGCGCTGCGTCTCCGCCCACCCCGGTGCTGGCCGCGCCGTCCTCGAGCCTGCCGTCGTCGAGCGCGCCGTCACTCCTGCCTTTGCCCACTGCACCGTCGTCGTCAGCCGTCCAGCGGCCGCTCCTTCCCGCGGAGGAACAATCGGACCTCGACCGCAGGCTGATCCTCGCTGCGAAGGCAAACGACCCGGCCCGCGTCGAGGAACTCATCGACGCCGGTGGGAGCGTCAATGCCAAGGATGCCCTCCAGGACTCAGCGTTCCTGTATGCCGGGGCGGAAGGATTCAACGAAGTCCTGCAACTGACCCTGGCCGGCGGAGCTGACGTGCGGAGCACCAACCGTTACGGAGGAACAGCCCTGATCCCGGCGAGCGAACATGGATATGTGGAGACGGTGCGGATCCTGATCGCCGCCGGAACCGATGTGAACCACGTCAACAACCTGGGCTGGACCGCCCTTCAGGAGGCCATCCTCCTCAATGATGGTGGCCCGAACCAGCTGGAGGTGGTGCGTCAGCTGCTGGATGCCGGAGCGGATCCAGGGATTCGGGACGCCGAAGGCAACACGGCACTGCAGAACGCCGAGCGCCTGGGCTTCACCACCATTGCCGATCTCCTTCGGCCCTTGAGTTGAGGCGTAGGAATTTCCGTAAGCTGTGGGGATGACAGAAACGAATGTCGGTGGTTCAGCTGCCGGCAAGTTGCAGCATCTCATCCTCGAGTCCGACAACCTCCATCTTTTCCTCGAGGCGTTCGCCGTGCATACGTCCAGGATTCTTGAGCCCACGGTAACCGTGATGTGCGGAATAACCTTGAAGCAGCGCAACCGGGCCACCACGGTCGCGAGCAGCAGCATGGAGGCGAAGGAGCTCGACGAGGTCCAGTACGGGTTCGGCGACGGCCCCTGCCTCGATGCCGTGAGAACCGGCAATATCAACGTCGTCCTGGATACGCGTACCGACCCCCGGTGGCGCGACTACCTGAGCGCCATCAGCGACCGCGGGTACTACTCGGCACTCGGCGTGCCGCTGATGAGGGACGACGACGGCGGGGCGGCAGTGAATCTGTACGCGATGGAGCCCGGGGCCTTCACGTCCGAGGTCGTCGAGCAGGTGAAGGAGTATGCCGCGGAAGCGTCGAGTGCCCTGCAACTGGCACTGCAGATGTCGAAGTACCAGGACGCGGCAGCGAACCTGAAAACGGCGATGGAATCACGAACGAACATCGACATCGCCGTCGGGATCATCATCGCGCAGAACCGGTGCACGCAGATCGAGGCCATCGACATCCTCCGGAAGGCGTCCAGCCACCGGAACGTGAAGCTCCGCGTCGTCGCCGAAAGCATCGTCCGGTCTGCCACCAGTGCAGCCGTCGAGACGCACTTCGGCGACTGACCGACGCGCGAGCAGCGGTTCGGACCAGACGCAATCTTCCCGCAACGGCTCCAGGACTAGGAAATCTGCAGCCCGCCATTGATGTCGTAGGTGGCCGCCGTGATGAACCCGGCATCCTCGCCCATCAGGAACACCAACAGGGCGGCGATGTCGCGCACGGTGCCTACCCGGCCCACCAGGATGTCCTGTGACATCGCCTCTTTCCGGTCGTCGCTGAGCGCGCCGCCCATGATGTCGGTATCCACCGGACCGGGGGCGACACAGTTCACCGTGATGCCGTGTTCTCCCATCTCGCGGGCAAGGGCCCGGGTGAAGCCGACGATGCCGGCCTTCGACGCGCTGTACGCGACCTTGGAGTAGGTGCCGCCGCCGCGCTGCGCGGAGATGGAGGAGATGCTGACCACGCGGCCGAGTTTGCGGTCGATCATGCCGGAAAGCACGCGCTGGGTCACCAGGAAGGTGCCGGTCATGTTGATGGCGAAGACGCGTTCCCACCCTTCCTTGGTCTCATCCATGAATTCCACGGGAGAACTGATCCCGGCGATGTTGGCCAGCCCTACCACGGGGGGCAGCGATTCCTCCACGCTGATGATGGCAGAATCCACGGACTCCTGATCGGAGACGTCGGCACGGACGCCGAGGGCCCGGACGCCGTGCTTGCCGGCGATCTCCTCGGCTGCCTTTGCAGCGGCGTCGCCGTCGATATCCAGGATGGCGATGCACCACCCCTGGGCCGCAAGAAGGTCCGCTGTGGCTCGTCCGATGCCGCGGGCTGAGGCAGCGCCGGTGAGTACCGCGGTGCGTTCGGTGGGGAATGCTGGAAGTTCGGTCATGTTATCCATCTCCTGGAGGGGTTTGGTCTTGCCTGCTGATGTAGTGCTCGAAATCTTCGTAGGTCTGGTTGATATGGGCGTCCATGGCCAGGCGTGCGGCTTCCGGGCTTCGGAAAGCGATGGCGTCCAGAATCAGGTCGTGATGCTTGATCGCGTGGCGCTGCACCTCGGGGAAGGCTGACGTTTCCCGCCGCATCACGTAGAGGAGCTGTGCCAATTGACCCAGCAGAACAGGAACGAACGGGTTGGCGGATGCGCGGAACACAGCATCATGGAACGCGAGGTCGGCGATCGTCACCGCGTCGAGGTCCTGCGCGGCATGGGCAGCTTTCAGGTCGCGGTTCGCGAATTCCATCTGCTGCAGATCGGCCGGGGTCGCATGCCGTGCAGCGAGCTCGGCGGCACCGGTCTCGACCATCCGCCGCACCTCGAGCAGACGCAGTGCAGCCTGATTCGAGGCGATGCCGCGCGACGCCGCTTTCAGGATCGCTTCCAGGCCGGTCCACTGATCCGGCGGGTTCACGAACGTGCCGAGGCCCCGCCGTACGTACACGATGTTCTGGGCCTGAAGGGTCTTCAGTGCCTCCCGGACGGTCAAGCGGCTGACGTCGAACGCTTGCGCCAGCTGTGCCTCCGGGGGTAACGGCTCATGCGGTGCGATCTCGGCCCCCAGGATGCGCTCGAAGAGGTCCTCGACCACTGACTCAACCAATGATTTCCGGCCCACGGCCATCCCCTCTCCGAGTGGCACGCTTCCCCGGAGCCACCACCCGGATGACCGCTGAATCGTCGGCCAGGCCGAGGCCCTGCGCCTGGCCCAGCAGAAACAGCTGTTCTGCGGCAGCCGCAACGGGCGCGGCGAGCCCCGTGGAACGGGCCGCATCCCCTACGATTCCCAGGTCCTTGACGAAGATATCGAGCCTGCTCAGGACCTCCGCGCCGTCGGCCGTGTAGGCCTCGAGGATACGTGGACCCCGGTTGGACAGCATGAAGGAGCCCGCAGCACCCGATTCCAGGGCTGCGAGGGCTTTGTCCTGGTCCAGGCCCAGCGCATCGGCCAGGGCCAGCGCTTCGGCAGCGGCCGCAATGTGCACGCCGCACAGCAACTGGTTGACCGTTTTCAACGCCTGTCCGTTCCCGGGCTTGTCGCCGACCACCGTGAGTGTGGAGGCGAGGTGATCGAGGACGGGGCGTACTTTGGCGAGCACCGCAGGCTCCGCACCCACCACGATGAGCAGGTCGCCGTTCCCGGCACGCTTCGGTCCGCCGGACAACGGCGCGTCCACCAGGTCCACCCCGAATTCGGACAGTTGTCCGACGACGTCCGGGATGGCCTCGCGTCCCACTGTGCTGGTCACGATGACGACGGCGCCCGCTTCCAGGACCGCGGCGACTCCGTCGTCGCCGAACAGCGACGCCCGCAACTGTTCAGCGTTCCGGACCGCGAGGAGGACGGCGTCGGCCCCCGCGGCCGCGCTGCGGGCCGACGGATGGGCGGTGACACCGGCGTCCGAGGCGAGTTGCCGCCGTCCGGCGTTGATGTCGTAGCCGGAAACGGTGAACCTGCCGGCGAGCCGTCCCGCGATGGGGAGGCCCATCGCACCGAGTCCGAGGACCGCGACGGTGTAGTTGCTGCTCTCCTTCGAGCCGTGCATGTGGAGCGTCCTTTTCTCGTGGCGGATTACGGCTGGAAAGTGGTGCTGAGTTTCCGGACGACGTCCACCAGGGAGTCGTCATCGCCCACGTTGCCCGCGAAGACCACATAGGGAATGCCCTGTGCCGGTCCGTCGACCGGTTCCCACAGCGAAACGATGCCGGGGAGCATGGGGCCGCGCACCACGGCATGCCGGATGGCGAGACCGTGCGCGGCAACGTCGGAGGAGGTGATGCCGCCCTTCGCGATCACGAATCGCGGCGGTGCCGCGGCGAGCGTCCGGCGGACGACCGCCACCACAGCGGCCGAAACCACCCTGGCGATCCGCAGGCTTTCGGCGGGATCGTCCGATTTCACGAGCAGCCTGCTGGTGTGCAGGATGACGTCCCCGGCACCAAGGGCCGCGACGACGGCGGCGACGGTCTCCTCGAGGTGAACTTCGGCGAGCGCGGCATCCAGCAGGTCCTCCACCAACAGCTCTACCGTCGTGGCGTTCGGATGCCGGCCGGTCAGTGCCGCAAGCTGCCGCGTGGTGACGCCCACATGGGAACCCACGACCACCAGCCCCCCGGCCCGGGACGCCGGGCTGCCGTCGGGGAACACGTCCTCCGCGGTGAGTGCTTCCCGCTCGCGTTGCCCGATCCTTGCGCGGACGAAGGGCGGCCCCACGCGGTACAGCAGCTTCTTCCCGCGGCTTTCGGACTCCGCCAGGCCGAGGGCGAGGGCGCGGAGGTCGTTCTCGGTCACGATGTCGGCCACGATCGGCACGGAATCGACAGCGTCAGCGAGTGCGTCCGCGATCCCGGCCGCCCCGCCGCGGACGATACCGAGATCAAGCACGATGACGTCGGCCGCGGGAATGCGCCCGGCGGACTTTTCCTCGACATAGCGGGCAAGCTCGGAATGGGAATAGCCGAACGTGGCATCGGCAGCGAATTCGGTCTCCGCCACGGGGGTCACCCCGCCTGTTCCATTCCTCATGTAGTGGATCCCCCCGATGGTGATCCGCCCCGCATCCGGAAAAGCCGGCACGATGACGACGCCGTCCGTGCCCTCCCCCAGAACCTCCTGCAGCGTCGCAGCGATCACATCCGGCTCCAGGGGATAGTGCCCGCGGAGCGTGGAATCGCTGCGGCTCACGAAGCCGAGGCTGATCCCGGCCTCCTGCGCTGCGGCCAGGGCGTTGGTCACGGCTTCCCGGTTGCGCGCTTCAGCCTCGCCCGGTCCGAGACTGCGGGTATTGGTGAGGACGTAGACCGCCGGGGCCGCGGCACCCGCGATGCGGAAGCGGAAGGCCCATGCGAAGTCCGCCGCTTCCCAGCGGGTGAGGACGGGCAGATCCGCCACGGACTGCGTGCCGGTGGGGTCGTCGTCGAGCACCACGAGGATGCGGCGCGATGCCGCCACCGATGCCGCGACCACTACCGGATCGACGGCGGTTTCGCCGGGGAAGCCCGCCACTAACTTCGATTCCACTTCCAAAGGTTGCCTCTTTGCTCAAAACACTTGTCAGATGTCTTATACCCGGTGTTAGTGTTTCAGCCAGCGCTAAACCCGTCAATGCTGACGGCGCTTGGAATGTCCGCGCAACGCCGCCCGGGCATCGGTTCCTTCCTCAAGGAGTAAATCACCGTGGATGTACAACTTTTGCTGGCGCTGGCTCTGGGGATCGTGACCATTGTCGTCCTGGTGCTCCGCACCCGGCTGGACGCCTTCGTGGCGTTGCTGATCGCCGCCCTGGTGACCGGGATCGTCGCCGGCCAGGCGCCCCTCGAAATCGTCACCGCCATCACCACAGGTTTCGGCAACACCCTCGCCTCCATCGGAATCGTCATCGGTCTCGGTGTCGGCATCGGCAAGATCCTCGAGGTGTCAGGGGCCGCCAACTCGCTGGCACTGGCCTTCCTCCGGATCTTCGGCAAGGGCCGCGAGCCGTGGGCGATGGGAAGTGTCGGGGCACTGGTCTCCATACCGGTCTTCTGCGACTCCGGCTACGTGATCATGAACCCGCTGGCGCGCTCCATCGCACGGGTGAAACGCGCAGGCTACGTCACCCTTGCCCTTGCACTCGGCTGCGGCATGACCCTGACGCACCATATGGTCCCTCCCACTCCCGGTCCACTTGCTGTCGCCGGCATCCTCGGAGCCGACCTCGGGGCTCTCATCCTCGGCGGCCTGATCTTCACGATCCTCCTCCTCCCGATCGTCATCTTCTATGCCAAGTGGATGGGCCCGAAGCTCGAGTCATCGGTTTCGGAAGAGGTCCGGCATGCCGTGTACGGCACGGTCGCCGTGGGCGGGGGCCGGAGCGGAACGGGCCACCTCGAGAGGGGCCCCGAGGGAAGTGGCTCGCATGAACTCTCCGGCGGTGCTCACACGAGTGACGCGGAGGATTTCACCCCCGACGATCCCGCCGTCGACCTCGGAACGCCTCCCGCCGGCGCGAAACCCCACCACGTCGGAGCCCTCCTCGGCTCACTTCCGCTGCTCATCCCGCTCCTGCTCATCGTGGTCAATACCGTTACCGGTGCCATCGACCAGAACGCGCAGGGCGTGCTCGGCGGTGAATACGAGCCGTCCGCCTGGGTGGTTCCCTTCGCGTTCGTCGGGAACCCCGTCGTCGCCCTGATCATCGGCGTCCTGCTCGCCGTCTACCTGCTCCTGCCACGCTGGACCCCGCGCACCAAGGTGCAGGGCTGGTTCGCTGAAGCCGCAGCCTCCGCAGGGCTCATCCTCCTCATCACGGGCGCGGGCGGCGCGCTGGGCCAGGTACTGCGCAGCTCGGGCGTCGGTGATGCCCTGGCCGAAGCGATCGCGGCCACTCCCCTCCCGGCGTTCCTCGTGCCGTTCCTGATCGCCACGCTCGTCCGTATTGCCCAGGGCTCAGGCACCGTCGCAATGATCACCGCGGCCTCCGTCACTGCCCCCCTGGTCACGACGCTGGGAATCGACCCGCTTGTCGCCGCCCTGGCCTGCACGGCCGGATCCATGGTGTTCAGCTACTTCAACGATTCCTATTTCTGGGTGGTCACCCGCTTCACGGGTCTCGAGGGCACCGCGGCGCTTCGCGGCTGGTCGGGCATCACGACGGCGGTGTGGGCCGGTTCCATCCCGCTGCTGTTCATCGCGAACTTCGTCCTCGGCTGACCGGACCGCGTCCGAGTCCAGTCGACGTTTCCGCCCCCGGCGGGGAGGGGCGGGACGACGCGGCGGTGGCGGCAACGGGCAGCGGCCGGAATAACGGACCGGGCACGCCGGTTGCCGCCACCATGACCGAAAACATCGATGTACTCCGCGAAGTGTCTCCGACCATCGACCTCAGGGACCTCGGCACCGTCCACCGCCTGGGCTTCGGTGCCATGCGGATCGTGGGCGACGGCGTCTGGGGCGAGCCCGCCAGCCGCGGCACCGCCCTCGACGTCGTCCGCCGTGCCGTCGAACTCGGCGTGGACTTCATCGACACCGCCGATTCCTACGGTCCGAACATCAGCGAGGAGATCCTCGCCGAGGCGCTGCATCCCTACCCCGACGGCGTGCGCATCGCGACCAAGGTGGGTTTCACCCGCACCGGCCCGAACCAGTGGATCCCCGTCGGCAGGCCTGAATACCTGCGCCAGCAGACGGAGCTGAGCCTTCGGAAGCTGAAGGTCGACTCGCTGGACCTGCTGCAGCTGCACCGCATCGACCCCAAGGTCGACGCCCACGAGCAGTTCGCAGTGCTCCGCGACCTCCAGCAGGAGGGCAAGGTGAAGGCGCTCGGCCTCTCGGAGGTCAGCGTCGACCAGCTCAAGGCCGCCGAGAAATTCTTTACGGTCTCCACCGTCCAGAACCGCTACAACCTGACCGACCGCACCTCCGAGGAAGTCCTTGACTACGCGACCGAGCAGGGCATCGGGTTCATCCCCTGGGCCCCTATCTCGGCGGGCGAACTCGCCCGGCCGGGCGGCCCTCTCGCCGAGGCCGCCGAACGGTTGAACGCGAGTACCTCACAGGTGGCCCTAGCGTGGTTGCTGCGCCGCTCCCCCGTGATGATGCCGATTCCTGGAACGGGCTCGATTGCCCACCTCGAGGACAACATGGGCGCGGGAAACATCAGCATTGACGACGCCACGTACGAGGAGCTTGAGAACGCGCGCTAGGATCCCTTCCGGAAAGGCCCGCTCCGGCAACGGGCGGGCCTTTTTCGTGCCCTCGACCCTTACGCACCTGCCGGTCAGCGCCCTAGAATTGACCCACCCAGCGACGAGGAGACCCACATGGACGCCAGCAGTTCTGCCGCGTTCCCGGCCGTGCCGATCGTCGTGACGGAAGTGGGCCCCCTGGAGGCGGACCCGGCCGTCCAGCTTCTTCCCGCGCTACCCACGGGCCCAGATCCGCAAGTGCCGACCAGCGCCGTCATTCCCTTCTCCGGAGAGCACGATCCCTCCTACTTCGAGAAGAATCTGATCGCGCTGCGGCCGGGTGACTCTTTGCCCGGGACAACCGTCATCGGCGTTGCCGAACCGCTGCCCCCAGGCGGTTGGGACAGCGTTCCCGGTGGTATCGACGGCGACGGGGACTGATGCCGGGTGCCTGCCGCACCGCTGGCGTACGGGTGTCCGTCGACCACCGGTCCCGATGAGCGTCGCGCGAGCCCGCAATACCCCTGAAACATTGCCGTGGCAAACTACACCGCATGTTCATTACACCTTCGGATGCTGAGAAGCTGCTCCTCAGCGTCGCGGGCATGGTCGCACGTGACCGGATGAGCCGCGGAGTGAAGCTCAACTATCCCGAAGCCGTGGCCATCATCTCCTGCTGGGCCATGGAACGCGCCCGGGAAGGTGCCCTGGTGGCAGACCTCATGAGGGCGGGGCGCCACGTGCTCTCCCGCAGCGATGTGATGGAAGGGGTTCCGGAAATGATCCCGGACCTGCAGATCGAGGCCACCTTCCGGGACGGCCGAAAGCTCGTTACGATCACGGACCCAATCTCGTGAGCCGGCCCCTGATCCCTGGTGAGATTTGCACAGCTGAGGGAACCCACCAGCTCAATGCCGGCCGTGAAACCCGGTCGCTCGTGGTCACGAATGACGGAGATCGCCCCATCCAGGTGGGATCCCACTTCCACTTTGCTGAGGTGAACCCGGCGCTGAGCTTCGACCGCGGGGACGCCGCCGGTTTCCGGCTTGACGTCGCAGCCGGAACCGCGGCCCGGTTCGAGCCGGGCGCCTCGCGCGAAGTACGACTGGTGCGCTTCGGCGGCGCAGGGCTGGTTCCCGGACTGCAGACGGGTAAGGATATGACCTGCTGCGAGGAACCACGCTGACATGGACATTTCCCGCTCTGCCTACTCGCACCTGTACGGCCCCACCGTGGGCGACCACGTGCGGCTGGCGGGCACCGACCTGTGGATTACTCCCGAGAAGGATTACACGTTCGGCGGTGACGAATCCGTCTTCGGCGGCGGTAAGAACATTCGCGAATCGATGTCCCAATCCACCCGTACCAGTGCGGCCGGCGCACCGGACCTGATCATCACAAATGCCTTGATCCTCGATCACTGGGGAATCGTACGTGCCGATGTCGGAGTGAAGAACGGGCGGATTGCCGGGATCGGCAAGTCCGGTAACCCGGACATCATGGACGGCGTGCACCCGGCTCTGGTCATCGGTCCGTCCACTGAGGTGATGGCCGGCGAGGGCAGGATTCTGACCCCCGGCGGTATCGACAGCCATGTGCATCTCCTCGGTCCTGACGCCCTGAGGGAGGCCCTTGCCTCCGGCATCACCACCGTGGGAGGCGGCGGCACCGGCCCCGCCGAGGGATCCAAGGCCACTACGGTCACCCCCGGCCCCTGGAACCTGCAGGTGATGCACCGCGCCCTCGACACCCTGCCGATGAATTTCCTGCTGTACGGGAAGGGTAATACCGTCAGTGCCGCAGCCCTCGAGGAGCAGGCCCTGGCCGGCGCGGCCGGCTACAAGGTCCACGAGGACTGGGGGTCCACGCCGGCAGCCATCGACGCCGCCCTCACCGCCGCGGACAGGTGGGGCATGCAGGTGGCTCTCCACGCCGACTCCCTCAACGAGGCAGGCTACGTGGAGCAGACACTGGCGGCGATCAACGGCCGGGGCATCCATATCTTCCACGCCGAGGGTGCGGGTGGCGGACACGCTCCGGACATCATCACCGTGGCAGCCTCAGCCAACGTGCTGCCGGCCTCCACCAATCCCACCCTGCCCTTCACGGTCAACACCGTGGCGGAGCACCTGGACATGCTGATGGTCTGCCACCACCTGAACCCCCGCATCCCTGAGGATCTCGCCTTCGCCGAGTCGCGCATCCGTGCCACGACCATGATGGCCGAGGACGTGCTGCAGGACCTCGGCGCCATGTCGATCACCTCCTCCGACGCGCAGGCAATGGGGCGGATCGGCGAAACCATCACCCGGACCTGGCAGGTGGCACACGTAATGAAGAACTACATGGGGGCAACCACCTCTACCCAGCCCGCGGACAACGAGCGCGCCCGCCGGTACATCGCCAAATACACCATCTGCCCCGCCGTGGCGCACGGTATAGACCACGAGGTCGGCTCGATCGAGGAGGGCAAGATGGCCGACCTTGTGCTCTGGAACCCCGCCTTCTTCGGCATCCGGCCCGCCGTCGTCCTCAAGGGAGGCGCCATCGTCGCGGCCCAGACCGGTGATCCGAACGCGTCTCTACCCACTCCCCAGCCCGTCTGGATGCGCGCATCCCTCGCGGGCCGGGCGTCCTCGGCGCCACACCTCGCCACCTCGTTCGTCACCCCCGCGGCCCTGGCGGACGGCCTCGAGGAACGCCTGGGGCTGACCCGCTCCCTGACCGCCATCCGCCCCACCCGGGACGTCACCAAGGCGTCCCTGCCCAACAACACTGCCCTGCCGCGCATCGAGGTGAACCCGGAGACCTTCCTGGTCAGCATCGACGGGCAGGTCGTAGAACCGGCGCCGGTCTCCGAACTGCCGCTGACCCAGCGCTACAGCCTGTTCTGATGCGCCGATGACCACGGCCCGGGTTGCCGCCTTCCTCCTCGCTGATTCCCGCCTGCCCTCCGGGGCCTACTCCCACTCCGCCGGTCTCGAGCCGGCGGTGCTCGCCGGGCTCGGCGTCGCCGGCGTGTACCCCTACCTGCTCTCCCGGCTGCGGACTGTCATGCGGGTCGAAACCGCAGCGGCCGTCCTGGCACTGCGCGCAGCGGTGGCCCCCGATCCGGCCGACGGATTCATCTCGATCGAGCACGCGCTCGACGCCCGTACCCCCTCCGCCGCCCAGCGGGAGGCCTCCCGGCGGCTGGGTCGCGGCCTGCTCCGCCTCGCCGCCAATGTGCGTGCGGAACACCCGGCCGTTCTTGCCCTCCAGCATGCCGTCCCGAAGCCCACCCGGCCGGTCGCCCTCGGTGTCTGGGCCGCCGCCTTCGGTATCGCCGAGCGGACGCTCGCGGACCTGTGCTGCTACGACGACGCACAGTCCGTGGTAGCAGCCGCGCAGAAGCTATTGCCCATCGACCCGATGGACGGCACGCGCTGGATTCTCGACGCCGCAGGCCACTTCGACGCCGTGGCCAGCGAGGCCTTGGCAGTGAGAGGCATCGATGACATTCCCGCTCCCAGTGCTCCCTGGATGGAGCACTGGGCCGAAGACCACACCACCCGAACAAGGAGGCTTTTCGTTGCCTGAGAACCAGAATCCCGCCCGCTCCTTCCGCCTGGGCATTGCCGGCCCGGTCGGAACCGGCAAGAGCTCACTGATCGCCACGATCTGTCGTGCCATGGCCGACGAACTGTCCATCGGCGTCATCACCAATGACATCTACACGGACGAGGACGCCCGCTTCCTCCGCTCCGCCGGGGTCCTCGCCGGAGAGCGGATCCGCGCCGTCGAGACCGGCGCCTGCCCGCACACGGCCATCCGTGACGACGTCACCACGAACCTGCTTGCCGTGGAGGATCTGGAAGCCGATTTCTCGCCGCTCGACCTCGTGATGGTCGAAAGTGGCGGTGACAACCTCACCGCCACCTTCTCCCCGGCCCTGGTCGACGCCCAGATCTTCGTGCTGGACGTTGCCGGCGGTGGGGACGTGGCGCGCAAGGGCGGGCCTGGAATCGCCCGGGCCGATCTGCTGGTCATCAACAAGATCGACCTGGCACCGTATGTGGAGGTCGACGTCGAACAGATGGTGCTCGATGCCAGGGGGGCCAGGGAAGGTGGTCCGGTGCTGGCGCTCTCACGCAAGCAGGATGCCACCATCCTCGAACTCAGCGCCTGGGTCCGGTGGATGCTCGAGAGGCACCGCGATGGCCAGCACACACCGCAGGACCCCGGACCGATGGCACCCCACTTCCATGCCGACGAGGACGGCGGGCACATTCACAGCCACGATGAGCCCGCCCCGCACCAGAGTTAGGTGAAGGGGTCGGCGCCCGAGGCCCGTGCAACGCTGGTCTCCTGCGAACTCGTCGGCGGCCGGGCCCGGATCAGCGTGCTCGACCAGGGGCAGTTTCTTGCCCCCCGTCCTGTCCACGCCTCTGGAGATCCTGCCCATTTGAAAGTGGCTCTCATCGGCATCGCGATGATGCTGCTGGGCGGTGACGAGGTGGCGTTGCACGTTGAGGTGGGTGCCGGTGTCGTCCTCGAAGTGGTGGAACCGGCCGGCATGGTGGCCTACGACGCTGACGGCGAGCGGTCCCGCTGGAAGCTCAAGGCACAGGTGGCCGACGGCGGCACGCTCATCTGGGACGGCGCGCCGATGGTTGCATCGTCCGGCTCGAACGTGCTGCGCGAAACGACGGTGTCGCTGGGCTTGAAGGCACGCGTGCTGATGCGTGAGACGTTGGTGCTGGGCCGTTCGGGAGAGGTCGGGGGGCAGGTCCGCTCGGTCTCCCGCTTTCGAGGACCTGAGGGCGATTACCTGTATGAGGACCTCGACCTGACCGGCTCCGGCCGCGCCGCCGTGGGCATTCTGGGCAATTCGAGAGTGATGGACGGGGTTACCGCTGTGGGTTGGCGGCCGGCAGTTCCGTCGACGGGTGGCACGGCTCACCTGGTGCTCGCCCGGCCGGGAGCGGTTCACCGGTCGCTGACTGCGGATGCGCACGTGGCGGACGCGCAGACGGCGCCGGTGTTCACCCAGTGGCGGTCCGGCTTGCTTCGACCCTAGATCGCCATGGCTGCACGGACATCGGAGGCAGCCGCAGCGCCGCCCGGTCCCTCGGACACCACGCGGCCCGAAGCGAGGACAGAGAAAGTATCCGCCGCCTGCAGGGCGAAGCCCACGTGCTGTTCCACCAGCAGCACCTGCATGCCTGCAGTTGCTGACAGGCTCAGGATGGTCTGCTGGATTTCCGCCACCACCGAGGGCTGGATGCCTTCGGTGGGCTCGTCAAGTATCAGCATCCTCGGCTGGGTGAGGAGGGCCCGGGCGATGGCGAGTTGCTGCCGCTGCCCGCCCGACAACAGCCCGGCCCTCCGTCGGAGCAGGGGCTTCAGGGCCGGAAACATGTCAAGCGCCGTGTTGATCCGGTTCTGAGCGTTGGAACGGCCGTCAGCCACGAGCTGGAGATTCTCCAGGGCCGTCAGCTGCCCGAAGGACTGTTGACCCTGGGGAACATACGCCATGCCGCGTGCCACCCGTTCATGCGCCTTCAGTCGGGTGATGTCCTCGCCATCAAGGAGGATCCTGCCACTGGTCACCCGAAGGATGCCCACGACGGCCCGGAGCAACGTGGTCTTCCCGGCGCCGTTGTGACCCAGCACCGAGGCAACCCCATCCCGGGGAATGACGAGGTCGACCCCGAACACCACCTGCGTGTGGCCGTAGCCCGTGGTCAGTCCCTGTAGTTCGAGCATCAGCTGTGTCCTCCCGGAAGGGGCGTGCCCAGATACACTTCCTGCACCTTCGGGTCAGCCTGTACCTGTGCGACGCTGCCCTCACTGAGGACCCTGCCCCCGGCGAGCACTGTCACCGACGAAGCGAACTGTCGCATGAACTCCATGTCATGCTCCACTACCAGGGTGATGCGGCCGGCCCCGATCCGCCTCAACAACTCCCCGGTCTTCTCCCGTTCCTCCTGACTCATTCCCGCCACGGGTTCGTCCAAGAGCAGCAACTGCGCCTGTTGGACCAGGAGCATCCCGATCTCGAGCCACTGCTTCTGGCCGTGGGAGAGGATTCCAGCCGTGCGGTCCCGCACTCCGGTGAGCCCCACGATGTCCAGTGCCTCCTCGACTTCCGGGAGCACGGCCCGGCGGCGTTTCACCAGGCTCAACCGGTTGCCGCGCGCCACCGCCGCAATATCGAGGTTCTGGAGCACGGTGAGGTTCTCAAAGACGCTGGCTGTCTGGAAGGTGCGCCCCACGCTCAGGTTCGAGATTTGGTGGACCTTCCGGCCGATTAGCTCTTTCCCCGCAAGGCGCACGCTTCCGGAGGCGGGGACCAGCCCCGTCACGGCGTCGATCAGCGTTGTCTTCCCCGCTCCGTTGGGTCCGATCAGGAACCGCAGGTCGCCCTGCGCCAGATCGAGGTCCACGCCGTCCACTGCCGGAAAACCGTCGAAGGAGACCCTGAGGTTGCGTATTTGGAAGTCCGGCGCCGGGCTGGTTCCGGCAGGACCGTCGGCGACCTGCGGGCGGGTCAGGATGCTCTGATCGTGTGTCATGCTGTTGCCCCTTGAGGCGTTCGCCCGGCCGGTTGCGGGTCTGCCCTGCGTCTGCGAAGCCGTTGCAGGGCACCGGGCAGTGACGCGATGCCGCCCGGCAGGAACCCGATGACGAGGATGAACAGCAGCCCCTGGAAGTACACCCAGAAGGATGGAAAGGATGAAGCAAGGGTGGTTTCGGCGAAGGCGACGCCGATTGTGCCGAGTACCGGTCCAAGCAGGGTGGCCCGGCCTCCGATGGCAACGCCGATCAGGAAGCTGATGGACGGCACCACGCCGACGTCGGCCGGTGAGATGATTCCGACGATGGGCACGAAGAGAGCGCCCGCGATCCCTGCCATTCCGGCTGCCATGACGTAGGCCACGACCTTGACCGAAGCGGGGTCGTAACCGAGGAACCGGACACGTTCTTCCTGGTCCCGAACGGCAATCAACAACTCGCCGTAGCGGCTCCGCGACAGCTGCCGAGCTACAGCGACCATCAGGAGAAGCATTGCGGCCGCGAGGTAGAAGAGCATCACCTTGTTGGCCGGATCATTGAGGTCGAAGCCGAAGAAGGAGCGGAAGCCGTTGAGCCCGTTGGAGCCCCCGGTGGTCCCCTGCTGGCCTATCAGCAGGACGGCGAATGCCGCCGCAAGTGCCTGGCTGAGGATCGCGAAATAGGCACCTTTCACCTTGCGCCGGAAGATGGCCAGGCCCAGTACCAGCGCCACCAGTCCGGGAAGGAGAACGACGGCGGCGACAGTGAACAGGGGGCTGCGGAACGGTTCCCACCACCAGGGCGCCACACCCGTACCGTAGAGCAGCATGAAGTCGGGCACTCCGCTCCCGCCGAACAGTGCGGCGTCCGCCAACTTCATGTGCATGGCCATGACGTATGCTCCGATACCGAAGAATACGCCTTGCCCGAGCGTGAGCATTCCTCCCCGCCCCCAGGCCAGTCCGATCCCGACGGCGACCATCGCAAAACACAGATACTTCGCCAGGAGGGCGAGGCTGAAGGCCGAGAGCACGGCGGGAGCCACCAAGAACAGGAGCACCGCGGACAGCGCGAATCCTGTCAGTGTCCGGGCCGGGCCCCTCACCGAAGGCATCCACGGGTGCTGGCCGGCCGTCGGTATCCGTAGCTTGTCCATCAGACCAGGCTCCTTGTCTTTACGCTGAAGATGCCCTGCGGACGCATCTGGAGGAACACCACGATCACGGCGAAGATCAGGACCTTCGCCACGCTGGCCGTCGTCGTGAATTCGAAAAGCGACTGCAGCACGCCCAGGGCAAACGCAGCGAAAACCGCTCCCCGAATCTGGCCGATCCCCCCGGCCACCACCACAAGGAAGGCATCCACGATGTAATTGGTGCCCACGTAGGGGCTGGTGGACCCGATGAGGGTCACGCCTACTCCCGCCACTCCTGCCATGCCGGAGCCGAGGAAGAAGGTCAGCTGATCGGTACGGCGTGACGAGATCCCACTGGTTTCCGCCAGGTCCCGGCTCAGGACGACCGCGCGGATCCTGCGGCCCAGCGGTGTCCGTGAGAGCAGGAGAGACAACCCGATCAGGGAGCAGATTGCCAGGGCCAGGAGAAACAGACGGGTGAGAGGGATCGGTGCCCCGAGAAGTTCGATATTGCCCTGCAGCCATGCCGGCACCCTCACATCGACGCTGGGTGCACCGAAGATGTCCCGGGCCGCCTGTTGGAGTACAAGGGAGACGCCGAAGGTCACGAGCAGCGTATCCAGCGGTCGGTGATATAGGTGCCTAAGCAGCAGCGACTCCAGGGCGAGGCCCATCAGGCCGCCCACCAGGAATCCTGCAGGGATGGACACCAGGAGAGACAACCCCGCACTGCCGATGACCTGCTGCACGGTGAACGCGGTGTAGGCGCCGGCCATGATGAATTCGCCGTGGGCGAGGTTGATCACCCCCATCTGGCCGAAGGTCAGCGCCAGCCCCAGCGCGGCCAACAGGAGGATCGAGCCGAGGCTCAGTCCCGCGAATAACTGTCCGATCAGGATTTCCATCCCGCTTACCTCCCTCCCTCGGCCTGTGAGACTACTGGCCCAGTTCGCTGGCCCAGTCGTAGGTCTCAAGGAAAGGATCAGGCTCCACTGCCTCGGGAGCCTCCCAGACCACGTCGATCAGGCCATCGGCATTGATCCTGCCGATGCGCGGAGTCTTGGTGATGTGGTTGTTCTCACCATTCACCGTCACCGTTCCCTCCGGAGCGTCGAAGGTCACGCCGCCAGCGGCTTCCTGTATATCGGCGACCTCGAAGGAGTCGGCTTTCTCGACCATCGCTCTCCACAGGTGAACCGAGGTATAGGCGGCTTCCATCGGATCGCTGGTCACGCGATCTTCACCGAAGCGCTCCTTGAACGCGGCAACGAAGGCGGCATTCTCGTCATTGTCGAGCGTCTGGTAGTAGTCCCAGGCCGTGAGCTGCCCCTCGATGTTGTCCACACCGATTCCGGGAACCTCCTCCTCGGCTATCGAGACGGAGACAACAGGCATGGTGTCGGCGCTGAGGCCCACTGACTTGTATTGCCGGAAGAAGGCGACGTTGCTGTCTCCGTTGAGCGTGTTGAACACCGCGTCGGCACCGGAATCCCGGACCTTGTTCACGATGGTGGAGAACTCGGTGGAGCCCAGTGGCGTGTACTCCTCACCCATCACTTCGATACCGTGCGCCTCGGCATAGGCCTTGATGACCTGGTTGGCAGTCCGGGGGAACACGTAGTCGCTTCCCACGAGGAAGATGCTCTTGGTCCCCTGCTCCACCAGGTAGTCAAGGGCAGGAACGATCTGCTGGTTGGTGGTGGCGCCGGTATAGAAGATGTTCTCCGAGGATTCGAGTCCCTCGTACTGCACCGGGTAGAACAGCAGTGAGTCGCTGGACTCGAAGACCGGAAGCATGGCCTTGCGGCTCGAGGAGGTCCAGCCGCCGAACACAGCGGCGACGCAGTCCTGCTGGATCAGTTTGCCGGCCCGCTCCGCGAAGACGGTGGGCTCGCTGGCGCCGTCCTCGCTGACGATATCAATCGTCTTCCCGAGGACTCCGCCTGCGTCATTGATTTCCTCAGCCGCCAGGGTGAGCGAGTCAAATACCGTGGATTCACTGATTGCCATTGTTCCCGAGAGCGAATTCAGGAAACCCACCTTCACCGAATCCCCGGACGTATCCACACAGGACGTCCCCGAACTTTCGGCGTCGGCTGCGCTCGTGGTGCTGATCTGGCTTCCGCAACCGGAAAGCACCAGCGCGCCGAGGGTGGTGGGAATAAGCGCCAGACGAATCCTGGAAGTGACGTTCATGAATCCTCCGTGGGAATGCAGGATGAAAGACGCCCGGCAGAGCGTCGAAATGAACACTAGGCAACCATTGTTTCGGGATCGGGCGAATGAGATTTCCGGGCCGTTTCGAGTGTTTCCGATGGGGTCCTGCTGAAGCGGCAGCCCCGTAATCAGACGCCGATCACCTACGTTTTCGGAATAGAGCCCTGCCTCGGTGCGTTCCAAACCTGGAAGGTTTTTCCCACTATCGGTGCGCCCGCAGTGCGCGCCCGAGAAGGAGCACACCCCTATGGCCAACATCCTGATGGTTGTTTCATCCGCCGATTCGCTCACCATGAAGGACGGCAGCTCGCACCCCACTGGCTACTGGGCCGAGGAACTCGTTGTCGCGCACCGGATCCTTCGCGAAGCCGGGCACACGGTCCAGCTCAGCTCACCAGGGGGCGTGAAGCCTACGGTCGACCAGGTGAGCCTCGATCCGCAGCAGGCCGGTGGCGAGGAAAAAGCGGCAGACTTCCGCGCGTACCTCGAGGAGATCGATGACGAGCTTTCCGCGCCGCGAATCCTCGCCCACATCGATCCCGCAGCCTATGACGCCGTCGTGATGCCCGGCGGCCATGGTCCCATGGCCGATCTGTACGCGAACAGGGACCTCGGCCGCGTCCTGATTGCCGCCAACAACGAGGGCAAGATCATCGCCCCGTTCTGCCACGGCCCGGCAGGGCTGTTGAGCGCGGTGGACGACGGCGGAACCTTCGCCTTCGAAGGCCGCCAACTCACGGTGTTCACCAACGAGGAAGAACTCTCCGGCGGAACCGGCGAGAACACCCCGTGGTTCGTAGAGACAGCACTCCGCGAGAAGGGCGCCGTGGTCGAAACGGGGGCCGCCTGGGAGAGCGTCGTCGTGCGCGACGGAAACCTCATCACCGGCCAGAACCCGCAGTCGAGCGAAGACGTCGCAAAGGAAGTCATCGCGGCCCTCGCCGGTTAGCCCCCGGTACGCGGACGACGTCGGGCGGCGAGGCGGTGGCCGCCCGACGCCGCTACCGCTATCGCGGCAGAACTGGAGGCGTCGTGCCTTGGCCGCTCGTCACGCTACCGGCTGCCCGGGCTGGCCGTGGCTCGACTGTTCGGCTACCGCCATCCCGCAGCGGGTGCCACGAGGGTCAGGATGTTCTCGAGCAGCTCGGCGTTGTACTCGACACCCAATTGGTTGGGTACCGTCACCAGGACGGTGTCGGCCTCCTGTACCGCGGCGTCCGAGGCAAGCTGTGCAGCGATGACATCGGGTTCCCCGATGTAGCTCTTGCCGAAACGTGACCGCATGCCCTCCAGGTTGCCTACCTGGTCCTTGCCGTCCCTTTGCGACCGGAGCCCGAAGTAGTGGCGGTCGGCATCGCTGACGATCGGCAGGACACTCCGGCTGACCGAGACCCTCGGTGTGCCGTTATGTCCGGCGTCGGCCCAGGCTTTCCGGAAGATTTCGATCTGCTCTGCCTGCAGCTCGTCGAACGGCACCCCGGTGTCCTCGGTCAGCAGGGTGGAACTCATCAGGTTCATGCCCTGCTCCCCCGCCCATCGAGCCGTCGCCCGTGTCCCCGAACCCCACCAGATGCGCTCTCCCAATCCGGGCGACTGCGGCTCGATCGCCAGGCGACCCGAGTGCCCGGTCATCCGCGGATTGGCATCGGCCATCCCCGAGCCCGAGATGGCCGCGCGGAAGATGGCGGCCTTGTGCCGGGCGTCGTCGGCATCGCTCCTGCCCTCCCCGGGCACATACCCGAAGGCCTCGTAACCGTTGAGCGCGGGTTCGGGTGAACCGCGGCTGATGCCGAGCTGCAACCTGCCGCCGCTGATGAGGTCGGTGACTGCCGCCTCCTCCGCCATGTACAGGGGGTTTTCGTAGCGCAGATCGATGACGCCGGTGCCCAACTCGATGGTGCTCGTTCGGGCTGCCATTGCGGCGAGCAGCGGGAAGGGCGAGGCAAGTTGCGGGGCGAAGTGGTGCACCCGCACGTAGGCACCGTCCACACCGAGTTCCTGAGCCGCTACCGCGAGCTCCACGGTCTGCAGGAGGGCGTCACCGGCAGTGCGCACGAAGGACCCTGGGACGTCCTGGTAGTGACCGAACGAAAGAAAACCGATGCGCTTCATGCCTGTCGCAGCGCTCGTGTGGAGCGCGATATTCCCCGCGGCTCCCGAATCCGCGGCGCAGAAGGCAGTGGTCGGCCGGCGCCTCCTTCCTCCCGGTCCAACCGGCGTGGCATCCTGCCCAGGTCTCAACGATCACTGCGTCGTGTTGCGGTCAACACGCTGCCTTTAAGGCTTCCCTTCCCGAAAGGTGTACAGGGCCCAACGCTCAGCTGCTGCGGGGGCGCTGTCAGTAGGTGCTGCTTCCACAGGCGGTGCGCCCGCTGCGGGAAGCAGGGCCAACGCGCGGCGCATCCGTCGCGCCCGCCGTCGCTGCCGGCGATCCAATCACGCCCGGGGATCCCGCAGCGCCTGCCCTCGAGCCGGTGATCCGGCCACGCCCGGAGGCTCCGCAGCGTCTGCCCTCGAGCCCGCCGCGCCGGGCCGTTCCTCACGGAGAAAGAAGGCGCCGAGCGATCCCGCAAGGGTCGCGAAGACCGCCACCGAGTAGACGGCGAGCAGCACCTGCAGGATGCGTGCGAACGCACTCGTGGGCGTCAGGCCACTGCCGGTGATCGTGGCCATCGCGGATTCGAACAGGGAATCGGCATACGTCTCGTGCGATCCCGTGGCATACAGCAGTTGGCTCGAGGCCAGGATGACGACGGCGGTCACCGCGATCAGCCAGCCGATGCGGCTCGAGAGCAGCCGTCCCGCCGACCGCGATCCGCGGACCCCCGCGGACACGATGCCGCCGAAGCGGGCGAACCGCGCCAAGCGCACGAAGCGAAGCGCCTGCAACGCCCGGAAGAACCGGAGGAAGGGGACGAGCAGGAAGATGACCTGCCACCAGTTCTTCTTCCAGAACTGTTTGCGGAACCCTGCGATATAGGCACGAAGGAGGAATTCCCCGACGAAGATCGCCCAGAAGATCCACCCGGCAATGGCGAAGGCCAACGCCATGCTGGGTTCCGTCGCCAGAAGCTGGCCGAGCACTACGAAAAGGAAGATGACGCCGAGGATCCCCATGGGTTTGTCGAGGCGGCGGGCCAGCAGCTCCGCGGTTCCCAGCTGCTCCGCCGTGCTGGCTTCCTTGGTGGCATCAGCCTGTTTTCCGGACATCTCCCACTTCTCCCTCGACTTCCCGACACTATCCTTTGAAGATGCATGCGACCACCTGCCGCTACCGAACCCGCGCGGTCCGTTCCGGGGAACCGCAATGAGGCGATCCGCCGACATCGGCTTGCTCAAGGATTCATTGCGCACCCAGTTGTGGCCGGTGCCGCTCCTGGCCGTCGTGCTGGCCGTCGCTCTCGGACAGTATCTGCCGTTCCTGGACGGGCTGATCGATCAAGACCTTCCGCCCGCTGTCTCGGGACTCCTGTTCGGTGGGGGGCCGGAGGCGGCGCGCTCACTGATGGAAACAATCGCAAGTTCGATGATTACCGTCACCTCGCTGACCTTTTCCCTGACCGTGGTCACGCTGCAGCTGGCGAGCAGCCAGTTCTCGCCCCGCCTGCTCCGCACGTTCACGCGCGACCGCTTCGTCCACAACACGCTCGCGCTCTTTCTCTCCACGTTCGTCTTCGCCCTGACCGTCCTGCGGAGTATTCGGGTGGAGACCAGTGAGGGTCAGGGTTTTGTGCCCGTGATCTCCGTCACTGTGGCCTTCCTCCTGGCCCTCGGAAGCGTCGTCGGCCTGGTGCTTTTCCTTGCCCACCTGGCACGCCAGATTCGCGTCGAGACCATGCTGCGCGATGTCCACCGCGAAGCCGACAAGGCGCTCATCCGGATTTTCCCCGACGACGACAAAGTTGCCGGCTCGCCGACGAAGCGCGATGCCGGAGCGACGCTCATCGAGAACGACACCTCCGGTTTCCTGCTGCGGCTCGACCCGGACGCCGCCCTCGCCACGGCGAAGGACACCGGAACATTCATCGTGGTCGATGTGATGCCCGGGGCGTCACTGGTGAAGGGCGTTCCCTTCGCCCGGGCCTGGTCGCTCGACGGGGGCAGCATCGACGCCGAACGGCGGAAAGCGATCAGCAAGGGACTGAACTCCGGGGTGGCCACCGGTTTTGAACGCACCTCGACACAGGATGCCGGCTTCGGACTCCAGCAACTGCTCGATGTCGCGAGCCGCGCACTGTCTCCGGGAATCAATGACCCGACAACCGCCATCCACGCGCTGAGCCATGTCGCGAGCGTGCTGTGCGGTCTTGCCGATCGGAAGACCGGCCCCAAAACCCTGCAGGACGACGACGGCGTGGACCGCGTGGTGCTGCAGTATCCGACCTTCCCCCACCTCCTGAACCTGACCATGGAACAGTTGCTCGAGTACGGTATGGCGGACCCCCGCATGGCCGCACGAATTGTTCAGATGCTGCGTGAGGTGGCGTGGGTGCACCACTCCGCGGAGGCCCGCTCCGCGGTGATCACCCAGCTGGGCAGGACCCGCACGGCTGCGGATGGCAGTGGCCTCGACTCACACGTCAAGGAGAAACTTGCGGCAGAATTCGCCGCTGTCGAAGCGGCCCTCGGTTCAGCGTGGCCCGTCGGCGGGGCCGGGACGTCGGGCAACGGCGTCATGGAATCGTAAGGGCAGCGGTCCGCAGGCTCTGCACATAATGGTTTGGTGGCCATTCCGGAGAACTCGCAACCGCCCAGGACAGCCCCGCATTCCGCTGCCGGGCCTTCCGCTGTCAACCGCCCGAGGAGGAAGCCGCGAGGGCGAGCCGCCATCGCCATTCTGCTGGGCGTTCTGCTGAGCGCCGTGCTCGCCACGATCAACGGTCTCCAGCTCGCATCGCTCCAACGTGCATTGAACGGCCTGGGCATGCCGGACACGCAGCTGGGGGGATATGACGCCGGCTATGTGGAGAGCGTCCAGGCCAGCATGACGGACGAGCTCTACGAGCGCTACGGTGCAACCCATTACCTGTGGGACATGCTCTTCCCCCTGGTCTTCGCTGCGACCCTGGTCCTGCTCATCCTGCGGGTGACCCGCGGGAGGAAGGTCGCATCGCTGCTGATGATCGTCCCGATCGTCTACGCGGCCGTGGACGTCGCGGAGAACCTTACCCTCGAGGCGGTCTTCGCCTCGGGAACGATCGATCCCGGCACCGTGGCGTTGGCCTCGGCCCTCACGGTGCTCAAAACCATCCTTTTCATCACAGCCCTCATCGCGGCACTCCTGGCCCTGCTGGTCAGGCCGAAGGGTTCCGACTCAGCCGAAGTGCGGCCGACCGGCTGACCCCTTCTGGAGGACCCACCTCCTGAGAATCCCATCCGCTCCAGTTCAGCGGAGCGCCTCATCCACCGCGGCGGTCGCATGAAGACGGGCGGTGGCGAAGACGGGTACCGGGCTGTCGTCCTGGCTGATCAGCAGCTCGAGCTCGGTGCAGCCGAGGATCACGCCCTGCGCTCCCCGGTCCACGAGCTCCCTGATGATTCCGACGAGCTCCTGACGGGACTCATCCCTGAGAACGCCCAGGATGAGCTCCTCGTAGATGATGCGGTGCAGGCTCGCCCGCTCGGCTTCCGGCGGCACCAGGACGTCGATTCCGTAGGCCGTGATGAAGTTGCGGTAGAACGGCTGTTCCATGGTGAAGGCCGTGCCGAGCAGCGCCACCGTTCCCAGCCCGGAGGTCAGCACCTCACGGGCCACGACGTCGCCGATGTGCAGCAATGGGATGCCGACCGCGTCGCGGATCTCCCTGGCTACCCGGTGCATCGTGTTGGTGCAGAGCACGAGGAAGTCGGCGCCCGCCGCTTCGAGACCCTGTGCCTCGAGGGCCAGCAGCCGGCCGGCCTCCTCCCAGTCCCCGGAGGACTGCAATGCTTCGATGTCAGCGAAATCGACCGAGGCCAGGAGGCACCTGGCGGAGTGCGTGCCGCCCAGCCGTTCCTTCACGAGCCCGTTGATGAGCGAGTAGTACAGTGCGGAGCTTTCCCAGCTCATGCCGCCGATCAGGCCGATTCGTTTCATGCGTCCAGCCTAGGGGCAGGAGCCCCTGAGCCGGGATCAGCAGTCCAGCGCCAATTTGCAACAGAGAACCTGGCCGCACGTGCACGACAAGTGCCGCCATCGACGACGAACCCGGCGTGTCGGACAACGACACGCCGGGTTTCCGCACGGCGACGGCGGCAAACACGCCTAATTCGACGCGCTCCCTCAAGAGGAACCGTCGAGGCGCCCTCCTACAGCTTCACCGCCAGCACGTTGCACTTCGCGGCGAGCAGGATGTTCTGCGCCGTCGAGCCCATGATCAGCTTGCCCACCGGCGTCCGGTGCCGCAATCCTAGAACGATGAGCTCCGCCCCCGTCTTCTGCGCCGCGTCGAGCACCTCTTCCGCCGCTGTCGCCTCGGAGATCCCGTGCTGGATCGTGTACGGGACACCGGAGTCCCGCAGGACGGCCTCGAGCTTCGAGACATCCTCCGAATCGGCATAGCCCGGGTCCACGAGTCGGTCCGCCCGCGTGGTGTTGACCACCAGCAGGGCGGCGGCCCGGCGTCGTGCCTCCCGAATCGCCTCCTCGACCGCCGCATCGCCCAGCGGATTGGGAACGTAACCGACCACGATCGTGCTCATGCCTTGACCTCGTCATTCGTCGTACCGGAAGGAGTTGCATCGACCACCATTGATTCGAACTGGCGCTGCCGCCGCCGGAGCCAGAAGGAGAGGGCGAAGATGACGATCAGCGCGACGTAGATGGTCGCGGCGACCGGCGAGCTGATGAGTGCCACGGGATCGCCCTGCGAGATCGCAAGTGACCTGCGCAGCTGGTTCTCGAAGATCGGCCCCAGGATGAGGCCCACCACCATGGGAGCGATCGGGTATCCGTAGCGGCGCATGAAGAAACCGAGCACACCGATGATGAGCAGGATGATGACGTCGATCGGCGTGAAGTTCACGGAGAACGCACCGAGGACGGCGAACATCAGGATGCCCGAGTACAGGTAGGGCCGTGGGATCTGCAGGATCTTGACCCAGATGCCCACGAGGGGCAGGTTCAGCACGAGCAGCATCAGGTTGCCCACGTAGAGGCTGGCAATCAGGGCCCACACGAGGGCACCGTTCGTCTCGAACAGCAGCGGGCCGGGCTGGATCTGGTAGCGCTGGAACGCGACGAGCATCATCGCCGCGGTCGCCGTCGTCGGGATGCCGAGCGTCAGCAGTGGCACCAGGACGCCGGCGGCAGCAGCGTTGTTCGCCGATTCCGGACCGGCAACGCCCTCGATGGCGCCCTTGCCGAACTGCTTCTTGTTCTCCCCCTTGGCGAGCTTGCGCTCGGAGGCGTAGGAAACGAAGGTGGCGACGTCGGCTCCACCGGCGGGGATGGTGCCGATCGGGAAGCCGATGAACGTGCCGCGCAGCCACGGTTTCCAGGACCGCTTCCAGTCCTCCTTCCGCATCCACTTGGTCCAGCCTCCGGTCACGGGGATCACCTTGATCGGCCCGTGGCGGAGCCGCGACGCGACGTAGAGCGCCTCGCCGACTGCGAAGAGCGCAACGGCCACCAGGACGACGTCGATCCCGTCCGCGAGGAACGGGCTGCCGAAGGTATAGCGCTGCTGTGCGGTGAGGGCGTCCACGCCCATGAGCGCGATGAACAGTCCGAGTCCCAGGGAGGCCAGTCCGCGCAGCATCGACGAGCCGAGCAGCGCACCGACCGTCAGGAAGGCGACGATCATCAGGGCCACGTACTCGACCGGCCCGATCTGGACAGCGAAGACGGCGACCACCGGTGCCAGGAAACTCAGCAGCACAGTGGCGATCGTGCCGGCGACGAATGATCCGATCGCCGCAGTCGCGAGGGCAGATGCACCGCGCCCGGCCTTCGCCATCTTGTTGCCCTCGAGCGCGGTGACGATCGAGGAGGATTCACCCGGAGTGTTGAGCAGGATCGAGGTGGTGGACCCGCCGTACATGCCGCCGTAGTAGATACCGGCGAACACGATGATCGCGGCCGTCGGCTCGAGGGTGTAGGTGATGGGCATGAGCAGCGCCAGCGACATCGCCGGGCCGATGCCCGGGAGCACACCCACGGCGGTGCCGAGGAGCACCCCGCCGAGCGCGTAGAGCAGGTAGATGGGCTGCATGGCGACGGCGAAGCCGTCCATCAGCGCCAGGAAGTTATCCACCGAAGACACCGAACCTTTCGAGGAAACCGGGTGGAAGGGAAACGCCGAGCAGCTCCGCGAAGGCGAACTGCAGGATCAGGGCGAGAACGACGGCGACTACCAGGTTGCGCCACCAGGGGCGGGCTCCCAGCGACCACGCGGCGCCGAAGAAGAGGAGCGCGGCCGCAACGGGCCAGCCCAGCGGGACGATGAGGAACGCGTGGAGCAGCACGAAGCCGCACAGCTTGGCGAACGTCAGCCAGTCCGTCTTCACGTTCGGGTCAACGTCCTCGCCCTCCTCAGGTGCGCCGGTCGCCCCGCGGAGCACCTGGACCACGAGGCACGCGCCGAGCAGCACAAGGCCGCCCGAGACCACGAAGGGGAAGGCCCGCGGCCCGATGTCGCTGGCCGAGGGAGGAGTCTGGATTCCTGCGCCGGCCACGAAGCCGACGATTCCTACGCTGAGGATCAGGAGGGCGAAGATCAGCTCCCCGATCCGCCTGCCGGGAGCGGCAGTCGCGCTCCCGGCGGTTGATTCAGTTGCGGTGCTCATCGGTTAGAGCAGACCGATCTCGGTGAGGGTCTGCTTGACGGTGGTGATGTCCTCGTCGAGGAAGGCATCGAACTCGTCCCCGGCGAGGAACGCATCCCCCCAGTTGTTCTGTTCGAGGGTCGCCTTCCAGGCGTCGGTCTCGTGGAGTTCGGTGACGAGCTCGGTGAGCTCCTCGGCCTTCGCCTCGTCGATCGATCCGGGCGCCACGACGCCGCGCCAGTTCGTCAGGACCACGTCGATGCCCTGGTCGCTGAGCGTCTCTACCTCGGGGATCTGCGGCGCGGCCTCGGAACCCGAGACGGCGAGGGCGCGGAGCTGGCCGGCCTTGATCTGCTCGGCGTATTCACCGACGCCCGAGATGCCCGCGTTGACCTTGTTGCCCAGCAGCGCCGCGAGTGATTCTCCGCCACCGGAGTAGGGGATGTAGTTGAGGCTGTCCGGGGCGATTCCGGCTTCCTTCAGAACCATGCCCGCGAGGATGTGGTCTGCTCCCCCGGCGGATCCACCGGTGATCGAGACGCCCTGCCCGTTTGCTTCGATGTCGTCGAGAAGATCCTGGGTGGTCTGGTAGGGCGACTCGGCGGGAACCACGATCACGAGAGGTTCGTCGGTGAGGCGCGCGATCGGGGTGGTGTCCTCGATGCGGCTGGCCGCGTTGTTGGTTTCGACGGCTCCCACCATCACGTAACCCATGACCATGAGCGTGTTCGGATCCGTTTCGGTGGCGAGCTGCGCCAGGCCGTTGGTGCCACCGGCGCCGCCGACGTTGACCACCGAGGCGCTGCCGACGAGCTCGGTGTCCTTGAGGTCCTTTTCCATGGCCCGTCCGGTCTGGTCCCAGCCTCCGCCGGGATCGGCGGGAACCACGATGTTCAGCTTTTCGATGCCGCCTTCCGCGCTGCCGGCCTCGGTGCTTTCCGTCATCGAGCCGCAGGCGGTGAGGGCCAGTGCCGAGACGAGGGCGAGGGAGGTCAGGGTCGAACGGCGCGCCGTTGTGCTGTCGATTTTCATGATGGGAAGTCTCTTCCTTGAGATGTGATGCCGATCACCACGCTTGTTTCAGGGTAGGAAGAGTGCCGCAAGGTGGGAAGTATGTGGTCGTAACGCTCGTATTGGTCTTTGTGGTCTCGCGCGGTCCCTGCCGTTCTGGGACCCGCCGGAACGGTGCGTGTCACAATAAAAGGATGATCAGGTCACTGTCGCTCCGATCGCAGCTGTTCCTCCTGCAGCTTTTCATCGTGCTGATCATCGTCCTCGTGGCGGGTTCCACCGCCGTCGCCATGCAGCGCCAGCAGATCCGCGACCAGTACGAGGACCGCATGGTGGGCGTAGCGCAATCGGTCGCCCAGCTTCCCTCCATCGTCGAAGCCTTCGGCCAGCCCGATCCCAGTGAGATCATTCAGCCGATCGCCGACCTCATCGCCCAAGCCACCGGCGTCACCTACGTGGTGGTTACGGACGACCGCGGCGTGCGGTACTCCCATCCGAACCCTGACCTGATCGGTCTCATGGTCTCCACCGATCCGTCGGTACCCCTCTCGGGTGAAACATATGTGGGCACGCAGACCGGCACGCTCGGTGAATCCTGGCGGGTCAAGGTACCGATCTACGGGGGCGACGGCGGCATCATCGGCACCGCATCTGTGGGGACCCTCGAGTCGGAGCTCGACGCCGACCTCTACGAGGATCTCCCCCGGCTCCTGGTGTGGCTCATCATCGCGGCCCTCGTGGGATCGGCCGGATCCATCTACATCTCACGCCTCATCTGGCGGCGCATCTACCGGCTGGAGCCCGAGCAGATCGCATCACTCCTCGAGACCAGGGACGCGATGATCCACGGCATCAGCGAGGGCATGGTGGCCGTCGATGCGGCAGGAAAGATCGCGCTGCTCAACGATGAGGCGAAACGGCTCCTCGAGCTCGACGACGACGCCACCGGCCGGCATGTCTCGGACGTGCTGGAGCCCGCCCTGGCGCGGCTCGTGACGTCGTCGGGCGACGCCGATGAGACCGTGCTGGTGGGTGAGCGCGTGTTGCTCGTGCGCACCACCGACGCCCTGGTGGAGGAAAAGCGGGTGGGCCACGTCATGATCCTGCGCGACCGCACGGAACTGCACCAGCTCCTGACGGACCTCGACGGCGAGCGCGACGTCACGCAGGCCCTCCGCGCCCAGGCCCATGAGTTCGCGAACCGGATGCACACCATCTCCGGTCTCCTCGAACTCGGCCGCACCTCGCAGGCGGTCGACTTCATCTCCCGCTCCGGCCACGGCGGGTCGCTGGTTTCCGGTGATATCGCCCCGGGCATCACCGACCCCGACGCCGCGAGCCTCCTGATGACCAAGAGCACCATCTGCTCCGAGAAGGGTATTCGCCTCACCATCAGCGAATCGTCCGTCCTCGAACCAGACGGAACCACCGACGTCGTCACCATCCTCGGGATCCTCATCGACAATGCGGTGGAGGCCATCGGAGCCAACGGGAACATCGAGGTCGAAGTGCACTCCGACCCCGGTTCGGTGCGAATCGCCGTGTCCGACGACGGCTCCGGAATCGCCGAGGCCGCAGTCGAGGAGATCTTCTCCTCGGGGTTCTCCACGAAGGACGGCGGCCGCTCCGGCACCCGCGGATTCGGCCTCGCCCTCGTGGACCGGATAGCTCGGCGGCGGGACGGTTCCGCCGTCGTCGAGGAGTCGCTCCTGGGTGGGGCCGAATTCACTGTGTGGCTGAGCCCGCTCCCCTCCTCTGCACGGACTGCGCTGCAGGTTCCATGAGTTCCGAATCAGCGCAGATCCGTGCCGTCGTGGTGGACGACGACCACGAGGTTGCCGGCGTCCATACCGGTTTCCTGCTGGCGCACGGTGGTTTCGACGTCGTCGGGGTGGCGCACACGGGTGCACGGGCCCTTGAACTCGTCGCCACGCTGAAGCCGCAGCTTGTGCTGCTCGACATCCATCTGCCGGACATGACGGGCATCGAGGTGCTGCGCGCCATCCGGAACCTGGCGGGTGATCCCACCGACGTCGTCGCAATCACCGCGGCCCGCGAGCTCGAGACCGTGCGCGCCGCGGTGGCGGGCGGCGTGCTGCACTACCTCGTGAAGCCGTTCAACTCGTCGGTGCTCAACCAGCGGCTGGACCAGTATGTCGCCTATCGTCACTCCCTCGAGGGACACGGCTCCGGAGGTGCCGGGACCCTGGACCAGAGCCGGATCGACGAGATCCTGCGGCCCACACCGATATCCCCGGCCGGTGGTCCGGGCAGTTCGACGGCGGCGGCAGGAGTGGACGCCTCGCACGGTCCAGGGTCGTCGGCCGCGTCCCCGTCGTTTTCAGGCCGTTCCTCCGGGCCGGCCTTACCGACGCCCAAGGGGCTGTCGGCGCCGACGCTCGAAGCTGTCAGCAACGACCTCCAGGCTCACCGTGCCGGGACGTCGGCGTCGGAGGTGGCGGCGCGCGTAGGCCTGGCGAGGGTCAGCGCACGACGGTATCTCGAATACCTCGTCACGCGGGGCCAAGCTCGGATCGTCCCGCAGTACGGGAGTGCCGGACGGCCGGAGAAACACTATGTGTGGACGGCCCCGGGAGTGGCGCATGCCGGGAAATCCGGCCTGCACCGCCCCGGGCTCACGTAGCAGTCGAGGCGTCGCCGGGACGGGCAAGCTACTCCTTTCCATTCACTCCCCCCCTGATTAAGCACCTGCGGCGGTCAACCCGCCCGCGGGGCGACCACAAGTGCTCAGTCAGCGGGGGGTTCGCGCCGCCACATCCGCCGCCACCAGGGGCCGGAATCAATGACGACGGCGGGCGCTGCCTCCGCTGCATGCTCCATGCGCCGCTCTCGCCACCGCTGCACTTCGGCCTCGATGTCGCGGAGCTTCGTGATGACAGGAGGCCCGCCCAGCAACTGCCGCCGTGCGTCGATGATCCGGTGGTTGAAGTCTTCCAGGACCTCGCGCACCTGCCGCTCGGAGTACAGCCCATCAAGCCGCTCATCCAGCTCGGCGTCCTCCTTCCGCAGCAGGATTGCCGCAGGCCCCAGCCCGGAGATGTTCTCGCGCTGGATGAGTCCCTTGACCCACCAGTCGGGGTCGTAGCTGTCGCCGAGGCCCGGGATCGGCTTACCCGCCAGCGGCAGGTTCTCGAACTCTCCGCGCCGCACCGCATCGTCGACGATGAGCCGTGCCCGCGCGGATTCGTCATCGGTCGAGCGGAGCGCGCGGGGGCCGGCGTTGTCGGGTTCCTCGGCATCGAACCCATTCTCGGCCTGCCCCTGCGACTGCTGTGCCGCTCGGACCTGAGCCGCCCTCCGCAGGCGTTCTTCGTGCTGCTCGCGTTCACTCATCGGTTTCCGTTGCCTCTCGGGCGTTCGACTGCCGGTCGATTAACCAGTATCCCGAGCCGTGAGGGGACGCGGCAATGGAAAACTTCGGACGGCAACGAGCCTCGAAACGCTACGGGCCGCCTCCCGGTGGGAAGCGGCCCGTTGCGATGAACTAAGTACTCAGTCGACCTGCGGGAACCCGAGGTCGATCTTCGACGTCGACGGATCCGGCCACCGCGTGGTGACCACCTTGCCGCGCGTGTAGAACCGGATGCTGTCCGGTCCGTACATGTGGGTGTCGCCGAAGAGCGAATTCTTCCAGCCGCCGAAGGAGTACGTGCCGACGGGAACGGGGATCGGTACGTTGACGCCCACCATGCCGGCCTCGGCCTCGAACTCGAACTGCCGCGCGGCGCCGCCGTCGCGCGTGAAGATCGCCACACCGTTGCCGAACTCGTTCTCGTTGACGAGTTTCACGGCGTCCGCGTAGGTCTCCACCCGGACCACGGAGAGCACGGGACCGAAGATTTCATCGTCGTACACCTTCATGCCCGGCTTGACGTGGTCCACGAGCGATACCCCGATGAAGAAGCCGTCCGAATCGAACTGCTGGGAGGTTCCGTCGACCACCACGGTTGCGCCCTCTGCCTCTGCTCCGGCGACGTAGGACGCCACACGGTCGCGGTGCTCACCGGTGATGAGCGGCCCCATCTCCGACGTCGGATCTGTTCCGGCACCGATCTTCAGCGACACCATGCGGGAGCGGACCTTTTCCACGAGGTCGTCGGCGATGTCGCCCACGGCCACCATGACGCTGATGGCCATGCACCGCTCACCGGCGGAGCCGTACGCCGCGGAGATAGCGGCGTCGGCGGCCATGTTGAGGTCGGCGTCGGGCAGGACCACCATGTGGTTCTTCGCGCCGCCCAGGGCCTGGACGCGCTTGCCGTGCCCCGCTGCGCGTTGGTAGATGGACTTCGCGATGGGCGTGGAACCGACGAAGCTCACGGCCTTCACACCGGGGTGGTCGAGGATCGTCTCCACGGCCTCACGATCACCCTGCACCACGTTGAACACGCCGTCGGGCAGCCCGGCCTCGGAGAAGATCTCCGCGATGAACACCGCGCAGGAGGGATCCTTCTCGCTCGGCTTGAGGAGCACGGTGTTGCCGCAGGCAATGGCGCTGCCGATCATCCAGAGCGGCACCATGGCCGGGAAGTTGAACGGTGTGATACAGGCCACCACTCCCACGGGCTGGCGGATCGAGTGGACGTCGACGCCGGTGGAAACCTGCTCCGACCTCTCGCCCTTGAGCATGTGGGACAGCCCGGTGGCGAACTCGATGTTCTCGAGACCGCGAGCAATCTCTCCCTCGGCGTCGGACAGGACCTTGCCGTGCTCGCTCGTGAGGATGGCCGCGAGCTCGGACCTCCGCTCGGTGAGCAGTTCCCGGACGCGGTAGAAGACGTTGGCGCGCTTGGCGAGGCTTGCCGAACGCCACGCCGGGAGTGCGGCCTCGGCGGCGGCCACCGCTTCGTCGACGCGCGACGGCGACGCGAACGCCACCTCCTTCTCCTGCTCACCGGTGGCCGGATTGAAGACGGGTCCGTAGCGATCGGCGTCGGCGACGCGCTGCCCGTTGATGTAGTGCGGAATCTGCTGCATGGAAGTGCCTTTCAAAGAGCCGTAAAAGAAAAAGTCAGTTGGAAAGCGAACCGTCGACGAGCTTGATGATCATCGAGCAGTCCTTGCCGCCCTGCCCGGAATCGACGAGGCGCTGGAACAGCTGCTGGACGTGCTCGCCGATCTCCAGCGGGGTTCCGGTGTCCTTCGCTGCCGAGATGGCAAGCCCAATGTCCTTGTTCGCGAGCTCGGTGGTGAAGGTGGGCGCGAAGTCGTTGTTCGAAGCCGCAGTGTCCACGACGCCCGGCACTGGATACCAGGTGCGCAGCGCCCAGCTGTCCCCCGACGACACGGAGGCGATGTCCCAGAACACCTGCTTGTCGAGGCCCAGGCGATCCGCCAGAACGGCACCCTCGGCGGTCGACGCCAGATTGATGAACAACATCAGGTTGTTGCAGATCTTGGCGGCCTGGCCGGTAGTGGCCCCGCCGGTGGGAATGATGTTCTTGGCCATCGGCTCGATGAAGGCGCTCGCGTCCTTCACGGCTCCCTCCTCGCCACCCACCATGAACGTGAGCGTCGCCGCCTTCGCGCCGCTCATTCCACCCGAAACCGGTGCATCGACGAAGCGGAATCCTGCCTCCGATGCCGCTGCGTGCAGCGCCCCGGCGGACTCGATGTCGATCGTCGAGGAGTCAACGAGCAGGGTGCTGGTATCGGCGTGCGCCAGGACGCCGTCGTCCCCCAGGTACACAGCCCGCGCGTGCTCACCCTTGGGCAGCATGGTGAAGACGACGTCGGCGCCTCCCACCGCGTCCGCAATGCTCGACGCCCGCTTCACTCCCAAGGCTTCCGCTGCGGCGACGGCATCCGGATTGAGGTCGAAACCCCGCACCTCATGCCCTGCCTTGACGAGGTTCCCGGACATTGACCCGCCCATATTTCCGAGACCGATCCAGCCGATTTGTGCCATGGGAAAAGCTCCTTTGCTTTGGTGTTCGAACGCTTGGTCGTCATCTCCAGCATGCACCGCTGGTAGAGTGCGATCAAGAGGAAATATCACAGACACCGTGCTCGTTTTTGCACACGACTCCGAAAACGCACTTCGACTGTCAGGAGGAACCGTGGTCGACTTCAAGCGTTTGCCCAGCCCCGACGACCTCCTGATCCTGCTGACCGTCGCACGGCTCGGCCGCTTCAACGCTGTCGCCGAATCACTCGGAACCACCCACACCACCATTTCGCGGCGCATCCTCGCCCTCGACAGGCAATTGGGCGGGAGGACCCTCGAACGAACCCCGCAGGGATGGGAACTGACGGTGCTCGGTAGCGAGGCCGTCGAGGCTGCGGAGGCGATCGAGGCGAGCCTCGGCGCGCTGGGTTCGAGGATTGCGCACGACGACGCCCTGTCTGGTCTTGCACGGGTCAGCACCCCCGACGGATTCGGAAGCAAGTTCGTGACACCCGCGCTGATCCGGCTGCAGCGGGATCATCCACGGCTCAACATCGAGATGTTCAGTGCCACCCGCAAGGTGAGCCAGAACCGCTCGGGCGTCGACCTCGAAGTGGTGGTGGGCCGGACGGAGATCACGAATGCCGACCCCATCTTCCTCACCAACTACTTCCTCCGCCTCTACGCCAGCCCCGGGTACCTGGCCGAGCGGGGCATGCCCGGTGGATTGGAGGACATCCGCCATCACAGCTTCGTGTCCTACGTGGAGTCCGCCCTGCAGGTCAGCGAACTGGGACACCGCTCCTCCCAGTTGCCCATGCCCGTGAGCACTTTCCAGTCGACAAGCATTTTCGCGCAGGTCGAGGCCGTAGCCGGCGGCGCAGGGATCGGATTGCTTCCGAGCTTCATGGTTGCCGATGCCTCCGGGTTCGTCCCGGTGCTACCGGCCGAGTTTCACCGTCAATTGCCCATCTGGGCCGTCGCCCGACCGGAATCGCTGCGTTCGGCGGCGGTGCAGGCCGTGGTCGGAGCGATTCGCAGGGAAGTCGGCGAGCGGGCCGCCGCGCTGGCCGCCTGACACCGGACAAAGCAACGGCGGGACCCGCCAAGCGGGCCCCGCCGTCGTCGTACTGTTACTTCTTCAGTGCTACTTCCTTGTTACCGCTACTTCTTTGATGCCGCCAGCAGGTCGGCTGTGCCCTTGGCGTCGGCTTCGTCGACGTCGTGCAGTGAGATGCCACGGGTTTCCTTGAGCATCAGCACGGCAAACGCAGTGACCATGCAGGCACAGAGCAGGTAAATGGCGATCGGCGTCGAGGAGCCGTATTCCTGCAGCAGGGCCGTCGCGATGATCGGTGCCAGCGAGCCGGCGACGATCGAGGTCACCTGGTAGCCGAGGGACACCCCTGAGTACCGCATGCGGGTGGGGAACATCTCGGCCATGATGGACGGCTGCCCCGCGTACATCAGTGCGTGGAAGATCAGTCCGATGGTCACCGCCGCGAGGATGATGAGCTCGTTCCCGGTGTCCATCATGGGGAAGGCGAAGAATCCCCACGTAGCTCCGAGCAGGGCGCCGGTCATGTAGACGGGTCGGCGTCCGAAACGGTCGGACATCTTGCCCACCAGGGGCACCGTGCAGAAGTGGAGGAAGTGGGCGATCAGCAGCAGGAGGAGGATCCGTGAGGTATCGGTTTCAACCACCAGTCGCAGGTAGGTGATGCTGAAGGTGACCACCAGGTAGTACAGGATGTTCTCCGCGAAGCGCAGGCCCATTGCGGTGAAGACGCCGCGGGGGTAGCGCTTGAAGACCTCGAGGACTCCGTAGCCCTTCTCCTCCTCGACTACTTCCTTGCGTGCCTCGAGGAAGATCGGTGCATCGTTCACCTTGGTGCGGATGTAGTACCCCACGATCACGATCACGGCGGACAGCCAGAACGCGATGCGCCAGCCCCAGCCGAGGAAGTCCTCGGAGGAAAGGGTGGACGAGAGGATGAAGAGCACGCCGGTGGCGAGCAGGTTCCCCATGGGGACCGCGGACTGGGGCCAGCTGGACCAGAAGCCGCGCGACTTGCTGGGGCTGTGCTCGGCCACGAGCAGGACGGCGCCTCCCCATTCACCGCCGACGGCGAAGCCCTGGATGAAGCGGAGCACCACGAGGAGCCCGGGAGCCCAGTAGCCGATCTGGTCGAACGTCGGCAGGCAGCCCATGGCGAAAGTCGAGACGCCCACGAGGATGATGCTCAGCTGCAGCAGCTGCTTGCGGCCGTACTTGTCGCCGAAGTGCCCGAAGACGATGCCGCCGATGGGTCGCGCCACGAAACCGACGGCGTACGTCAGGAATCCGGCGATGATCGCATCGAACTCCGTTTCGGCGTTCGGGAAGAACACCGTGGCGAACACGAGCGTGGCTGCTGCGGCGTAGAGGAAGAACTCGTACCATTCGACGACGGTGCCCGCCATGGAGGCGACAACGACCTTCTTGAGCCCGGACGCTTCGACGTCGGGTTCCTCGCGCCTCGCGGGATTGGACTGGGTGGAACTCATGCGTGCTACTCCTTCGGTGTCTCCGTTGACACGGTTCGCCTTGACCATGCTGTGGTTTCCGGGGTGTCTGCTCTTGTGACGCCGAGCACACCGGAGGCAGTACCGAGTATTACCCTTGATGGCAGCCAGTTCAACTCCAATTAGTGCAGAGCCGTTCTGCGAAAACGCACACTCCCGAAGGAATTCGTGAACCAGATCATTCACGACCGTCCCGAGCAGCTCCAGATGATTGTCGATGGCCTGCTGCAGGGCGCAGGTTATTGCGGTGTACGACTCTGCGATGACGAGAAAGCCGGGCATGCCCACGACGTCATCCTGTGGCACATGTTGAACCGCGGAGGCGTCTGCAGGTCATCACCCACCCGGTGCATGCCGCGTATATCGTGGGCAGTATGGCTAATCCTGAGACTCCCGGCCCTGACGCCGATCACCAGAGACCCGACGGCGTAACCGACGGCACCGTCGAAGCCCTCGGGAAGCTGTCAGAGGCCCTTGAGGTGGTTGAACACGCAAGGGGCTACCTCTATGGCTTCCACCGGCTCACGGGCAAGGCGGACCTCAACCTCGGCGAAGCGGTCGAGCTGCTGCGCAAGGCAGGGCACACCGAACTTGCCGACACCGTGGATCGGGACATCATCGGACGCAATGTGATCGAGGGCCGTTGGACGTTCCAGATCGTCGAGGATTACGACGACCACTACTACACGGAGTTGAAGGCGTTCGAGAAGCGTGCCCGCGAGGAACTCGTGGAGGGCAAGCGCCACCTCTTCGAAGCGGAAATGAAGGAAGACCGCCGCACGAAGGGCCGCGAACACCACGAAGCGCTGCCCCCGGAAGCCTGAATGGAAACCCTCAACACTGAAAAGACAGGCTCGGGAAAGCCCCTGGTCCTGGTGCACGGACTGGGCTCGAGCGTCCGCAACTGGGACCCCGTCGTGCCCTTGCTCAGCCGGCACCGGAAAGTCGTCGCCATTGATCTGCCGGGCTTCGGTTCCAGCACACCCCCTTCCCGGTGAGGTGAGCATCGCGACACTCACCGACGCGCTGCAGCGTTACCTGGAGGAGCAGGGCCTTGCCGACACGGACCTCGTACTGACGGAACTGCGGGGATTCAACACCTCGAGAGGTCTGGATGAAGCACGCAAATCCCTCGCCCATGGTCCCCGCCAGGCAGGTGCTCCGAGACCCGCCGAAACGGTGAGGTTCATCCTCGACTCGACGTCGTAGCTGCGTTCTGCTCCACGAGGTGCCCCTGCCCAATGTCGCCTACCGGTGCTCGCCCCATGCCTAGGCGGAGGACGGGCAGGGATCACGAATCGGCTGTTTGCTACCAGTCGTGGATCGTGCCGTCCTTGAGCCGGTTGAACGGCAAGTAAGCCGGGTTGTAGGGGTGGGCCGCAGCTGCCTCCATATTGAGCTCGACGCCGAGGCCCGGCTGGTTCCCGGGGTGCAGGTGCCCGTCGGTGAAGCTGAAGGACTGCTCGAAGACCTCGTTGGTGAGGTCGCCGTGCCGCATGTACTCCTGGATTCCGAAGTTGTGGATGGCCATGTCCAGGTGCAGCGCCGCCGCCATGCCGACGGGTGAGATGTCAGTGGGCCCGTGGATGCCGGACTTGATCTGGTACTGCGCCGCGAAGTCGAGGATCTTCTTCATGGCGCTGATGCCGCCCGTGTGGGTCACGGCGGAGCGCACATAGTCGATGAGCTGTTCCTGGATGAGCGTCTGGTAGTCCCAGACCGTGTTGAAGACCTCACCGATGGCGAGAGGCGTGGTGGTGTGCTGGCGAACCAACCGCAGCGCATCCTGGTTTTCGGCGGGGGTGCAGTCCTCGAGCCAGAACAGGTCGTAGGGCTCGAGCGACTTGCCCAGTTTCGCGGCCTCGATGGGCGTCATGCGGTGATGCCCGTCGTGGAGCAGGGGCAGTTCCGGCCCGAATTCGTTGCGGACAGCTTCGAACACGGTGGGGATGTGCCGCAGGTAGGCACGGGTGTCCCAGTCCTCCTCCGCAGGGAGGGCGGCCCGCTGCGCCGGCTCGTAGTCGTAGCGGGTCCCACCGGCGCTGGGCTGCGCGGCAACACCGTAGACGGCGTCGATCCCCGGCACGGCTGTCTGGATGCGGATGGACTTGTAGCCGAGGGCGAGGTGCTCGTGCACGGAGTCAATGATCTCCGGGATGTCGCGCCCGCTGGCATGGCCATAGGCGCGAACCGCTGTGCGGCTTGCACCTCCGAGGAGCTGGTAGAGCGGCATCCCCGCGGCTTTCGCCTTGATGTCCCAGAGTGCGACGTCGACCGCCGCAATGGCGGCCATGGTCACCGGCCCCCGCCGCCAGTAGGCACCGCGGTAGAGGAACTGCCAAGTGTCCTCGATCCGGTGCGCGTCACGGCCGATGAGCAGTGGAACCACGTGGTGCTCGAGGTAGGCGGCAGCGGCCAATTCACGCCCGTTGAGCGTCGCATCACCGAGTCCGGTGATGCCCTCCTCGGTGGTGATCTTCAGGGTCACGAAGTTACGGTCCGGGCTTGAGACGATTACTTCGGCACTAGTGATCTTCACGGCATTCTCCTTCAGCGTGGGTGTTTCAACGAATAGTGGTGCCGGCGGTCCGGTCGGCCAACGGGAGTTCATTGCGGGTCGGGAGGTTTTCCCAGTCACCGCTCGCGGCCACCGCGAAAGCCCCCAGGACGGACCCCCGGTGAAGACGCTCCTCCAGAGCTTTCCCATCGAGGAGTGCTGACAGATAACCGGCGGTGAAGGCGTCCCCTGCTCCGACGGTGTCCACGGCGGTTACGGGTATCGCGTCCTGATGGACCACCGCTCCGCCGGACCAGCCGGTCGCTCCCTCGGCGCCGCGCTTGATGATTACGTCGCGCACTCCCCTTCCGTGCAGGGCGTTCACGGCGTGCTCTTCATCGGTGCCGGCTGCGACAAGGGCAAGTTCGTCGTCGGAGGCGATGACGACGTCGGCGAATCCGGCAAGCTGCGTCAGCACGGGTGATGCAGCGGCGGCGTCCCACAGTTTCGAGCGGTAGTTGACATCGAAGGACACCAGAATTCCGCGCTTTCGTGCTTCCGAGGCTGCCCACAGCGTGGCTTCAGCCGCCGCCGGTGACAGGGCGGGCGTGATTCCGGTGAGGTGGAGAATCCGTGGTGCGGCATCAAGTGACGCTTCCAGCTCGCCGATAGCGAGTACAGATCCCGCAGACGATGCCCGGTAGTAGAGCGCCCTCGACACTCCTGCAAAACGGGCTTCGAGCAGCATCAGCCCGGTGGGCCGCCGGGCGTCGATCACCACGGCATCGGTGGCAACGCCTTCGGCACGCAGGGTGCGCAGGGCGAACGCGCCCACTTCGTCATCGCCCAGGCGTCCCGTCCAACGGACGGAGTGACCGAGCCGCGCGAGGCCGATCGCCACATTCGTCTCGGCTCCGCCGAGGGACATCGACATGCTGCCGCCCAGCCGTACCAGACCGGTGGAACGGATGGATCCCATCGTTTCCCCGAAGGTCAGCACCTCAACCGGGGTGAGGCGCGGGGGCATTGCCGTCATTGCTGGAGTCCGGCTGCCGAGAGGAACTGGCGGGCGCGCGAGCGAAGAGCCGCGAGGTCCCCGCCGGAGGCTGCGTCACCGATGAGCGGGGAACCGACGCCGACGCCGAGTGCACCGCGGGAAAGGTAGTCCACGGCGGCCCCCTGGTCGACGCCACCCACCGGCACGAAGGGAACATCCGGGAAGGGATCACGAAGGGCCGAGAGGTATCTCGGTCCGCCGAGGGACGCGGGGAAGAGTTTGATGGCTGCTGCTCCCTGATCCATGGCCGAGTACACCTCGGTCGGGGTGAACGAACCGGCGAGGACGGGCAGATCCAGCCGCACGGCTTCGGCTACCGACGGCGCGAGGGCAGGGGTCACGATGAACTGGGCTCCGGCTGCGGCGACCCTCGCGACGTCGTCCCGGGTAAGGACCGTTCCCGCGCCGATGAAGGCGGCTGCACCCACTTCGGCCTGGATGGCAGTGATGACGCCGGCGGCCTCCACCGTATTGAGCGAGACCTCCAGGTGTGTGAAGCCCTCCTCCACCAGGGCGACGGCGGTACGCACCGCCGCCTGGGCCTCGCTCCCCCGGATGATGGCGAGCAGTTTGGCGTTGCCCAGTCCACCAAGAAATTCCTCGGGTGTCATGCGGGTGTCCTTTCAGGAGGGCGGCGATCGCCGGATCGTGTTCGGGTGCAGTGCGTCACCACTCGGCGTAGGAGCCGTCGTCGTGCCGCCAGATCGGTGACCGCCACGCATGCCCGGCCTTGTCCACCCGGCGGACCGCGGCTTCGTCGATCTCGATACCGAGGCCCGGTGCGGTGAGCCGTTCCACGGAACCGTTGATGAACTTGAGCGGCGTCTTGTCCAGCACGTAGTCAAGGACTTCGGCGCCCTGGTTGTAGTGGATGCCGATGCTCTGCTCCTGGATCAGGAAGTTCGGAGTGGCGAACCCGACCTGCAGGCATGCCGCGAGCGCGAGCGGCCCCAGCGGACAGTGCGGTGCAAGCTGGACGTCATAGATTTCCGCGAGGGAAGCGATTTTCCGCACCTCGGTGATGCCGCCGGCGTGGGAGAGGTCCGGTTGGGCCACGGCGATGCCGGCCTGCAGCACCGGCAGGAACTCCTGCCGGTTGTAGAGGCGCTCACCGGTGGCCACGGGGATGGAGGTCGATCGCGTGAGTCCGCCGATGAGGTGCGAGTTCTCGGGTACGGTCGGTTCCTCGAGGAACAGGGGCCGCAATGGCTCGAGCAACGGCGCTACCCTGCGGGTGTTTGCGAGGGTGAAGCGTCCGTGGAAGTCCACGGCGACGTCGCGGTGCGGGCCGAGGACCTCCCGCGCGGCGGCGACCCGCTCCACTACTTCGTCGATCTCCGCGACGCTCCCCAGCGGACTCATCCGTCCACTGGCGTTCATCTTGACCGCAGTCAGGCCAACCGCCATCTGGGCCTCGACTGCGTCAGCGATCGCGGCGGGCTCATCACCGCCGATCCAGCCGTACATGCGGATGCGGTCGCGGACGTGGCCGCCGAGCAGCTGGTGCACAGGGACGCCGAGCGACTTGCCATGGATGTCCCACAGCGCCTGGTCCAGGCCGGCGACCGCGCTCGCGAGAATGGCGCCACCGCGGTAGAAGGACCCCTTGGTCATGACCTGCCACAGGTCCTCGATGCGCAGCGGGTCGGCACCGATCAGCAGTTCGGACAGCTGCTCGACGGCGGTGCGCACGGTCTCGGACCGACCCTCCACGACCGGCTCTCCCCAGCCCACGATGCCGCTGTCGGTTTCCACCCGCACGAAGAGCCAGCGTGGCGGAACGAGGAAGGTTTCAATCCTGCTGATGCGCATGGACCCTGCTTTCAGTCAATTGGTGCGCGATCCGGTCCACGAGCACCATGGGCGGATGGGCGATGTCTACTGTGATGCCCGCTTCGTCCTCCTGCAGCGCCTCGAGGGCCTCGTACTGCGAGATGAGGAGCGACGGCGGCATGTACTCGTGCTCGCGGGCGGAGATGCGCGCGGCGACGAGATCGATCGGGCCGTAGGGGTGAACAACGACGACGTCGGGCGCGTAGCTCCGCAACAGATCACGGTAAGCGCGTTTCAGCGCCGAGCACGCAACGACGATCCCCGTACCCGCATCACCCCTCAAGGTCTCACCAACGGTCTGGAGCCAGGGCAGCCGGTCCGTGTCCGTCAGGGGAGTTCCGGCGGCCATGAGGTTGATGTTGTTCTCGGAATGCAGGGTGTCGCCGTCCACGAATGGAAGGCCGAGCCGCTCGGCCAGGAGCTCCCCGAGGGTGCTCTTACCAGAGCCCTGCACCCCCATGACCACGATCACGGGGTTCGGCTGATCGGCCATGGTTCAGCCCTTCGTCGCGCCGGCGGTCAGCCCGGAAACGATGTACTTCTGAGTGAACAGGGCGATCACCATGATGGGAATGGTCACTACGACGGAGGCGGCCATGAGGCCTCCCCAGTCAATGCTCGCGTAGGCAACGAAGTTGAATATGGCCACGGGCAGCGTCTTGGTGTCGGCGCCCGACAGCACGAGGGCGAACATGAAGTTGTTCCACGAGAAGATGAACGCCAGGATGCTCGCCGTCGCGATACCGCCCACCGACAACGGCAGCGTGACCTTCAGGAAAGCGCCGATGTGGGTCAGTCCGTCCACGCGCGCAGCCTCCTCGAGTTCGAGGGGCATCGAATCGTAGTAGGACATCATGATGTACACGATCAGCGGGAGCGCCACGAACATGTGGGAAAGAATCAGTACGCCGTACCCGCCCACGAGGGACAGGTTGGAGAACACGTAGTACCACGGCACCAGAAGGCTGACTCCCGGGATGATGCGTGCCATGAGCACTACGAGCGCGGAACGGCGCATCGCGAACCGGCTCATCGAGTACGCCGCGGGTACGCCGATGATGAGCGAGAGCACTGTGGAGGCGAAAGCCACCCAGAAGCTGTTGAGTACGAAGGAGAAGTAGTTGTTGCGGCCGAGCACTGTCTCGTAGTTCGCCGTCGTCGGTGTGAAGATCAGCGTCTTGCTGGCGTCGTAGATATCCACGTTGGTCTTCAGCGACGCAAGCAGCATCCAGGCCAGCGGAGCCAGGAAGGCCGCCACCACTGCCGTCAGCGCGACGACGCGGAACACCTTGTAGGCACGGGAGCGGAGCGGCTTTCTCCGCCGTGGCGTCACCGCGACCGGGGTGTCGGTGCCGGATCCGGGCCGGAGCATTTTCGGAGTAACAACGCTCATTACTGCACGTCCTTCCGGCGGCGGGTCAGAACCCACATGGCGGCGATGATGATCAGGAAGAAGAGGATCAGGACGGTCGAGGACAACCCGTAATCGTTGTAGTCGAAGCTGAGCCCGTACGCATAGATGTTCAGCGTTTCGACCTCGTTGAAGGATCCTCCTCCCCGCCCCTTGGTGGCGTAGAGGAGGTCGAAGGTTTTCAGTGCATCGATACTGCGCAGGAGGATGGCGACGATGATGGTCGGCATCAGCAGCGGAACCGTGATGAAGCGGAAGCGCTGCCAGGCGTTGGCGCCGTCGATCCGCGCAGCCTCATCAGGCTCTTCGGACAACGAGGTAAGGCCTGCGAGCAGGATGATGACCACCATGGGAGTCCACTGCCAGATGTCGATGAAGATGACGGTGGGCAGAGCGGTGTGCTGTCCCGAAAGCCACGGCTGGGCGGGAATTCCCAGAAGGCCGAGCATCTGGTTCGCGAAGCCGATGTTCGGATCGAAAATCAGCCGCCACATCATGCCGACTGCCACCGGGGTTGCCACCAGGGGAAGAAGAATGGCCACGCGGACCCATTTCTCACCCTTGAACGGGCGCCAGAGCAGGAGGGCGATGCACATGCCGAGCACCATCTGCACGAGGAGCGCCACACCCGTGAAGATGAAGGTCCTCGCTACCGCCGGCCAGAAACGTTCGCCGTCCGAGAGAACCTCGAGATAGTTCGCGAAACCGATGAACTCGGATTCGGCGCGCACCGACCCGGAGGAGTCGGTGAGGCTGAGATACATCGTCCAGCCGAGCGGGAAGATGATGAGGATGGCAACGAAGATCATGGCCGGTGCGGCGAAGAGCCACTTCCGGTGAACGTTGGCCCAGTCGGAGTAGGCCTTCCACGCGTTTTGCTGTTGCGGTTTTCTTTTGGGCGGCATGGAGGTGACGGCCATGATCCACATCCTTGGGGGTGGTGTTTCTAGGAATCCGGAGCGACAGGAAACTGTCGGGGAGCGCCGGCCAGCGCCGTCGTGCCCGTTCTGGTGTCAGGGCGACGACGGCGCTGGTGCGTGGCGCGGGTTACTTGCGTTCGTCGTCGAGGAACTGCTGGAACGCCTCGTCCGCGGCATTCGCTGCCGCTTCGACGTCTCCGCCGGTGATGCCGACGACGATGGGATCGCCGACCACTTCGCGGGCTTCGCCGACGTTGATGACGAGCGGGCGGTCATGTCCCACACCGTTTTCCGCGCTGACCTCGATAGCTGCTGCGAGGTCCTCGGGGTAGGTTTCGGTACCGGCGGGATCGGACCAGACCGAGTTCCGGGGACCTGGAACTCCAGCCTGCTGGACCTCCAGAACCATGTCCTTGCTGGTGGCCCATTCGATGAACTTCCAGGCGTTGTCCTGATTAGCGGAGGCTTCGTTGATCCCGAGGCCCCATGAGGGAACGTTGTAGGGCTTTGAACCGGCAGGGCCCGCAGGCATCGGTGCGAAGCCTACGGTTTCGGCAACCTGCGAGTTGGCGGGGTCAGTGGCGTTCTGGTAGAGGCTGTCGGCCTCGGTGTAGAACGCGGCGCCACCCTGGGTGAAGATTGCCATCGCTTCGGGCCAGCTCATGTCGGTGCTGACGTTCGCCGGTCCGTACTGGTTGATCATGCGCCCGTAGTACTCGTAGGCTTCCAATGCTTCGGGCGAGGCGACGGCGGAGTTGCCCTCGTCATCGATGAAGTCACCGCCGAATCCGTAGAGGAAGCTGGAGAACTGCGTTACGGCCGGTGACTTTCCGGTGCGCGCCACGAAGCCTGCGACGTCGGGGTTTGCTTCCTTGATCTGCTTGGCTGCGGCTTCGAGTTCCTCGAGGGTCTCGGGCACCTCGAGTCCTGCCTGCTCGAGAAGGTCGGTGCGGTAGTAGAGCACTTCCCGCTCGGTGATGGTGGGGACGCCCACTACCTTGTCCTCGAAGGTGGTGGAGTCGACGGGACCGTCCTGGAAATCGTCCCATGCCCATTCGGGATTGGAGCTGACCCGCTCGGTGAGGTCAGCGAGGTAGCCGTTCTGGGCGAAGAGCTTGCCCTCCTGCAGCGGCCGGTACATCATGACGTCGATCTCATCGGTGCCCGCATTGAGCTGCACGTTGTACTGGGCGGACAACTGGTCTTCACCCAGCTGGGTGACCTCGACGGTCAGGCCGGTTTCTTCCTCGAATTCGGGGATGGCCGCAATGATCTCCTCGGTCCAGACGTGGTTCGCAAGGGTGACCCGCACTGTCTCGGATGCCGCTTCGTCACCCCCGCCGCCGCTGCTGCACGCCGCCAAGGATCCGCCTGCAAGAATCGCCGTGACCGCTGTTATTCCGGCGGCCCGCAAAGTTTTGCGTTGCACTGTTTCTCCAGCTCTCTTCATTGAGTAGCGTCCGCTGTTGACGGCGCCAGGAGTAGATGCGCGTTTACATCTGCTATAAACGCAATGGTAGTGACTTAAATCATACTTATGCAACCAGGGGTCTTCATTGGTATGCGCTTGATACGCTTCCGACATGCATACGGCCGAACAACGCCACATCTCAACGGCCACGCCCGGCCTGGTCTTTTCCGGGTTGCACGCCTCGATCGTGGACAAGATGGGTCTGGCGGTCAGCGCCGGGGACATGGCCAGCGGATCCATCGTGCGGATCGAAGAGCTCGAGGAGCGCTTCGGGGTGTCCCGCTCCGTCATCCGTGAGGCCCTCCGGGTCCTGGCATCCATGGGGATGGTCGAATCACGCCGCCGCGTAGGCGTTCAGGTGCTGCCCGCCACGGAGTGGAATCTGTACGATCCCCAGGTGATCCGGTGGCGCCTGGCATCACCCGGCCGGGTTTCCCAGTTGAGGTCACTGACCGAGCTGCGCACCGCCGTCGAACCCCAGGCGGCGCGGCTGGCTGCGCTGCGCGCGCCCCTTGCCGATGCCAGCGAGCTGATGGGTCTCGCCGGGAAGCTGTGGGCGGCTGGGCAGAATGGGGATACCGAGTTGTTCCTGAAGCTCGACATCCAGTTCCACCGTCTGGTTCTTTCGAGTTCCGGGAATGAGATGTTCGGCAAGTTGAACTCGCTGGTAGCCGAGGTGCTGACCGGCCGCACGCACTATGGGCTCATGCCTGAGCACCCGCATGAAGAGGCGCTGCAGATGCACGTCGACGTCGCGAGCGCCATCCAGCGTGGAAACCCTGTCGATGCCCAATCGGCCATGCTCGCCATCATGAATCGCGCAATGGATGAGATGAGCACGCTGTGGGATGAGGAAGCACACAAGTAGCTTCATCGGCTCTCCCGGCCGAGGCCATTGACCGGGCGATCGCGTAATACCGCGACCCCGAGGCAACGCCAGTCCAGCTGTACCGCAACCCGCCGATTTCACCCAGTGGCACGCGGCGCCGTAGCGGTGGCCATCCAGCGCACCATTTCGGGAACGCTGGGTTGACCCGACCTCTGGTGGCTCCCGGCGGGTGGCCGTCGGACGCGGCAAGACCGCCTACGTCACCGGAAAAGAGTCCCGGCAAAAGGATCAAGAACGACGCCGGAGACGTAAAATTAGCACTATCATCCAGCGTCATCGGATGGCGCTGACAGGACAAGGAGAACTGCCATGGATACTGATCCGGAGGGACCTCGAATCGTCGTCGGCGTTGACGGTTCCGAGCCCTCCATCCTTGCGCTGCGGCTGGCGGCACGGCTCGCGCCGGCCCTCGAAGCACGAGTGCACGCCATAGCCTGTTGGGATTTTCCGCCCCTCTTCGCCGGCTACCTTCCGCCGGATTTCTACACGTTCGAGGGCAAGGCGACCCAGATCCTCCACGATGCCATCGAGACAGCCTTCGGAACCGAGCAACCGCCAGGGATGACCACCGCCCTGATGCGCGGTCCCGCCCCTGCCACGCTCGTCAAGGAGGGAGCAACAGCCCAGATGCTGATCGTCGGTCGGCGCGGCCACGGCGGTATCCGTGGCATGCACCTCGGCTCCGTCAGTACAGCCTGCGTGGCCCACGCGAACTGCCCTGTTCTCGTAGTGCACGAGGACATGAAGCCCAAGCCTCCACGGCCCAAGAGACAGGCTGAAATGTTCGTCCACTAATTCACCTCGGCGTAACGTCCCCGCAATGACGGCTGGCAATACTGGCTTCATGAGCCGGAAGACCGATCAGCCATCCACTGCGGAGCTCCGCTGCGACTCGTGCGGGCTGCTTCCTGAACCAGGCAGGACTCGGCTCACACTGGCCAACGTGGCCGTGATGCTTCCCATCGAACTGGTGGTTCACGCCCTCGTGGTCAATACGGAACTGCCCTATCTCCTGAAAGTAGCCGTCCTTGCCGTGACGGCTACAGCACTTGTCATCTGGGTTGCCGAGCCATCGGCCATGCGGCTGCTACGCTCCTGGCTCCATGCTCCCGCCCTCCGCCAGCACAACCGACTCACCGCGGCACCCGCGCTCTGGCGGGCAAGGGTGGTGGTGGCCGACCGCCCCGGCGCCCTCGAGCAGATCACTCACCAGCTGACCCGGCTGAGGGTCAACATCCTCACAGTGCACGTGCACCCGGTGGCCGGTGGAAGCCTCGACGAACTGGTGCTCTCCGCGCCGGGAGAACTTACCGAACAGGACCTTCTCGATACACTCACAGCAGCCGGTGGTAGCACGGTAGGAATATGGTCCACCACCCCGCTGTCCCTGGCTGACGGCCAGACGCGTGCACTGAACTTCGCCACGCGCATCGCGCAGAACCCTGAATGGCTTCCCCACGCCATCGCCGAACTGCTCGGAGCCGACGTCGTTCCACCCCACCAGCAAGCTGCTGCACCTGCTGGTCCCGCGGTCCTGAAGGTGCCCACTGCATGGCAGGGCCCCCTGCTGTTCCGCCGCGAAGGTCAGCCGTTCACACCCGCGGAATCTGCAAGGGCACACCGTCTGGCCGAACTCGCCGAGATCCTCGAGCAGGGCCGGCAGGTTTCCGCCTCACCGCAACAGTCCAGCTGACCGGCACCCGCCGGCCGGGCCGTACTCCCTATATTTCCTGTATTCCCTGCACTTCGCGAAAGGCTTTACCATGCGAGTTGGTCTCATCCGAGCACTGTCCACCACCGATCAACGGCTCCTCCACACGCACGGCCGACTGCTGCACACCACCTTCGGCTTCGACGTAACCACGCGCTGCGTCCCGGACCAGCCCTACGGAGTCCACGATGCCGCATCGCTGGAAGCGGCAACTCCCAAGGTGGTGGAATTGGCCTGCGAGCTGGCGGGAGAAGTCGACGCCCTCATCATCAGCTGCGCAGCCGACCCCGGGCTCGATGAGACCCGCGCCGTCGTCGGCATTCCAGTGATCGGGGCGGGGTCGGCGGCTGCGGCGGCGGCCCTCGCTTTTGGTGGTCGCGTTGGTGTGCTCGGTTTGAAGAATCAGGTGCCCAGCCCGATTTCCAGCGCCCTGGGGGAACGGATGGTCCTCATCGACGGGCCCGACGGCGTGGAAACTCCCAACGGCTTCCTCCTGCCCACCGGTATCTTCGACACCCTGGCCGGAGCGCAGATGCTCGCCGAAGCCGGGGCCGGCGTCATTCTCCAGGCCAGCACCGGCCTCAGCAGCATCGGCATGGCAGAAGTCCTTCGGCACAAGCTCGGTCTTCCGGTGATCGACGCAGTGACTGCCGCCGGGTCCATGCTGACGGCTGCGGTATCGATGCGGAGGTCGCAGCTCGCCTAGGGAGCTCGCCGTCAGCCCAGGCCAGGTGCCCGCTTCGCCCAGCCCGTGGCCTGCTCGAACGCATAGGCGACCTGCAGCAGCTCGACGTCCTTCCCGGAGGCCATGGACAGCTGCAGGCCCACGGGCAGGCCGCCCTCGCTGAAGCCTGCCGGAACCGACACCGCCGGCAGCCCGGTTGCCGAGATCAGGCACGCGGAGCGCATCCAGTCGAGGTACGTCTCGAACTCCACACCATTGACCGATGTCGGATACCGCTCCGCCGCGTCGAACGGCAACACCTGGGTGGCCGGGCTCGCAAAGACGTCGTACTTCCCGAAGAACTCGCGCACGCCCGTGTCCAGCCTGGTGCGGGCCAGTGCTGCGTCCACGAGATCCTGCCCGGTCAGCTCCCAGCCCTTCACCACGTTCCACCTGACCTCGGGCTTGATGACGTCACCGTGCTCGATCACCAGATCCCCATAGTTCAATGCGAAGTCGAACGCCCGCGTGGTTCCGAACACCTCGTCGGCGTCGCGCAGGTCCGGGGCAGCTTCCTCGACGATCGCGCCGAGGTCCGCGAACACGGTGAGCTGACTCTCGAGGACACGCAGAACCTCCCGATCCACCGGCACACCGAGACCGAAATCCGCAGACCAGCCGATCCGCAGGCCCGTCAAGTCCCGCTGCAGCGGCGCTCCGAACGAGCCCTGCACCGGATAGCCGTAGGGCACTGCTGCATCGGGCCCGGCGATCGCCGCCATTCCGAGGGCAAGATCCTCGACGTCGCGCGCCATCAGGCCTGCCCGCCCGAGCCACGCCCACGCATTGCGGGCGGGTGCCATCGGCACCACCCCGAGCGACGGCCGGTAGCCCACGACATTGCAGAACGACGCCGGGATACGCAGTGACCCGCCCATGTCACTGCCGTCGCCGAGCGGCTGGATGCGCGCCGCGATCGACGCCGCCACTCCCCCGCTGCTGCCGCCGGCGCTGCGCGAGAGGTCGTACGGGTTGACCGTCGTGCCGAACACTTCGTTGAAGGTGTGCGAACCTGCAGCGAACTCCGGCACGTTCGACTTCCCTGTCGTCACCACTCCGGCTGCCTTGAGCCGGCCGATCAGAAGGTCGTCGAAGGTTGGCACGAAATCCCGAAAAATTACCGATCCCGAGGTGGTCCGCAGGCCCTTCGTGTTGTTCGTGTCCTTATGCGTCATGGGGAGTCCGTGCAGCGGGGGCAGGTCCGCGCCCGACGCCGTCCGCTCGTCCGCCGCGGCTGCAAGCGCGGCAGCTCCCTTCCGGTCCTGTGTCACGACGGCGTTGATCGCACCGTTCACCTCGTCGATCCTCGCGAAGTGGGCCTCGAGAGCCTCCCGAGCGGACACCTCCCGCCGCCGGATGGCACCGGTGAGTGCGGTCGCGGACATGGTGCTGGGATCCGTGTCAGTAGCGCTCCCCGGAAGTGCTTCACTCATGAGGCGGTCCCGACCTTGGACAGCAACGCCGTCATCGCGGCCCGCACTCCGGTGGTCAGTGTCGGCTCGATCTGCGGTGCGAAGAAGGGTGAGTGGTTCCCGGGAGGCGGGGTGTCGCCGTCGAGCTTGTCCTGCGGGTGGCCGCCGAAGAACCAGTACACGCTCGGCACGCCGATGGCCTCGGCCAGGAGCCCGAAATCCTCGCTCCCCATCACCGGCGGTGACTCGATCACGGCTTCCTCACCCAGCACGCCACCCAGCACGGCCATCAGGTCCGCAGTGGAGGAGGGGTCGTTGTAGCACTGAGGGAAACTCGAGATCTCGCTGATGTCCGGCGACGGCGCCCCGGAGGCGTCGGCTTCTGCCGCGATGATCCGCCGCAGCGAGCCGAGGACCCGCTCACGCACCTCCGGATCGAACGTGCGCACGTTCACGGAGAACTCCGCCGACGCCGGGATGATGTTCTCCTTCAAACCGCTGTGGAACGTTCCGATCGTCACGACCGCGGACTTCATCGGATGCACCTCGCGCGCCACGATCGTCTGGATCCGCACCACCATGTGTGCGCCGAGCACGATGGGGTCGATCGACTGCTCGGGCTGCGAGCCGTGCGCCTGCTTCCCATGCACGGTCACCTTCCAGGAATCCGCCATCGCCATGGCGGTGCCCTTGCTGATGTTCACCGTTCCGGCGAGCCCCGGCCACACATGCTGTCCGTAGATGATCGACGGTTTGGGCGCCTTGTCCCACAATCCGTCCTCGACCATCGCCTTCGCCCCGGCCCCGGTCTCCTCTCCCGGCTGGAAGATGAACACGACGGTTCCTGCCCACGCGTCCCGGTTCTCGGTCAGCAGCTGCACCGCAGTGAGAGCCACCGTGATGTGGGTGTCGTGTCCGCAGCCGTGCATCACCGGCACCTCCGTGCCGTCGGCCAGCGCGCCCGTCGTCGTACTCGCGTAATCCAGCCCGGTGTCCTCCTGCATCGGCAACCCGTCCGTGTCGGCGCGGTAGCCGATGATCGGTCCGTCGCCGTTGCGCAGGATCCCGACGACGCCCGTCCCGCCGCACAGGAAGGCGTCCACGCCCAGGTGGGTGAGCTTCTCGAGGATGAACGCGGCAGTGTGGGTCTCCTGCATGGACAGCTCGGGGTGCGCGTGGAGGTGCTTGTAGAGCTCGTGCATCGAGGTCTCGGAGGTGTCGGAGAGGTCAAAGACAGCGGTGTCGATGGTCATGGGTTTCCTTTCGGGAGGGAGATAAGGGGTCTAGTTGACGAGCGTAGTCGGCGCCGCGACTTCCTTGCGGGAGCGCAGGAACCAGGCGAGCGTCGCGGTCAGCAGTACCACGATGCCGGTCGCAGGCTTTGCGAGCGCAGGCACGGCGGGCACCAGGACGAAGAGGACTACGATGGCGACGGCGAAGGCGATCACCGTCACGCGCACCTGCCTCATGGTGGCGATGAGCTGCACGAGCACCGCACCGATGATGCTGGGGAAGATGTAAAGGCGGGCGACGTTGACGACGTCCGCCGGGATGATGCTGACGAGGTAGGTGCCGAGCACCCCGACGAAAAGCAGCATCGAGAAAACGTGCACCATCGCCGCGCCGCAGATGGCCATCAGCGCTGCGAATTCCCCGCGCTTGGTGCCGGCCTTTGCGCCGATGGTCGCCTGTGCCACGAGTGCCGAGGGCAGCAGCTTGTTGGCGATGTTGCCGATCATGAACGCCTGATACATCGCGGCCGGGCCGAGCACCGGGAAGTAGGTGATGGGCTCCACGAACCACAGCACGAAGAAGGCTGCGGCCACGGCGAGGTACGCGGTCCAGATCATGTTCCCGGTGATGCCGAGATCCGTGGAGAGCACGAGGTAGAGGGGTGCGGCGAGGGAGAGCAGGAGGGCCGCGGTCATGGTGATCTGGCCCCAGCGGGTGGTGGTGCGGTCGAACTCGGCGAGGGAGCCGGAGGGAGCCGTGGCAGTGCGTGAAGTCACGATCGTTCCTTTCGATTGGGGGTTGCTGCCTAGGCGGCCGGTGCCATTCCGGAGGTATGGGCAATGTAGGCGACGGCCAGTCCGACCAGGATCGAGATGCCGAGTCCCCACTCCCGCAGCCAGGAAGCCGACGTGGCCTTTGCGAGCACCAGGCAGGCGAACATGGTCGCCGCGGAGACGAGGACGGAGATGATGTGGACGGGTGTCTTCCCGAACTCGGCGATGCCGAGACTCGCGAACGCCCCGATGAGCGCTGCCGCCGGGACGATCATCATGAGCGCCGGATTCACCTTGCGGAGCTTCGAGTCACCCTTCGTGAGGATGGGGGTGAGGATCAGCGTGGCGAGCATCCATCCCGCGCCGGAGAGGCTCATGGCCATGAAGGCGACCACGAAGACCGCCTGCGTGTAGTCCGGCCCGCCGAGCGTGGCGCCCATGGTGCCGGCCGCGAGGGATGCCGATGCCGACTCGGTCGCCGCCGATCCCACCAGACCGATACGCACCAGCACCGCCGGGGTGCCGAACAGGGTCAGGAGCGCGATGCTGACGAGGACGACGGCGAGGGACGGTCCGATCGCCGCCACGGCACCGGCGCGGAAGGAGGTCTTCAGCTCCGCGGCCGAAATGTCGGCGGCCGGTCCTGCTTTCTGCGCCGCCTTCATATAGATGAGGGACTGCACGATGATCGCGCCGAAGACGCCGATGGCCAGGACCCAGAGGACCGGCAGATTGGCGATACCGAGAATGTTCGTCGAGGCTCCCTCGGGCGTGAGTGCTGTTTTCATGGCTGCTCCAGGTAGGGGGGATGGTTCATGATGTCGTCGTCGTTCGCGACGGCTCGGCGCTGTCGAGGGCCTTCAGCGCGGAAACGAGCGCGGTGACGCCGGTGGCGATGTCGCTGGTGTCGCTCCATTCCTCGGGGCAGTGGCTCTTGCCGGCCTTCGAGGGAATGAAGATCATGCCCATGGGCGCCAGCGTTGCCATGTGGACGGCGTCGTGCGTGGCGCCGCTGGGGATGGGCATCCAGGGAATGCCCAGGGTGTCCGCCGCCGAGGCGACGACATCCTGGACACCGGAACTTGCGTGAACTACCTCGTTGTCTGTGGACCAGTCGAAGCCGACGTCCACCCCGTATTCAGCGGCCCTGGCGAGGATCTCACCGGTCAACCGGCCCTTGACTCCGCCGAGCCAAGCGGTGTCGACGCTTCGAACCTCGCTCATCATGCGCACCAGGGACGGCACCACGTTCGGCGACCGCGAATCGGACTCGACGCGGGTGGTGGTGGCCACTCCGTGGTTCGGTGCGCCGCACCCCTCGCGGCGGACCGCGAGGACGGCTTCGGCGGCGGCGATCATGGCGTCCTGCCGGTCCGTCATCGACGTCGTTCCCGCATGGTCCGCACGCCCGGAGAAGGTGGCGATGAAGCGCTCGATGCCGGTAATGGCCGTGACGATTCCGAGCGGCAGTTGCCGTTGCTCAAGGGTGGGCCCCTGTTCGATGTGCAGTTCGAGGAAAGCGTGGAGCGGCTTCTTCGCCCACTGGACGTCGGTCAGCGAGGCGGGATCGAGGCCGAAGTCCGTGTAGGCCTCGCCGAGGCGTACGCCGCGGTAGTCCTGCCGGTCGAGGTCCGCTGCCGTCAGTTCCCCTGCGGCGGCGCGGCTTCCGAGGCAGCTCAGCCCGAAGACGTTGGATTCCTCACCGAGGAAATCGACGACGAGGAGGTCCCGGGAAAGACGCGTGCCCGCTTCCCGCAGCTGGCGAGCGGCCTCGACGGCGCCCACTACGCCCACGATGCCGTCGAACCGTCCACCGCCGTCGACGGTGTCGGTGTGTGATCCGGTGACGAGGGCGGGCGCGTTCGGATTGGTTCCCTCGAGCCGTCCGATGATGTTGCCGGCCGGGTCGATGGAGACCTCGAGGCCTGCCTCCCGCATCCGTGCCGCTGTCCACTGGCGTGATTCGAGGTAGGGCCGGCTGAACACCTCGCGGGTCCAGCCGTTCCGATCCGGGTCCCGGTACGCTGCCAGTTCGGCGATGCCGGAGTCGAGGCGCTCGATGGCGCCGGTGTCGTCACTCAGGGTCGTCATGCATTCCTCGTTGTCTGTGCAATCGTTTGCAGATGCTCGCCGAACAGGGAGAGGCCGGTGGAATATGGTCTATATCACACTAGGATCAGGGCGTTACGTCAAGGTTTCAGGGGAATTAAATTCCCGAGGCCGATCCCTCCCTGCAATCCTTTGCACCGTATCGGGTCGGACGCCCTAGACTGCCTCTACGTCCACTGAAGGAGTCCCGACATCACACAGCAGTCTCCCCCCGCGGCGAACCAGCGGGTCACCCTTGCGACGGTGGCGCGGCATGCGCAGGTGCACGTTTCAACCGCCTCGCGTGCACTGAGCGACGACGCCGCGGGAGTGAGCACGGAAACCGTTCAGCGTGTGCGTGAACTCGCGGCGATGCTCGGTTACCGGCGCGACGTCGGTGCGGCAGGTCTCCGGACGGGAAGCTCGCGGCTCATCGGCGTCCTGGTCCCCCGCCTGACCGACATCGTGCTGGCCACCATCTACGAAAGCATCGACGTCGCAGCCGGCGCCGCCGGGTACAGCACGGTGGTGGCGAACACACTCGACGACACCGACCATCGCCGCTCGCACCTCGACGCAATGCTCTCCAGACGCATTGACGGCGTCATCATCGGTGATTCGCGCATCGGTGACACGGCCGCCTACGAGCTGCAAAAACTCGGCGTCCCCTACGTGCTGGTGATGCGGAAGCTCGAAGGCCATCTCTCCGTCACCACCGACGATTTCCTCGGTGGCCGGCTGGCCGCCGAGCACTTGCTGGGACTGGGGCACCGGAGGGTCGGCGTCATCGCGGGAGATGTGCTGGCCAGCACCGGTATCGAACGGACGCAGGGTTTCCGGCAGGCGTACGAGGCAGCCGGATACCCGATCGACGACCGGTACGTGGTGAGCTCCGGTTTCGACACCCGAGGGGGCCTGGCCGCGGGCGTCCAGTTGCTGAACCTGGCGGAGCCGCCCACCGCCATTTTCGCGGTGAACGATTTCATCGCTCTGGGGGCGATGGGGGCCGTCCGTGACGCCGGCAAGAGGCTTCGGGAGGACGTTGCCCTGGTGGGGTACAACGACATCGACATCGCAGCGACCCTTCCCGTCCCGCTGACCTCGGTGCGGTCGGCACTGGGTGACATGGGCAGACTCAGTGTCGAGGCGCTGCTGCTGCGGATGAAAGGGGAGGCTGCGGATCCCGTCCTGCTCCCGCCGGTGCTGGTGCCGCGGGCGACGACGGTCGGCGTCGTCGGCTGATCGCTTCGCCCGGCGGGTATTCCGCTCAGGCCGGGTTCGGCCGGAAGCGACGGATGCTGTAAACGATGAACGCCGCGGCGAGGAGCCCGGAGAGGATCAGGCTCGAGCCGACACTCCAGCCTCCGGGCAGCCACCAGCGTTCGCCCAGCGGCCACCAGTTCGGCATCGGCGGTTGCAGACCCCAGAGGATTCCGAGCGCGAGAAGAATGGCTGCGCCGCCGAAACTGAGGGCGATGTTCCGTTTCGACTTCACACCCTGCGCGGCCGCGGCGAATGCCTTCGTCTTGACGGGCTGCAGCCACTTCCGAGCCCACTCGTACTGCTGCGCGAGGAGGGTCAGCCCGGCAACGAGCGCCAGGAGTCCCGGGCCAGGAAGGACCAGGGCGGCGATCCCGATCAGGACCAGGGTCCAGCCCAACACGAGTCCGACCACACGGCCGACCCCGTGTGGCTTGGTTCGTCCGCCGAATGTAGCCATGAGAATTTGCCTTCCTGTTCGCATCTCCCCCGATCATCCTGCCCGCTGGCCGTGGCTCCCACAACGGAAATCTTCGACCGCTAAAGCTGAAGGCGGGCACAGAAATTTCGCATCCTCGCAGAGATATTGACCCGCATGGTGAGTATGTGCCCATAATGTAAGTAAGTGACGCGCAACACCTTCACCCTGATCCTCAGCCTGTTCCTCCAGAAAGGGCACCAGTGACCATCCCCGAGAACATTGCACCGCTGGAGGGCATCCGCGTCCTTGAACTGGGCAACTACATTGCGGCGCCGACGGCCGGCCGGCTGCTCGCCGACTTCGGTGCTGAAGTCATCAAGATCGAGCGGCCCCACACGGGGGACGAACTGCGGAACTGGCGGCTACACGCCGGCACCACGTCGATGCTGTACCGGACCATCAACCGGAACAAGAAGTCGATGGTGGTGGACCTGCGCACCGAGGAGGGCCGCCAGATCGTCCTCGAACTGGTGAGACAAAGCGACATCGTGCTCGAGAACTTCCGCCCGGGCACCCTCGAGAAATGGGGACTTGGACCTGCGGAACTGGACGCCGCGAACCCCGGCATCATCGTGACCCGGATTTCTGCATTCGGACAGACCGGCCCTCTGTCCGCGCGCCCCGGTTTCGCCGCCGTCGCCGAGGCCTACGGAGGTTTCCGCGAACTCGTGGGCGACCCTGACCGCCCCCCCGTGCGTGTCGGAGTTTCGATCGGCGATTCCATCGCCGGGCTGTATGCAGCTTTCGGGGCCGTCATGATGCTCTTTGCGCGGGAACGGGACCAAGGCGTGCATCGGTCACCGCTGGATCACCGCATCATCGACGTCGCACTGAACGAGGCCATGCTGTCGGTAATGGAATCACTGGTTCCCGACTACAGTGCCTACGGCGTTCGCCGCGAACGCACCGGCGGTCGAATGGAAGGTATTGCACCTTCCAACGCCTACGTCTGCAGTGACGGTGCGAGTATTGTCGTCGCCGGCAACGGAGACAGCATCTTCCGTCGCTACATGACCGTCATCAACCGGCAGGACCTGGCGGAGGACCCCACTCTTCAGTCCAATGCCGAACGGTGGGCCAGGCGGGACATGCTGGACGAGGCGATCGGGGAATGGGCAGCACAGCACACGGCAACCAAGGCACTGGCACTCCTTGAAGAGGCCGGAGTTCCCTCGGGGCCGATCTACACTGCCTCGGACATCATCGGCGACGACCAGTACCGGGCGCGCAACATGATTCAGCGCTTCGACGTGTCAACCGGTGCGGAGACCCTTCCCGACGTCGCCTTCCCCGGCATCACACCCGTGATCGGATCCGCATCGCTTCCAATCCGGAATTTGGGTCCCGACCTCGGAGCGGACACGCACCGGATTCTGGTGGACCTCCTGGGCCGGACACCGGACGAGGCAACCAACATCATCACCCGCACCGGAATCGAAACAGTAGGAGCACCGAAATGAAACCCGACACGAATACCGACGTGCTGGCAGCGGAACGTGGAACGGTGGTCCTGCGGGATGTCACCCTGCGTGACGGGCTCCAGCTGACAGGCGGCCTGCTGTCCACCGAGCGGAAGGTGCAGGTTGTCCGCGAGCTCCTCGCTGCGGGGGTGACCGCCATCGAGATCGGCTCCATGGCGCGCCCCGACCTCGTGCCCTCCATGGCCAACACGATCGAGCTCATCGAAGCCCTGACTCCCGAAGAACTGGATCACTGCTTCGTCTGGGTGGCGACACCCCGGAATGTCGCCCGCGCAACCGCTGCCGGAGCCCGGCACCTGCAGTACTGCCTCAGTGTCACCGATGCCCACAACCAGGCGAACATCGGGCGCACCACGGAAGCGAGCATGGAGGCACTGCCCGAGGCAGTGCGGCTTGCGCGGGCTGCGGGAGCATCGATCCAGCTCTGCCTTGCCACCTCGTTCACCTGTCCCTTCGAAGGCACGGTCGATCCGGAGCGGGTTCTGCGGCTCGTGCTCGATCCCCGCGCGGAAGGCACCTCCGGGGTGGTCATCTGCGACACCCTCGGGCAGGCATCCCCCGGCGAGGTGCGGGCGCTGGTGGCTCGTGTTCGGGACAGCTCCCGCTTCGCTGAAATAGTCTTCCACGGCCATGACACCTGGGGGATGGGTGTGGCCAACGCTTTGGCCGCAGTGTCTTCCGGCGCAAGCATGATCGACGGAGCGCTGGGCGGACTCGGCGGCTGCCCCTTCGCACCGGGCGCCTCCGGAAACACCGCGACGGAGGACCTGCTGTTCGCCCTGAGACCGGAATGGCTCCGGGAGGACAACTTCGGGGCTCTCGTCCGCCTCGGAGAAGCGGTTACGGAGGAAGTCGGGGAAGCTGGTCGCTCGAAGGCGGCCCAGGGCGCCCGTTCACGGGCCGCCGCTTTCAGCTGGGTCATCCCTGGGACGGAGTAGAAGCTGTGCCGGACGGCGTGCGGCGGCCCACGGCATCATCCGGATGCCTGCCACCAAGCATCCGCGTCACCTGCTCAGCTGCCGCCAGGAGGTCTTCCACCCATCGTTCGCACACCTCGAGTGGCATACGGAGGGTCGGCCCCATGATGGTGACCGCACCCAGAAGGTCTGCCTGGGAATCGAAGACCGGTGCAGAAAGACCGCTCGCTCCCGTTTGCCGCTCTCCGGTGGTGATGGCATAGCCGTCCCGCCGGGTCTGCTCCACGGCCGCGCTGAGGGAGCTGCGATCAGTGATGGTGGTTTCAGTCAATTGATCCAGTGAATCGGAGAGAACGTCACGGAGCAGCTCACCGTTCCAGGCCAGCAGCACTCGTCCTGCCGATCCGGCGTGCAGGGGAAGAAGCCGACCCACTTTCATTTCGCGCCGGAGCATGTGGCGGGTCTCGGCCATCGCAACGCACACCCGGTAATTCATGGATGCCTCGAAGAAGCACACGGTCTCGCCGAGCTTGTCACGGAGATCCTGCAGCACCGGTTTGACGACCTCCAAACGGTCGAGGTTCTGTGTTGCGGGCGCCGCCCAGAAAGCCATCTTCAGTCCGACCCGGTAATGGTCCCCTCCTTTGTCCAGGAAGCCGTTGGCGACGAGATTGCCCACGAGCCGCTGGACCGTAGACGTCGGCAGCCCGGTCGCTTCGCGGATGTCCGTCAATGTCAGCTCGGGTTTGCGCAGCGAGAACGCGTCGAGGATGTCACTGATTTTCTTCAGGACCAGCAGGGGTGCAGCTGCTGGCGTGCCGGACGAGACCATGTTCCCATCCTAGGCAGACCGCTCGGCACTTCCCGACATACCAGTAGTTCGTCGAGCTAGGCCGGGTCGGCTCTCAGCTCGGCCTCGTGGTCTGCCGTCAGCAGTACAGCTAGACGGTGGCCACCAGCGTTTCGCCACCGGGCAGCGGCTGGCAGCGCGGACACCACCAGGTTCGACGGCGGCCCGGGTCCCCGGGAACTTCGGCCCGGACACGGATGGTGGTGCCGCAGCGCAGGCACGGCCTGCCGGCCCGGCCCGCCACCCAGTGCTGTTCACCCTTGCGTCGAATGCCGGTGGTGACCTGGTGCGCTCCCGGTTGGGTCGCCGAAAACCGCAGGCACCGGGCGCCCAATGCCACCAGGGCGGGCACCTCGACGGCGCCGATGGGCGTATCCGGATGGACTCCCCGCAGGAAACACAGCTCGTTCGCCCAGAGGTTGCCGAATCCCGCGACGTTCCGCTGCTCAAGCAGCGCCGCCGCGACCCGGGCGCCGGGGTCCCGCAAGAGCCTTCCGATCGCCTCATCGGCCGACCAGTCCTCCCGCAGCGGATCCGGGCCGAGGTGCCCGACGACTCCGTGCTCCGCCGACGTCGGCACAAGGTTGACGACGGGCAGGTTCAGTCCGTACGCCGTCGGACCCTGGACAGTCTCCAGCAGAACGCGTGCCTCAGGGAGAACAGCGCGAGGCACCCGCTTACCGGGCGCGGTGACGGTCCAGGAGCCCTGCATCCGCAGGTGGGTATGCAGCGTGAGCCCACTGTCGAAGCGCGTCAGCAGGTGCTTGCCGTGGGTTGCGTGCCCGACGACGGTCATGCCGTCGAGGGAGTCGGTGGCATGGGATGGAACCCGGAGGTCACCCCTCTGGAGCCTGCGGCCGTCCAGCGCAGCACGGAGCCGGACGGCGAGACGGTAGACGCTGTCGCCCTCGGGCACGGTATCCCCCTGTACTCACGATCGAAACCGCCTCCGCTGGGACGTGCCACGGAGACGTTACTGCAGGATAACTTCCACCACTGACCGAAGTTCCAAGGAACGGGCATGCGTGACAGGGACCGGGGATGTTTCCCGGATGGTCGATACGGTTGCACCATGACGAGTGGAGGAACCGGTTCGAGAAGTGATCCCTGGTGGGAATCCGCGGTCATCTACCAGGTCTACCCGCGGTCCTTCGCCGACGGCGACGGCGACGGCGTCGGAGACCTCGCGGGGATTCTCGCCCGCCTGCCGTACATCGCATCGCTCGGCGTGGACGGAATCTGGCTGACGCCGTTCCAGCCCTCACCCCAGGTGGACCAGGGTTATGACGTCAGCGATTACTGTGGCGTCGATCCCCTCTTCGGCACCATGGAACAGTTCGACGAGCTGCTGGGCCACGCCCATTCGCTGAGCCTGCACATCCTGCTCGACGTCGTTCCCAACCACTGCTCGTCCGAGCACCCGCTGTTCCAGCAGGCGGTCGCAGCCGCGCCCAACTCACCCGAGCGGGCTCTGTTCCACTTCGAGGACGGGCACGACGACGGCACTCCCCCGAACAACTGGCAGAGCGTTTTCGGTGGACCGGCGTGGAGCCGGGTGAACCCCGGCTCGGCCACCGACCAGCAGTGGTATCTGCACCTGTTCTCCCCCGCGCAGCCCGACTGGAACTGGCGGAACCCCCTCGTGGGCGACTACTTCGAGGACGTGCTGCGGTTCTGGCTCGACAAGGGTGTGGACGGGCTGCGTATCGACGTCGCCCACGCGCTGTTCAAGGCCGACGGCCTGCCCGATGCGCCCACAGCCGGCGCCGTCGTCGACGGATTGCGGTCCAATCCGCAGGTATCGGATCAGGAGGAGGTTCACGCGGTGTACCGGCGATGGCGGACGCTCACGGATGCCTACACCCCGGAACGCGTCCTCGTGGGCGAAGTCAACCTCGATCCCCGTCGCGCCGCACGGTACACGCGTAGCGACGAGATGCACCAGGCGTTCGCCTACGCTTTCCTCCGCCTCGGCTGGGACGCTACCGCCTGGGCGTCCGTCGGAACCGAACTTGAAACGGCGCGGCTGGAACATGGAGCCTCCCCCACCTGGGCACTCGAGAACCACGACATCGTCCGCTCGGCAACGCGCTTCGGTGGAGGTGCCCGCGGAACCGCACGGGCCCGCGCCGGCCTGCTCGCCATCCTCGGACTGCCCGGCGGTGCTTATATCTACCAGGGCCAGGAGCTCGGCCTGACCGAGGTCGACGTGCCGCTCGCAGCACGTGCAGACCCGATGTGGGCGCGCGGCGGAGTGTCCCGCGACGGCGCTCGGGTGCCGCTGCCGTGGACGGCGTCGGCGGAGTCCTCCCATGGCTTCTCACTGACGGCACCGGCATCCGAGCCGTGGCTGCCCCTTCCTGCGTCGTGGGGGTCCTCCGCCGTCGAGCTACACCGGGACAATCCGGACTCGACGCTCCGGCTGGTCGTCGCCGCGCTCGAGGTGCGGCGGCAGTTGGCCACCAAGGGCATTTTCGCCCCCGACGACGGCGGCACGTGGCGCGTGGCGGACGGCAACCTCCTCATCTGCGAGCGCGGGCCGGAGTTCTTCGTCGCCGTCGCCATGGGTGATGCCCCCGTGCAGTTGCCCGCGGGTTCGGTGCTGATCAGCGCTGCTCCCCAGGCCGTGGAGGGATGGCTGGAGCCGGACAATGCGGCATGGGTACTGCGGAGCTGACCATGAGCGTCCACATCGGCACCTCCGGCTGGAGCTACGACCACTGGAACGACGTCGTCTACCCCGCCGGAACGCCGTCGGCTAAACGGCTCGGCTACTACGTGCAGCGCTACGGCACCGTGGAACTCAATGCGAGCTTCTACCGCTGGCCCCGCGACACCACCTTCGCCGGCTGGCGTAGGAGGCTTCCGGATGGATTCCTCCTCTCGGTCAAGGCGCCCCGCGGGCTGACCCACGGAAAGAAGCTGTACCAACCCGACGTCTGGGTGGAGCGCATCATCCGCTGCTGGCACGAGCTCGGCGACAAGCGCGCCATCCTGCTGGTCCAGCTCCCTCCGGGCCTTTCTCGCGACGACGCACGGCTCGACTACTTCCTCCACCTCCTGCCCGACTGGATCCGGGTCGCCGTCGAATTCCGCCATGACAGCTGGGACGACGACGCCGTGTACGCCCTGCTGGAGCGCCACGGTGCGGCGTATTGCGTGATGAGCGGCGCGAACCTGCCATGCGTCCTGCGCTCCACCGCGCCATTCGTCTACCTGCGGATGCACGGCCCCGACTCCGAGTACCTCTACGGCGGCTCCTACTCCGATACGGATCTGCACTGGTGGGCGAACCGGATCCGCGAGTGGCAGGGCGCGGGCAAGGACGTCTACGTGTACTTCAACAACGACGGCGGCGGCAACGCGGTGCGGAACGCCGACTCCCTGAAGGGCATCCTCAGCGCGGGGTAACATGCGCTTCGCTGACCCATCAGCCACTACGCTCAGGAAGGAATGAGTCGCGGACTTCCGGCAGAACAGGCGTCGGCTGCGGCTCATCGGATGGGGAGTGTCTGTGGGTGGAGTTCTCCAGGGCTTCCTCGTCATCGCGTGGGTGATCGGCGTCGGCTACGTTCTCGGCAAGCTCGAGGTTCTCGGCCGGGGCGCCCAGGAAGTATTGTCGCGCCTGGTCTTCTTCGCCGGCACTCCCGCCCTGCTGTTCGTCACCCTCATCTCAGCGGACCTGGCGGACGTCGTCTCACCCACGCTGGCGGTTACCGCCATCTCCACCACACTGGTTGCCCTCCTCTACGCCGCCATCGCCCACTGGGTGCTGAAGCGCAGCACCGGAGATACGGTGATCGGCGCACTGGCGTCGTCATATGTGAATGTCGGCAACCTCGGCATTCCCATCACCGTGTTCGTGTTCGGGAACGCGGCTCTCGTGGCCCCCGTGATGCTGTTCCAGGTGGTGGCGATTGCGCCGATTGCGTACGCGATCCTGGACGTCAACGCCAACATCTCCGAGTCCGTGGGAAAGCGTCTCCTGCGGCCGCTGCGGAATCCCATCACGATCAGCAGCTTCCTGGGCATGGGGGTCTCCTGGGCCGGAATCACCGTGCCCTCGATGCTCCTCGAACCGATCGAACTCGTCGCCGGCGTTGCCGTGCCGAGTGCACTGATCGCGTTCGGGCTTTCCCTTGCGGCGGGATTGCGGACGGTCCAGCCGGTATCCGCCGTCGACCTGGCTCTGGTGACGTTCCTCAAACTCGGAGTTCACCCCGCGCTGGCGTTCCTCTTCGGCCACTTCGTCTTCGGCATGGACGGCATTCCCCTGCTGGCGGTCACGCTCTTCGGGGCGCTGCCGACCGCGCAGAACGTGCTGATCGCCGCGATCCGGTACGACTGCGGGCGGGGCATCGCGCGGCAGTCGGCCCTCGTGACGACGGCGCTGTCGATCCTGCCGATGATCGCGATCGTGGCGCTGGTGGACGTGCCCGGGCTGTAGGACTTTTCATTGGCCCGCAGGGGTTGCGGAAATCCTGACGCAATCCTGCTGGTCCGGACGCTGCGAATACGGGAATTTGCCGCTGGTGAGCCGGTAGATTTCAGACAGCACTGGCGCCATCGGGGGAACTGAATTGAAAGCTCAACACACGTCATGACGGCTGGGGAAGATTTTTCGCCACCCTTGCAGGAGCATTCCGGGCTTCCCCGGGGACCGCTGAGCGAGCGCATGCCTGGTCAAGCCGTCATCGAGGAACTCCTTGCCTCACACCAGCTCGACCCTCCCCGCGGCCGGCTGGGACGGTTGTTCGGCGTTCGCCCGCTCGGCGTGGGAACCACTCCCTGGTACTGGGGCGCCCTCGGCGAGCTGGAGGTCGGTCGGATCCTCGGGTCGCTCGGTCCGGAATGGACCGTGCTGCACGCGGTGCCTGTCGGCAACAGGTTGTCCGACATTGACCATGTCGTGATCGGGCCCTCAGGTATCTTCACGCTCAACACCAAACGGCACGCGGGCCAGTCCGTCTGGACGGCGAAGGGAACCTTCCTCGTGGCCGGCAAACGACAACCGTACATCCGCAACTCCGTCTACGAGGCGGATCGCGCCGCGAAGTTGCTCTCAGCTGCGGTAGGCCGCGATCTGCGGGCCAGCGCCGGCATCGTGATCGTGGGCGCGAAGAGTGTGACGGTGAAGGAAAAACACCAGACGGTTGCGGTCCTGACACCGCGGCAGCTCGTGCGCTGGCTGACGCGTCGTCCTCCGGTTCTCACGCTGCAGCAGGTTGCCATTATTTCCGCAGCCGCCGTGCGGCCCGAAACCTGGAAGCGGAACCCACCGGTACTTCAGCTACCAGGCCTCGTGGCTAGTGAGTTCGAGGCACTCCATCAAGTCATCGACCAGGCGCGACGACGCCGGATCGGCTGGATGTTCGCTATGTTCGCGGCGCTCCTGGGACTGCTTTCCGGGGTGCTCCCGACCCTCTCGGCGGGCATCCTCCTGTTCCTGTCGTCGTAGGTTCCCGACCACCGATTCACCGATCCAGACCCGAAGGACTAACTTCGCTTGCTGTACTTCCCATCCAAAAACACTGCGGCGCACGTGCCCGCCCTGGTTGACGTGACCCGGCTGCGCCAACTGCTGGACAACGATATCTGGGCGTTCAGCAATTGCCGCGTCGATGCTGTCGGATCGCCGGTCGCCGAGGTCGACTGGCTCTTCTACAACGCGGTGAAAGGGACCTTCATCCTGTGCGAATGGAAAAGGTACCCCTCCCCCGTCGCTCAGGTGGCCGACACGGGCGCACCATGGACCCTGAAGAACGGGGCCAGTGTTCCCAATCCCGTCGAGCAGGTGGCCCGGCAGCTCGAGGCGGTCCGCCGCGTCCTCCGGGGATCGATTCGCGATACGTTCTTTCCCGACGTCGACCTGCTGGCACTGAACCCCTTCCAGTGCGTCTACTGCCCGCAGATCGGCGCGACCACACTCCACGAGCGCCTTCGGTTCGGCAAGGTGTTCGGAACCCTCGACGACCTCGCGCTGACGGTTTCCAACCGATGGAGTCCGGCGCCGCTCCTTGTGCCCGACGACGGCCGGCTCCCCCTCGCGGAGATGCTCGCGGAGTTGTTCCGCTGCACGGTGTCCCAGGGCATGAGGAAGAAGCTCGGAGTAGTCGCGCCGTCGACGGAAGTGAGCGCGGACCAGCGAATGAGGGACATCCACCTCGAGATCGCGGCGCTTCACACAGAGTTGGCCGGTCTGCTGCACGCGCCGTCCCGTAGGCAACAGCTCCCAGTCCCACCGATCCTTGCCGAACCGGTGGAAAAGCGTGCTCCTGACGAAGCGAGAAAGCCTAGCGCTGTGGGCGCTGGCGTGCCGAGCACACCAATGACGCAGAAGATGCAGGTCACGGCGGCCAAGGTCACCACCCACCAACGGATGAAGCAGCATGTGGAAAGGTTTCTGCCCGGCCCTGATCCGAAGCAGGTAACCAAGGTGCGAGCACTCAAGTCGGCATGGCTGGCGGCGTTGACCGATGCCGAGCTGCATCAGGGCGAGGGCGTGAACGCCGCACTGTTCGGCTCATTGGTGCGGCCCCATTTCGGCGGTGGCACCTCCTTCAAGAAGCTCCTCGGCACAAGCATGCCCGCCTGGTGCCTTGCCCAGGCCCACGAGGCGGGATTGAAAGCCAGCATGCACCCGCGAATTCCCGGACAGATCAGGCTGGCGACGCCTCCGCGGGAGAGCTGACATCGAAGAGCCTCGTGCCCCTGATTCAGTCCAGAGGCGGGAGGACGCCCCGCTGGGACCGGTACTCGAGCAGCGAGAAACCTGCCTTCACCAGCGAGACATCGGCTACCGATCCCGGAACGCCGCGTGCATCATGCCTTTGAAGTGGGGGAAGCCGGTCGTAACATTGTCGATCAACCCTTGAGTGTGATCTGGCTTACTGCTAGCCTCGTCTCCACTATATGAGGAATAACCCACGATGTGGTTCGGGAGATTAGCAATGACGCATCCTGTACAAGCAGAGCCATCACCGTACGCGGTTGACCTGAGCGGCTGCACCAAGGAGTTCGCCACACCCGGCGGGGGATCCTACTTCGCGGTTCGCGACATCGACCTGAAGGTCGAACCCGGTCGCTTCGTGTCGATCGTCGGGCCGACCGGCTCGGGAAAGTCCACCATCCTCAACATGGCAGCGGGGCTCCTCTCCCCCACCTCGGGCACCGTGAAGAGCTTCGGCACACCGATCGACGGCGTCAACCGGCGTGCTTCCTACATGTTCCAGCAGGACGCACTGCTTCCGTGGAAGTCCGTGATCGACAACGTGAGCCTCGGCCTGACGATGGCCGGGGTGTCGAAAGCGGACGCTTACTCCGAATCCCGCCGCTGGCTCGAGAAGGTCGGCATGAAGAACTTCGCGGACCGTTACCCGCATCAGCTGAGTGGAGGCATGCGGAAGCGCACCGCCGTCGCGCAGGCCTGGATCGTCAACCCGGACATCCTGCTCATGGATGAACCCTTCTCCGCCCTCGACGTCCAGACCCGGCAGATCATGGAGAACGAACTCCTGCAGTTGTGGGGCGAATCCGGGAAGGCGGTCGTGTTCATCACCCACGACCTGGATGAGGCCATTGCGCTCTCGGACGAGGTGATCATCCTCGGAGCAGGGCCCGGCAGCACCGTCGTCGGCAGTTATGAGATCACCATTCCGCGACCCCGCGACCTCCTGGACATCCGCGATGACCCGATGTTCGTGGACCTGCACCGCGAGATCTGGGGCCGGCTGAAGGTCGAGGTCTCCAGAACCTATGCATCGGCCCAGGACGAAGAAAGCGACGTCGCATGACTTTGGCACCAGCCCAGCAGAACGCCGACCCTGCCGCACAACGTCGGGCCACCAAGAAGCGGACCGAAGCGTCGAACCTCTCCATCCGGATGGGGCAACTCGCGATGACAGTGGCCGTGCTCGGATCCTGGGAACTGCTGGCCCGCGTAGGCATTATCGACGAGTTCTTCTTCCCCCTGCCGTCCGACATCCTCCTCACCGTGTGGGAATGGGTGTCGACGGGCTATGTGTTCCCGCACCTCTGGATCACCATGCAGGAGGCCATCCTCGCCTTCTTCACCGGCGCCGCGGTCGGCCTCATCCTCGGGTTCCTGCTCGCGCGCGTCCGAATTCTGGAGCGCCTGTTCGATCCGTTCCTGAAGATCTTCAACGCTCTTCCGCGCGTGGTGCTCGCTCCCATCTTCCTGCTGTGGTTCGGCCTCGGAATCTGGTCGAAGGTCGCTTTCGGGTTCACGCTCGTGTTCTTCATCGTCTTCTTCAACACGCTCGAAGGGGTCAAGAGCGTCGACCGCGTCCTCGTGGACAACGCGAAGATGCTCGGAGCGACCGAAAGGCAACTTCTGCGCCACGTATTCATTCCGAGCGCACTGACCTGGATCTTCTCGAGCCTGCACATCAGCGTGGGCTTCGCGATCACGGGTGCCGTCGTGGGTGAGTACCTCGGCGCGTCCGCCGGCGTCGGGTACGCCATCGCCCAGGCCCAGGGAGTCTTCGACACCGAGGGCGTCTTCGCGGGCATGTTCATCCTCATGATCGTGGTGCTGATCATCGACATCCTCGTCAACCGGGTGGAACGGCACCTCCTTCGGTGGCGCCCCAATCAGTCCGGCTAGATCCACCCGTCGCATCCCGCTCCTCCACCATTTCCACCTGAAAGGGAATTCCATGAACATCATCGACAGCCGGCGACGCCGCCGCACCAGAGGGGTGCAGGCTTCTGCACTGCTTGCCGGGTTGGCCCTGGCCATTACTTCCTGCGGCGCTCCCGAGGCGGCCCCGCCGGGCCAGGAGGGCAGCGGGGGCGGCGGCGGTGGCGAAGGTGAGACTGTCACCATCGGCGTCGGCGGCCAGACCCTCCTGACCTACCTCCCCACCACGCTGGCCAACGAGCTCGGCTACTACGAGGAGGAAGGTCTGGACGTCGACCTCCAGGACCTGCAGGGCGGGTCCAAGGCGCTGACGGCGATGATCGGCGGCAGCACCGACGTCACCAGCGGGTACTACGAGCACACTATCCAGATGCAGGCGAAGAACCAGCCCGTCAAGGCCTTCGTCAACATGAACCTGTCCTCCGGTCTCGCCCTCGTGGTCTCCGAGAAGAACAAGGACACCATCAAGACCGTCGCCGACCTCGAGGGCAAGAACGTGGGCGTCACCTCACCGGGATCCTCCACCGACATGTTCGTCAAGTACCTGCTGTCGCAGAACGGCATGGAGATCGACGCCGCCGCCGTCTCGGCCATCGGGGCCGGTTCGTCCGCCGTCGCCGCCGTCGAGCAGGGCCAGGTCGATGCCGCCGTCATGCTCGAGCCGGACATCACCGTGCTGGGCAAGCGCCTCGGGACGGAACCCACCATCATCGAGGATGTCCGCACGCTGGAAGGGCTGAAGGAGGTCTTCGACGCCGAAGCGTGGCCGTCGTCGAGCCTCTATGCCACTGCCGACTGGCTCGAACAGAATCCGGAAACGGCCGAGAAGCTGGCCACCGCGATCACGAGGACGCTCGACTACATCGCCGAGCACTCCGGCGAGGAAATCGCTGCGGAAATGCCCGAGACCTTCGCGGGCGGGGACCCTGCCCAGTACGCGGCCGTGATCGAGGAACTGAAGAAGACGCTCAGCACGGACGGTGCCTTCACGGAAGTCGGCGCCGAGGCCGTGCTGAAGACGCAGCGGATCGCCAACCCTGAGGTCGGCGAGGCTGACATCGATCTCGCGGAGACGTACACCAACGAGTTCGTCGACTAGGATCCTGCCCCATCGCACTGCGGCCAGTCTTTCCCCGGGACTGGCCGCAGTGCCGTGAACACCAGCAAAACAGCGGAAGAGGCACAGCACAGTGGCCAACCTGACCCATAAACTCCTGGCCGAGCATCTGGCCTCCGGCCGGCTCACCCCGGGCAGCGACATCACCGTCCGCGTGGACCAGGTGCTCATCGAGGATGCCACCGGCACCATGGCGGCGATGCAGTTCGAGATGCTCGGTGTGGAGTCGATCGCCGTGCCGCTCGCTGTGATGTACGTGGACCACAACGTCCTGCAGATCGATGACAAGAACATGCAGGACCACCACTACCTGCGGACCTTCTCGGCCCGCTACGGACTTCGCTACTCCCCCGCGGGCCACGGCATTTCCCATTACATCCATCTTGAACACTTCGCCCGCCCGGGTGGCGTACTCGTCGGCGCGGACTCCCATACCTCCACCGCGGGCGCGCTCGGCATGTTCGCACTGGGGGCCGGTGGGTTGGAGGTAGCCGTGGCCATGGCCGGCTACGGCTTCGACTTCGTCTGCCCGGCCGTCGTCGGGGTCGAGCTCACCGGACGGCTCGGCGGCGTTGCCGAGGCCAAGGACGTGGTGCTGGAGCTGCTGCGCCGCCACGGCGTCCGCGGCGGCCGGGGCAAGGTCTTCGAGTTCTTCGGTGAAGGGGTGGCCTCGCTCGCCATTTCCGCCCGGGCCACCATCTGCAACATGATCGTCGAGACCGGGGCATCGACGGCCGTCTTCCCGTCCGATGAGCAGACCCTTCGCTGGCTGCAGGCTCAGGACCGTGAGGCGGACTACCGCCCGCTTGCCGCCGACAGCGGGGCCGAATACGACGACATCGAGCACCTCGACCTGTCGACCCTGGTACCACTGGTGGCGCTCCCGCACTCGCCCGGCAACGTGCAGCCGGTTGCCGACCTGCCGCGCACCGAGGTGGTGCAGGTGTGCGTGGGGTCCTCCGTCAACAGTTCCTATGAGGATCTGGCCACCGTCGCCGCCATCCTCAAGGGTCACTCGGTGCATCCGGCGGTCCAGCTGACCGTCACGCCGGGGTCGCGGCAGATCCTGCAGACCATCATTGCGTCCGGTGTGTACGAGGACCTGATGCAGGCCGGCGCGCGGATGCTCGAGCCGGTGTGCGGGCCCTGTGTCGGGATCGGCCAGGCCCCCACACAGGGCGCTCCTTCACTGAGGACGTTCAACCGCAATTTCCCGGGCCGCAGCGGAACGGCAGAGGACAGCGTGTACCTGTGCTCGCCGTCGACCGCCGCTGCCAGCGCCCTCGAGGGGGCGATCGTCGATGCCTCCGGCGTTTCTGTCGGACCGCTGCGGCCCGCCGCGCCGCCCCATCCCGGCATCCACGACCTGCACATCGCCGGCGTCCTGCCCGAGGAGAAGCGCCGGGGCATCGAGATCGAACGCGGGCCCAACCTGGTTCCGCCGCCGCTGCCTGACCCGTTGCCTGTCGGACTTGATGCCCGCGTCCTGATCGTCACGGGGGACGACATCTCCACCGGTGACATGGCGCCCGACGGCGCCATCGCCATGTCGGTCTGGTCCAACATCGCTGTCTGTGCAAAGTTCATGTTCCGACGGCTGGATCCGGAGTTCCACGCCCGTGCCACCGAGTGGGGCGGCGGCATTATCGTCGGCGGCGAGAACTACGGGCAGGGCTCCTCCCGCGAACACGCCGCGCTGATCCCCCTCTACCTCGGCATCCGTGTCGTCGCCGCGCGCAGCTACGCCCGGATCCACCGCCGAAACCTCATCGCCGCCGGTATTGTCCCCCTGGTGCTACCGCGCGAGGCTGACTGCTTCGTCGGTCAACGATGGGTGATCCCGGGGCTGCGATCGGCACTGGCTGACGGAGATACCTCAGTGACGGCCGACGTCGACGGCGGGGCTCAGCTGACGCTCGGCCTGGACTTTTCGCCGGGCGAGCGGGAGATCCTCGGTGCCGGCGGTCTTTTGGCGCACGTCCGCACAGGCGGCCGCCCGCTCCTTGGGCACGACGACTTTTCGAATGGTGAGGTCTCCGCCCCGCAGTCTCGACCGGAGCCGTGAAGCCGGCATCGGCCGGAGAGAATCGGCGGTCCAGAACCCGTCCGGGGCAGCGCGCCACCGCGATGGCGGCACTGACCACCGTGGTCGCGGTACTCCCGGTCTTCCTGGTCGGCGGACTTGCCGTGCAGCTCGAAGCGGACCTTGGCATGACGGCGTCGGCCCTCGGTGCGGCGGTGGCCGCGTTCTGGGCGGTTTCCGCACTCCTGTCCGCACCGGCGGGTTATGTTGCGAGCGGGTTGGGAATGCGCAGGGGGATGCCGCTTGCCGTCGGCCTCGGGCTGACGTCGCTCCTCGGAATCGCTGTGCTCACTCCGCACTGGCCGTGGCTGATCCTCTGGCTCAGTATCGCCGGTGCGGCGAACGCGCTGATCCATCCGCTCTCGAACGGCCTGATCGTGGACCAGGTGGGAATCCGGAACCGTGCCTTCGCTTTCGGGCTCAAGCAGGCAGCCATTCCGGCGGCCACCCTGACCGCCGGACTGTCCGTGCCGATCTTCGCCCTCACGGTCGGCTGGCAGTGGACGTTCGCTGCGGCGGCGCTTTTCGCGGCGCTCTTCGTCCCCGTCCTGCTCCGTCTGCTGCCCCGCCGCACGCCGAAGAGTGCGACGCCAACCGTCAAGCCGTCCCGGGCCGCTCTCCCCCGCAGGCTCCGGCCCTTCCTGCTGGCCACCGCGGTGGCCGGTGGGCTTGGATCAGCACAGGCGAATGTCGTCGGAGCTTTCACCGTGGTCTCCGCCGTCGAGGCCGGGTTCGATCCGGCCGTGGCCGGCCTGCTGCTCGGTGCGGCGAGCGTTGCGGGAATCCTTGCGCGGCCGCTCGTGGGTATCGCCGCAGATCGCGGCATCGGCGGCTCGATGGCGACCGTGGCCCTCATGATGGCGGCCGGTTGCGGAGGCCTCATCGGCATGGCAACCGGCCACCCGGTGGCCTATGCCGGAGGGTGCGTGGTGGCCTTCGGCTTCGGTTGGGGATGGAACGGACTGGTGCACTACGTGGTGTCGAAGACCGCGCACCCGTTCACTGCGCAGGCCACCGGGATCACGCAGAGTGGAACCTACATCGGCGGCACGCTGGGCCCGCTGCTGTTCGGCATTATCTTCTCCCGCTTCAACCCGGCGGTCGGCTGGGGTCTGGCTGCAGTCCTGGCGGCGTCGGGTGCCGGGGCGGCGCTGATCGCCTTCCGAATGGAGAAGGCACTGCATGCGGACGACGGCGTATCGCCCTTCGGGGAAGCATCTCCCGCCGCGGTGCCGGACGGGTCTTGAGCCTGTCAACCTGGAGCGCGTCTGCGGGCTCCAGCTAGATCGAGAGCTGGTGAAGGGCAGCGACAAGCTCCGGAATGCTTCCGAGCGGGATTTCTCCGAGTGGCACATTCGGCCGCTTCGACCAACCTGATTCGCGCAGGACCAGCGATGTGCGTTCGAACTCGGGAATTCTGGTCAAAGTTTCAAGGAAAACGTTCATCCGCCCCAGCCCGGCCTCCACGCCGTGCAACGCTGTCGGCACCTTGGTGAGACTCACCTCGAGGGAGGTCGACCGTCCGCCGTAGTGGTAAAGATAAATAGATCCAGCGACCGTTCCATTCACGAAAATGCGAAGACCACCCGCCGGAATCCCCTTGGTCCGCACCGGTGATCCAACGAACGGGATATTCGCCTTTGATGCTTCGGCGATGAGGAGGTCGAATCTACTCAGGTTGGTTGCATCGTTGATGCTGATCCAGTCACGGCACTGTTCAAGGGTCCAGCTTTCACGGGCCCTGGTGTTCGCTGCGACTTTCGCCTCTGCGAGCTCTTGCCCGTAAATCCGCGGCATCAGGATTTCGACATCATTGCTGAAAAGTCTGGTGTACTCGACAGCAATGACTGAGGTTTCGGGCCCCGACATTGCGTTCAGGTACTCGACCATCCGCTTCAGGTCCGCGTTGATCTCGTCGACTGCGAGCACTATCTTGAACCGGCCTGATTGCAGATTCTCGGCAATGACGTCCTGAATCCCTAAGGCACCGGGAAAACTGTCCTTCAGCGCCATGCCCGTCCGCGTCTGCCATTGGCGATCGAAGATGTCGATCTCCATGTGCCACAGGGCCGATGCGTAATCGAACATCTGGCCCACGATCTCCCTGCGTATCTGACGGTTCGACGCGAGCTTGCACTCCACCAGGGTCACGTCACCTTCGGGACCCACGACGACGAGATCCGCAGGACCAGCACCTGATTGGAATTCGCGGCAGGCGATTGCGCCATCGGTGACACTCGGGATGAGTTGGGGGTGCTCAGCGAGAATCTGCTGTAGATCGGCCTCCCGTCCGTAACCCTTTTCGGAGGGCTCGAACCATTTTCCGCCGGGCGATCGAACAAGGAATCCGGTCACAGCAAATCACCACCACTCGTGGCTGCACTCGGCGTTCTGGCATGCCCACTGCGGAACGCCGTACTCGACCCGCCCGGTCCTCGGGTACACCCGCTGCTCCGAAGTGATGTAGCATCCGGCGAAGATCGTTTGAGGTGACTTTTCTTGCGCATCGGAGGTCATCATGCCATAGGCAATCGGCCACGAATTGCTCCCGCAAATGGGGCAGTCGCGGAGTCGCTGGCGCGTCGTCCCTCGCTCTTTGGTGCTCATTCGCCCACCCTATGCCGTCGCTCCGACAACGGACAGGAAACCTCCGCTGAGCGTTTTTTGTCACTTCGCTCGCCGCCAACCCATTGTCGGCACGCGAGCCTCACGTGGAAGGAGTGGAACGGCAGGCCCGGTGAAGGCGCCCCGACGACGTCCGTCGATTGAATCCTTGCGGCGCCGGTGCTGCGACATAGCGGGGGCCGCCTTCCGAGCGAGCCCCGCCGAACATGTCCGTCCTCCTTGCTACATTCGAACCAGCGCCCGGGATCCGCCCAGCGCCAACGTTGCTCCTGGGGGCACGATGTTCCTGCTCGACCCGCTCACGCCCGGAACGCCGAAGGACCTGATCTTCTCCGCGACGGATCTGGTCGCTGCCAGCGAGTGCGAATACCGCACCCTGCGGATCCTCGATGAGAAGCTGGGCCGCTTCCCCAAGGCCACGTTCAACGACGACGAGATGCAGCTGCGTGCGGGCGCGCTCGGCGACATCCATGAGAACAAGGTCCTCGGGGATCTGATCACGCAGTACGGGCCGTGGGATGCGGACCGGGCGACCGGCGTCTACCAGGTGGACCGCGGAACCCTGGACCGCGAAGGTCTGGCCACCAAGCACGAGGAGACCGCCCGGGCCCTCGCCGCGGGCGCCGACGTCGTCTTCCAGGCGACGTTCTTCGATGGTGAGTTCCTCGGTTACGCGGATTTCCTCGTCAAGCAATCGCCCGGCGAGGAAGCAGCCGGGCGGTACGCCGTCTGGGACACCAAACTGGCCCGGCACGCCAAGGTAGGAGCCCTGCTGCAGCTGGCCGCCTACGGCGACCAACTCGTGCAACTTGGATTCGATCCCGCTCCCCACGTCACCCTCGTCCTGGGTAACCTCGAGCGCAGCGTCCATTCCCTGACCGACCTCCTGCCGGTCTACCGCGAGCGACGAGACCGGTTCCGCGCACTGACCGCCGAACACCGCGCCGAGGATGCACCGGTCCAGTGGCAACAGGCGGGGATCACTTCCTGCGGCCGTTGTGACTACTGCGCCGGACAGGTGGTGGACCATCGTGACCTGTTGATGGTCGCGGGAATGACCGGTGCGCAGCGGAAGAAGTTGCTGAAGGATGGCATCACCACGATCGATGCACTCGCCCAGCTGCCCGACGGCAGAGCCAAAGGCCCCCTCGTACGGTTGAGGGACCAGGCCCGGATGCAGACGGACTCCGGGGAAACGGACGGCTCCCGCACGTTCCTCAAGAACGACATCGAGCACACCCTCAGCTACAAGGTGCTCGCTGATCACACGCTGGCGACCATTCCCGGTTCAAGCCCCGGAGACATCTTCTTCGACTTCGAAGGGGACCCTCTCTGGCAGGACCCGGCCACCCGAACCTGGGGGCTCGAATACCTTTTCGGAGTGATCGAAGCACCGGAGCAGGGGTCAGTGCCCGCCTTCCGGCCGTTCTGGGCCCACTCCCGCGCTGCCGAGCGGCAGGTCTTCCTCGAATTCCTGGAGTACGTCGAGAAGCGCCGGGCCGCCCACCCCGACATGCACGTCTATCACTACGCGCCCTACGAGAAGACAGCGCTCCGAAACCTCTCGCTCCGCCACGCCGCCGGTGAGGACATCGTCGACCATTGGCTCCGCACCGGACTCCTCGTGGACCTCTACGCCACGGTGCGGCACTCCCTCCGCGTTTCCGCAGCGTCCTATTCCCTCAAGGAGCTGGAGCCCCTCTACATGGGGGATCATCCCCGCTCCGGGGACGTCACCGACGCCGGCGCCTCCGTCGTCGCCTACGCCAAGTACTGCGCGGCACGGGACGACGGTGACTCCGCAGAGGCCGCGTCCATCCTCGCTTCCATCGCCGACTACAACGAGTACGACTGTCTCTCCACGCTGCGTCTGCGCGACTGGCTCCTGCAGCTGGGCAGCGCCAAGGGAACGACGGCGTCGGGAACCGAGCGCCGACCGCCCGATGAGGGTGGGGATGACGGTCCGGAGGCGAAGGCACCGGATGAACCAACCCCGGAAGAAGTCCGTCTCCGGGAGTTCCTCGCCCAACTCCCCGCGGATCGAGCGCTGACTCCGGAGGAACAGGCGATCGCGATGGTGGCCGCCGCCACCGGCTATCACCGCCGTGAGCGGAAGCAGTTCTGGTGGGAGCACTTCGACCGGCTCGGTTCGGACGGAGACAGCTGGGCCGAGAAACGGGACGTCTTCCTCGTCGAATCCGGAACGGTGGTGAAGGAATGGGCCAAAGCTACGCCCACGGGAAAGTTGGAGTCCCGGGTCGTGACGTTGCGCGGCACCATGGGTGAAGGCTCCGACTTCCGCCCGGGCTCCAGATGGTTCCGCATGTTCAGCGCTCCTGTGCCCGAAGGGATGGAGGATCTGGCCGGTGATCCCCTGTCACGCGGTGGCTGCTTCGAAACGGTCGTCGAGTTGGTCGAAGCCGACCCGGAACTGCCCGGCAGGACCCTGATCACGATCACGGAGAAGTCCACGGGAAGAATCCCGCCCTACGCCCAGTTGCCCTTCGCCCTGACGCCGGACAAGCCGCTCCGCACCGTGAGCATCGAAGCGGCCCTTGCTGAACTCGCGAGCACCGTCGGCGCGAGCGTGCCGTCCCTGCCCTCCCATCCCGGCCTCGACATCCTCTGCAAGTCCAGCCCGCGGTTGGCAACCCTGGACGCGCTCCCCGCCGTCGTGCACGACGACGCCGGTCAGCCCGACTACATCTCGGCCATCACCGAGGCCGTCCTGAATCTCGACCGCTCCTACCTCGCGATCCAGGGGCCACCCGGAACGGGGAAGACCTATGTCGGCTCGCACGTCATCGCCCGGCTCGTCGCCAGAGGGTGGAAGGTCGGGGTGGTGGGGCAGTCACATGCCGTCGTCGAGAATCTCCTCCGAACCGCCATCGCATCAGGTGTTGATCCGCAGTGCGTCGCCAAGAAACTGGCGACGCCGCACGACGTTCCATGGGTTCATACCTCGGACACCGGCATCGGCACCCTGCTCGCGGGCGACGACGGATGCCTCATCGGCGGCACCGCGTGGGTGCTGACCGGCAAGCACGTCCCGCCGGACTCGCTAGATCTCCTGGTGATCGACGAAGCCGGCCAGTACTCGCTCGCCCACACGCTCGCCGTCTCCCGGGCCGCGAAACGCCTCCTGCTGCTGGGCGACCCCCAGCAGTTGCCGCAGGTGACCCAGGGCTCGCACCCCGAGCCGGTGGACGAATCGGCGCTGGGCTGGTTATCTGCCGGCCATGCCACCCTCCCTGCGGAACTGGGTTACTTTCTGGCCGACTCCTGGCGCATGCATCCGGAACTCTGCGATGTCGTGTCCCGCCTGAGCTACGACGGCAAGCTCGAATCCGCGCCCGTAGCTGCTGACCGGCAACTGGCCGGAGTGCCGGCGGGAGTCGACGTCGTCCTCGTCGATCACACCGGGAACGCGGTTGCGTCCGAGGAGGAAGCCGCGGAGGTCGTCGAGCAGGCGCAGAAACACCTTGGATTGACCTGGCACCCCGGCGGAGGCAAGCCCGCCCGTCCCCTCGTCCAGACCGACCTCTTGGTGGTCGCTGCCTACAACGCCCAGGTGCAGAAAATCCGCAACGCGCTCGAGGAGGCTGACCTTTCTGACGTCCGGGTCGGGACGGTGGACAAGTTCCAGGGACAGGAGGCGCCGGTGGTGCTCGTCTCCATGGCCTGCTCGGCGGTGTCGGAAGCGCCACGCGGCATGGACTTTCTTCTGAACCGCAACCGCATCAACGTCGCCATCTCGCGCGGTCAGTGGCGCGCCGTCGTCATTCGTTCGCGGGAACTGACCAACTACATGCCGACCCGCCCCTCGAGCCTGGAGGAGCTGGGCGCGTTCATCGGGCTGGGTACCGTCCAGGCCTGAATCGCCCGTAAACCACCTCACTCCGCAGGAACGCGGCGCCAGCATCGAAGGGGAATCATATGTACTGCATCCCGGAGGAACCGGACTTTGGAGACGGTCACGCGGCGGAACGCGCCGTTTGGGAAAAGCTCCGCGCATGCCTGCCCGACGACGTCATACTGGCCCATTCGGTGCAGGTCCGGAATGGCAGCGCTGAGCACGAGATCGACCTGCTCGTTCTCTGGCCAGGTGTCGGTCTCGCCGCCATTGAAGTGAAGGGCGGGCAGGTGGGGATCGAGCGTGGGCAGTGGTACCAGTCCGATCGGAGCGGCCGGCACAACATCCAGAGTCCGGTTGCCCAGTCGCAGGGTTCGCTGCACGCGTTCAAGTCCTGGATCGGGAACCAGATCGGCACAGCCCTGACCAGTCGCTTCGCCTACCTGGTCTGCCTGCCGTACACAACGGTGCCGGCCGACTGGACGCTCTCCGGCTGTCCGCGTTCCCTCATCCTCGATTCGGGTGATTTGCAGTCGCCCGCCGAGAAGATCCGTTCCGCCATCGAGACCGAGGGCGGCGGTGCATCCTCACTGGCGCCGGCGTATCTGCACCGCATCACCGCCCGGCTCGAGGGCCACCTCGAACCCGCGACGAATCCCGACCTGAACCCGCGCGAGCTCGAAGATGCGCAGAATCACCTGACGGAACGCCAGAAGGTGCTGCTGACCTCGACCCGCGCACTCCCCCGCATCCGGTTCACCGGCGGAGCGGGCAGCGGAAAGACCTGGCTGGCCGTGGAGAAGGCGCGCCAACTGACCAGGCAGGGCCTGCGCGTCGGGCTCTTCTGCTACAACAAGGGCCTCGGCCAGCACCTGCAGAATCAGGTGGGCACCTGGCGTTCCGCCAAACCCGCCTTCACCGGTGAATTCCATGAGTACGTCCGTTCCCTCGGGGTTCCCGACGGCAGCGGACAGACCTACTTCGACGAGGAAATGCCGCGGCTGCTCCAGCAGAAGGCGGCCGGTCTGGAATACGGGCAGAAGTTCGACGCCGTGATCGTGGACGAAGCACAGGACTTCGCCCCGCTGTGGTGGGAGGCGCTGCTCGCCTGCCTGAAGGATCCCTCCGCCGGACAGGTGTATGCCTTCATGGACGACCGGCAGGACGTGTATCGCCGCTGGGGTGGAGCAACCGCTGACCTCGTTCACGGTCCCACGGCTGACCTGGTGCCCATCCATATCGACGACAACCTCCGCAACACCCGTCGAATTGCCGACACCTTCAAGGTCTTCGCCGGTGAACACTTCACGCCGCGCGGTGGAACAGGGCTGCCGGTTCGCCGCGTCGAATGCGCCACCGAGGACGCAGCCGATGTCGCCGGCGACTGCATGGACGCCCTGATCGTGGAGGGGTGGGAGAGCAACCAGATCGCGTTGCTCACTACCCGGCACCGGCATCCGGTGCACCAGGACTACTTCGATCGGGATGCCACCCAGGAATACTGGCGCGACTTCCATGCCAACGAAGCCGAGTTCTACGGTCATGTGCTGGGCTTCAAGGGCCTTGAACGGTCCGTGGTCGTCCTCTGCGTCGACGGGTTCAAGGAGCAGGACCGCGCTGCCGAGCAGCTGTACGTCGGGCTGTCACGCGCACGCTGTCTGCTCGTCGTCGTCGGGGACTCGGCGCTCCTGAGCGATGCGGGCGGCCCGGAGTTCGCGCAGGCTTTCGCGGGAGCCGAACACTGGGAGCCGTCGACTCCGTCCTTACCCTGATTGGCGCCGTCGTGCACTGTCCCTTACCATCGGTTGCGCGCCTAACCGATGGTAAGGGACAGGTTGTTGGCCGCTTATCCTATGGCCACCTCAGCGGGTGAATCCCAAGATTCCTCCCAGCTAGCAGGAGTACCGTTGATACCAGCGCTGGGCAGGATTCCTCCGGAAGGCAAGAACCATGAACAAGAAGTGGCTGCGATGGCTTCCCGCCGGCATTGTTCCGGCGGTCATCCTCACCGCGACGATCGCCGGTCCCACCACCGCGGGCGCCAGCCCGCAGCTTCCGGACAAGACCGCCCAGGAACTGCTGGAACTGGTCGCCGAGAGCTCCGACAGTGCCTATTCCGGCACCCTTGAGCAGTCCTCCGAACTCGGCCTTCCCGAGCTCCAGGGAATGACGTCCCCGCACAGCGGTGGCGGCACCGATGGCACTTCGGCCGCCCTGGAACTGCTCACCGGTTCACATACCGCCCAGGTCCACATCGACGGCACGGACAAGGCCCGCCTCCAGGTGATGGATCAGCTGGCGCAGCGTGACGTCATCGTGAACGACGACGAGGTCTGGCTCTACGACTCGCGGGCCAAGGAAGCGACGCACGCCGTCCTTCCCGAGCATGAGGAATCGCCTGCGCACTCGATCCCCAGCTCAGCACACACCCCCGCAGCCCTCGCCGAGAAGTTCCTCGCCATCATCGACTCCTCCACGGAGGTCACGGTGGGAGACAATGCGCGCGTCGCCGGCCGGGACGCCTACGAGCTGGTCCTAACTCCCAGAGCCGAGGACACCCTCGTCGGAGCCGTGTCGCTGACCGTAGATGCCGAGACCGGTTTGCCCCTCGGCTTCACTATCGCTGCGGAAGGCCAGGAGGTCCCGGCTTTCTCGGTCGAGTTCTCCAGCATCGACTTCAATGAGCCGGCGGACAGCCTGTTCGAGTTCACTCCCCCGCCCGAAGCCACGGTGACCGAAGTGCCCATCGAGGAACACGACGACACATTCGCCGCGCCGCAACACGGTGACGCACCGATGCACAGTGACGCCGGGTACGCGGATCGCAAGCCGATCGTTCTCGGTGAGGGCTGGAGCACGATCGTCGTTCTCCCCGCAGGATCTGCGTCAGGCCTGTTGGACGGAGACATGGATGCGGGCGACGACGCCGGTTCGGTGGACAGCTCACGCGGTGGAGACTCAGCCGAAGCCCAGGCCCTCCTCGAACAGGCGCTGACGCAGGTCGACGGCGGCCGCGTCCTGGAGACAGCCCTGGTGTCCGTGCTGATCACCGACGACGGACGCGTCCTCGCAGGTGCCGTCAGCGCCGACCAGCTGATCGCAGCCGCGCAGCAGTGACCGAGCCGATAGCGACCCAGGCTCGAATCACCCGATCGACGGCGCATGTGGGCCGCCGTCGTCCGCAGTCCGCCAGGTGAGCTTTGCTGCCGGCGAACTCGCGATCGAGACCCGCGGGCTTACCAAGACGTTCGGCCGCCAGCGTGCGGTCGACGACGTCGGCCTGAGGGTCCCGAGTGGCTCGGTCTTCGGCTTTCTAGGGCCGAACGGTTCGGGCAAGACGACGACCATCCGCATGCTGCTCGGGCTCGCCTCGGCATCGAGCGGCGAGATCCAACTGCTCGGCGGTGCGATGCCGACGTCCTCCCGCGACGTCCTCCCCCGCGTCGGCGCCCTCGTCGAAGGGCCCGCCATCTACCCCTTCCTGTCTGGACGCGCGAACCTGCAGCGGTTCGACTCCGCCGACCGCCACACCTCCCCCGCCACCCGCAACCGGCGCGTGGACGCCGCCCTCGACCGCGTGGGACTCAGCCACGCAGCCCGCAAACCCGCCCACGCCTACTCACTCGGCATGAAGCAGCGCCTCGGCATCGCCAACGCACTCCTCACCCCGCGCGACTTGCTCATCCTCGACGAACCGAGCAACGGCCTCGACCCGCAGGGAACGCGCGAGGTGCGCAGCCTGATCCGCTCGCTGGCCGACGGCGGCACCACCGTCTTCGTTTCCAGCCACCTCCTCGCCGAGGTGGAGCAGATGTGCACCGAGATCGCGGTCATGAGCGCCGGACGCCTCGTGGCCCAGGGCACGCTCGACGAGCTGCGTGCCCAGGGCACCGCCCGCGTGCGCGTCCTCACCCCTGATCCCGGCGCCGCCCGCCGCGTCCTTACCGGGCTGGGGCTCACGCCCGAGGACGGCGGACAGGACGACGTCGTCACCGCCGACCTCACCCGTCCCGACCTTCAGGCGGAAACGGTCAACGCGGCGCTCGTCCACGCCGAAGTCCGCGTCCGTGGATTTTCGATCAGCGGTGCCTCCCTTGAGGAACGCTTCGTGGCCCTGACCGGAGAGGGGTTCGACGTTGCCGGCTGAATCGGTGCACCACGCGCCGGCCGAGGCGCCGGCCGCTATGCCTGTCGCGGAACGAGCGGACGACGGCGCCAATGCGGCCCGTCCCTTCGCCGGGTGGGCACTGCTCGCCTCCGAGATCGGAGTACTCTTCCGACGTCGTCGTACCTGGGCGATGCTGGTGGCTCTCGCCGCGATCCCCGTGCTCATCGCTGTGGTCATCCGCCTGTCCTCCGACGGACCGAGCCCTGGCCGCGGGCCCGCCTTCCTCGACAGCATCACGCAGAACGGCTTGTTCGTCTCGCTCACGGCGCTAACGGTGTCCATTCCGCTGTTCCTGCCGCTGACCGTCGGCGTCGTTGCCGGGGACACCATTGCCGGTGAGGCGAATCTCGGCACCCTCCGCTACCTACTGGTGGCGCCCGCCGGACGCATCCGGCTGCTGCTCGTGAAGTACGCGGGCGCGGCACTGTTCTGTCTGGTCGCCGCGCTCGTCATCGTCACCGTGGGTGCACTGATCGGTGCGGCACTGTTCCCGATCGGGCCGGTGACGCTGCTGTCCGGGGACACCATCGGAATCGGCGGCTACTTCGGTAGGCTGCTGCTGCTTGCCGGCTACGTGACGATGTCGCTGATGGGACTCAGCGCGATCGGGCTCTTCATTTCGACGCTTACCACGGTTCCGGTGGGGGCAATGGCGGCGACGGCGGCGCTTGCGGCAGTCTCGCAGATCCTCGGTGCGCTGCCCCAACTGGAGTGGCTGCACCCCTGGCTGTTCACGCACTATTGGCTCGGGTTCGGGGACTTCCTGCGGCAGCCGATCGCGTGGGGTTCGTTCGGGGACAACGCGCTGCTGCAGTTCGGCTACATCGCGGTGTTCGGGTCGCTGGCGTACGGCCGGTTCAGCACGAAGGACATCCTGAGCTGATGCACCGGGCCTACTTCCCGCGGCGGTAGCGATGCGATCCCGCTGTCGACGAGGACCGGACTGCCGGCCACAGGAGATCGAGGGAGTGGAGCGCCTGAGCGCGCGCCATCGCGACAACCGCCTGTGCGCAGACCTCCGCGTCATTGCCGGCGTCGTGGTGCTTGAATGCACCCAGTCCGAGTGCTCTGGCCACGAAGGGCAGCTTGTTCACTTCGAGGTTGAGCAGACGACGCGCGAGATTCAGGGAGCAGTGGAAAGTCAGGTCCGGCACCTGAAGTCCGGATTCTGAGCACGCGCCGCGGAGAACGGAGCGGTCGAAGGAAGCGTTATGGGCAACGAGGACGTCGGTTTCCACGAAGTCGAGGATGCGGCGCAGGCTTGCTTCCCAGTTGGCGGCACCCGTGACGTCGCTCGCCCGGATGCCGTGCACCGCGATGTTCCTGGAATCGAAGTGGCTTACGGCGACGGGCGGCCGAATGAGCCAAGACTGTGTCTCGACCACGCTCCCGCCCTGCACCTTCGCCAGACCGACCGCGCAGGCCGACCCGCGTTTGCTGTTCGCGGTCTCGAAATCGATCGCGGTGAAGTTGAGACCCTGCACTGTTCCCCCTGAGCTGACCGGCGTCGCCCGGCGGAGCAACCCTCCGGAGCTTACCTCCCGAAGGACGCCTTTCTCGGAATGTTCAACTCCCCGTCGGACAACGGCCACGATGCCGTGACCCTGCCCCAGCATCGTGGGAACCGGCCACCGCTGTCGCATGAGGAGCGTTTGTGAAACCGCTGATCCAAGCCATCGCCGTCCTGTTGTCCCCCTATCTGCTTCGGGGTACTACCAAGCCCTCCGTCGTCGACTTCCCGCAGACCATCGATGGCGGAGCCTGGGCCGCCGGACACATCCAGGGCATCGCCGTCGATCCGAGGAAGGAAGTTGTCTACTACTCCTTCACCTCGATGCTCGTGAAGACCGATCTCGACGGCAACGTCCTCGGCACCGTCACCGGGATCACCGGACACCTCGGCGATCTCGCCTTCAACGAGGAGGACGGTCGCGTTTACGGATCGCTCGAATACAAGGCAGCTAATTCTTTCTACATCGCCATTTTCGACGGTGATCGGATCAACGGGATGGACATGAATGCCGAGAAGGACGGCATCGTCACCACTGTCTATCTTGAGGAGGTGGCCCGGGACTTCACGGCCGATACCCCGAACCACAGGTACGGCAGCAGCGGGATCGACGGCGTCTCCTTCGGCCCCGCCTTCGGCAGGCAGAACGGCAGGCAGATGCTGTCCGTCGCTTACGGCATCTACTCCGACACTGAACGCAGCGACAACGACCATCAGGTGATCCTGCAGTACGACGCGACGCGCTGGAGCAGTTACGAGCAGCCACTTACCCAATCCGCGCCCCACACGAGCGGACCGGCCAGCGACGACGGCAAGTACTTCGTCTACACGGGCAACACCACCTACGGCGTGCAGAACCTAAAGTATGACCCGCACACGGGCAACTGGCTCCTCGGCGTCTACAAGGGCAAAAAACAACAATTTCCCAACTACTCGCTGTTCGCCATCGACGGATCAGCCACTCCCCGACGCGGCGTCATCTCGGGCCAGCAGACCACGGAGGAAGGCCTGCTCCTACCACTCCTCCAACAGGGCCTCAAGCACGAGGCGACCGGCATCCGCGGCTGGAACTTCACCGCCGACGTCGGACTCGAGTCCCTCGGCAATGGCTACTTCTACATCGCCACGCAGGGTCGCGTCCTGCAGGAGGGCGGAACGCGGCAGACCGCAGTCCTCGACCTGTTCCGTTGGAGCGGAGCTGCGTCCTCACCCTTCGAACTCGTGAGCCGCTGACGGTTTCTTGCCGATTACGGCACCAACACGATGACGTCCGCTCGTGGGCGGTTTGCCGTCCTTCCTTCTTTCCCGGTGGAGCCGCTACTCAACCGACTCCGTCGCTATGCCTTCCTCCTGGCGACGTAACTACTCACAGCCCCTGCCGTCGCCGTCGCGATCAAGATGTGTTCCATATCCTGGCTGGCCGATGATGACGGGCGCAGCACCGGCGGCCCGGGCCGCTGTGCAGTTTGCGTAGTAGGCAGCAGGGGCAGGTGGAGCCGGCACGGGAGCGACAGGCGCCGGTGCCGGAGCTGGCGCAGGTGCGGGGGCTGGCGCAGGTGCGGGGGCTGGCGCAGGTGCGGGGGCTGGCGCAGGTGCCGGAGCTGGAGCCGGAGCTGGCGCAGGTGCGGGGGCTGGCGCAGGTGCCGGAGCTGGAGCCGGCTCTTCCGTTGGTGCTGCCACGGGCGCACTCTGATTGGTCGGGGCCAGGTAGCCGTCGCAATCAGACAGAACCCGGACCATCGCATCGCGCTCGGCCTGAGTCACCCACAGGGTGTAGGTCGCTTTGACAGAGATTTGCCGGGCGACGTATTCGCAGCGGAAGGACGTGTTCGGCGGGAGCCAGGTGGCGGCGTCGCCGTCGCCCTTCTGTCCGTTGATTGGTCCATCGGTGGACTGCAGGTTGAGTGGGTCGTTCGCGAAGGCAAGCCGCTGGTCGAAAGTAAGTTGCTGTGCACCCTTCTGCCAGGCGTCGGAGAGGGCCACGATGTGGTCGATCTGGACTTCGATGCTGGTCTCTTGCCCCCGAAGGAAGGGGATCGTCGTTCCCGTGTACGGGTCATCCAGCACGCCTGCCTGAACCTTGCAGGGAACGGAGTTCGCATGGACAATCTCCGTGAGATCCCTATTCAGCATGTCGTTCCGGGTATCGCAGCCGTTGTGGTCGACGTCGGCCCAGGCCTGGCCGAACTGGTCGCGGTCGTAACCCGTCTTCGGGGCGCGGCCCTTGATAGGCAGCGTTTCGAGGAGGGCGAGTGCGGTGGTGTCGTAGGCGGGCTGGCTTTGCGGTGCGGCCGGATCGCCCGCAATATCAACGACTTCATCGACGTCGGCGGGAGCGGCATCCGGGGTGGCCGATGGCGTCGCAGTCCTGGTCGGCGAGGCGGAAGGAGACGCGCTCGGCTTCGGTGTTGCAGTGGGCGACGGCGAAGCACTCTTCGAAGGCTCGACGGTTGCCCGCGTCTCCTGTTCGGCCAAAGCAGCCGGCACTGTGTCGTCCGTGGGCGGAGCGATCAAGCCGCCGACAATGAGGGCCACAACGCTGGCCCCGACGGTGACGAGCCCCATCTTCCGGCCGGCGAGCCGTGCCCACGACGGACGGTTCGTCAGCACGGTGTAGAGACCTGTCAGGAGCGCGAACAGCGCCGCCATGACGATCGCGCCGCTGATTCCACTGGTGATCAGACCAATGACGATGAGGAACAATCCGAAGCCGCCCACAATCGGCGTGGAAAGCTTCGCCTTCGGCCGCCCCGTCGAGGACTCGGAGTTTCGGACAGGCGGATATTGCGAAGAATTCATCAAGGCCCCAGCACTAGTGATTGTGACCGAAGCATATAACGCACCGAGTAACACCGCGCACTGCTGCGTTCAAGGCCCGACGTCGTATGTGAACAATCACCCTGCGCCCACACCACCGACCGCGCCGCTACCTCGATAAAACTTCGCTTGGTTCTCCCTGCTGCAGAACTGAGGCCAGGAGCGACGGCTCCACTGATCCCCCCGAGACGACGGCGGCAACAGTGCCGTCGACTGGAACAAGATCATGCATCCAGGCCGCTGCCGCAACGGCCCCGGACGGTTCAGCCACAAGTCGCCCGGACAAGGCCAGATGCCGCATCGCCGCATAGATCTGCTTCTCCGATACGGTGACGATGTCATCGACATACCGCTGGACGTGCTCCCACGGATGCACGCCCAGAGCAGGAGTTCGCAGCCCATCAGCAACCGTGCGGTACGTCAGCTCAGGTTCCCAGGAAACCCGGCGTCCTTCGCTGAGGCTTTGAGCTGCGTCGGCCGCGAGTTCAGGCTCGACGCCGATGACCCGCGTCGTCGGGCTCAAAGCCTTCACCGCCGTCGAGATTCCGGAGATCAGTCCGCCTCCAGAGACGGGAACCAGGACGACGTCGACGCCGGGCAGCTGCTCCAACAGCTCCAGGCCAACCGTTCCCTGTCCGGCAATGATCCGAAGGTCGTCGTACGGGGGTACATGGACGTAGCCGCGGTCGGCGGCCAACTCCGCGGCCCGAATGTCCCGCTGCGCTGCGGGCACGAGTTCCACCTCCGCACCGAGGGCGCGCACGGCGGCGATCTTCGCCGGCGGTGTCACGTCAGGCATCACGATGACGGCGTGCAGGTCCAGCCGGTGTGCCAGCCAGGCGACGGCACGGGCGTGGTTGCCCGAGGACTGCGCGACGACGCCGTTCTCCCGTGCCTGGTCGAGCACCTGGGCGATGGTGTTGTAGGCACCGCGGAGCTTGAAGGCACCGGTGGGCTGCAGCGATTCAGCCTTGCAGTGCAGCACCTCGTCGGGCCGCTGCGGGTGTGGCAGCGCAATGAGCGGTGTGCGCAGAACCAGGTCCTGGATGCGCCCTGCGGCGACGGTGATGTCCTCAAGGGTGACCAGCTGCGGATTGTGTTCTGAAACGCCTCGTCGAGTCTCCATACTGCGATCCTAGAGGGCGTATCCCCAAGAAGTTGCGTCTTCCGGAGCCGCGGCGCCACAGCGCCACGGCAAGCGGCAGAGAACGCCGCCACGACCGACGATCGCTACCGCACCTCGCCCGAGTATGTCGTCGTCGAGTCCGTTCTGGCATCGGCTGTAGTACTAGTAGTGGTGCCTAGCCGCGATGATTACGATTTGTTCGTCTTCGACCGCGTAAACGAGTCGGTGTTCCTCGGTGATGCGTCGTGACCAGTAGCCGGCCAATTGGTGCTTGAGTGCCTCCGGCTTGCCGATTCCTTCGAAAGGTGTCCGGAGGCACTCGTTGATGAGTACATTGATCCGCTTCACCAGGGCTTTGTCGTTCTTGATCCAGTACTGGTAGTCATCCCAGCCGTTGAGCGTGGAGGCAATGTTCATTCCGCCAAAGGCCGCTCAATTGCCGTCCCGGCTCTGTGCTGCGCAATGCTTTCAAGCAAGTGTGCGGCGTTGGCGGGTGTCCGTAGCAGGTATGCCGTTTCCTCGAGAGCTTCGAAATCGGCGAGGGACATCAGCACCGCACTGCCTTTCTTCGAGATTATCTCCACGGGCACATGATCGTTGTTGACCTGCTCGATGAGCGGGAACAGTCGCGCACGTGCCTCGGATGCTGTGATAGCCATGACCAGCCCTCCATAGTTGTACTACATATGGTACTGCTATCAGGCCCACGGCCGAGTTTCTACCCTCATCGATTGACCTACCATCCCAAACCCTCATCTCGTCAGCAATCCTGCTGGCGCCCCGTGCAAAGACGGCCAGACGACTCACCCGAACTCTTGGCCGAAGCCGCGTACAGTGCCGCTGGAACCCGTGGTCCGAACGGAGAACGCCCTAGGAGTGCCAATTAATCGCACTCGTCACCTGGTTTCCCAGCCGCTGGACAGCAGCATCAGTACTGGAGTCCCCACAAGAGAATGACGCCATCTGGGTTCTCACCGAGGAGGCCAGGGTGTCCCACGAAATCCAGCGCACGACATCGTCGACCCTGGACATCAGATCTTCCTTCGAAACCCCGATGCCGCCCGCCCGCTCAAGGACAGCTGGAAGATGCAGCTCTATCGCATCGTGGAGGGACATCTTGCCGAGCCCCTTGACCGACACGGGCGGCTGGACGCCGAGAAGGAACAACAGCGGCGTGCACTCACCAGCATTATTTATGAGCACCACATACTCCTGGGCGAGCTGTTCGGGTTGGAAGGCGCTGGTCTTGATGCGCTTCGCCTCGACGAAAGTGAAGACGTTCGGCGACAGGATGACCGCGTCAGGCTGCACGATGAACTTATTCGCCGCCCCTCCAGCCGGATTCACAGACATATCGCCGGGCAGCAAGGACATTTCGACTGACTCAACGTGCTCGACCAACTTCCCCCGGGCCTCGACAGCGCCCGAGCAGGACTTCACGACATGCGCAAAGAAGTGAACTCGTGGCAGGAGGTCCAGTCCGATCAGCACTTCCGCCGTGAGGACGTTCTCCATTCCTCGGCCACCGCGCCGGTACTTGACTGCTTTCTCCCACGAGATCTCTTCCAGGAGCCGCGCGATCATCGATGGTGGCAGGGCGTCATGTTCCATGACTCGATCCTCCCCCCAACACACCACAAAGTATGACGGCGGGCCCGCCACCCAAAGGTGCCGGGCCCGCCGTCGCGCATCGAACGTCTAGAACGTCCGGATGGGAATCTCCGCAGGATCCATCAGCAGCGACTCGATCTCCTCATCGAGCTTCACCAGGGTGATCGATGCCCCGGCCATGTCCAGCGATGTGCAGTACTCCCCCACATAACTGCGGCCCACGGTGATGCCCTGCTCAGCGAGACGCTTGTGCGCCTGCCCGTACAGCAGGTACAGCTCACTGATCGGGGTCCCACCGAGCCCGTTGACCATGAGCGCCACCCGGTCGCCGTCACCGAACGGCAGGTCCTTCACCACCGGAGCGAGCAGCTCCTCGACAATCTCGTTCGCCGGCATCATCTTCGCCCTGCGCCGCCCCGGCTCACCGTGGATACCGACACCCATCTCGATCTCATCCGCCCCCAGCTCGAACAGCGGGCTCCCCTTCGCCGGAGGTGTGCAGGCGGTGAGCGCCACGCCCATGGTGCGGGTCACCGAGTTCACCTTCTCGCCGATGCGGATGACCTCGTCGAGGTCCGCCCCGCGCTCGGCCGCAGCCGCGACGGCCTTGATGACGAAGAAGTTGCCCGCCACCCCGCGCCGTCCGATGGTGTAGGTGGAGTCCTCCACGGACACGTCGTCGTTGATGAACAGCGTCTTGACCTCGATGCCGTCGGCCGAGGACATCTCCTGCGCCATCTCGAACACCATCTTGTCGCCCGTGTAGTTGTTCACCAGCAACAGCACGCCCTTCGGCGAGGCCATGAGCTTCGTCGTTTCGTACACGTAGTCGAACGGAGGCGCGGCGAAGACGTCGCCCGGGCAGGCGGCATCGAGCATGCCCTTGCCCACGATCATCACGTGCGCCGGCTCGTGCCCGGACCCGGAGCCCTGCACGATGGACACCTTGTTCTGGTCGGGACCATCGGCACGCATGATCAGGTTGTACTCGGGCACGTACTTCAGGGTGTCCGGGTTCGCGAGCGCCAGGCCCTCGAGCATCTCCGGGACGAACTGCTGCGGATCATTGACGAACTTCTTCATGGAGGCTCCACGTCGTTGTGAGTTGGGATGGGTAGGTAAGCGATCAGGGCCAGTCGGCCACGATACGTTCGATGATGATGGCTACCGCCACCGCACCGGCATCCGGCGAACCGATGCTGCGTTCCCCGCTGTAGCTGGCGCGGCCGCGCTTCGCCTCGAGCACTGATGTGCCATCCGCGCACTCGCGGGTCTTCGCGGCGAAGGCTGCACGGCATTCCTCCGGCGAAGCACCGGCTGCGAGCTGCCGTTCGAGCTCATCGGTGGCGGGGATGAGGGCGTCGAGCAGGGTCTTGTCGCCGAGGTCGGCGTTGCCGCGCGCCTTAATGCCGTCGGTTGCTGCTCGCAGCATGGTGACGACGGCGGTCCCATCGATGGTGTCCACGGTCTTCGCGGCGGCCGAGGCTCGAAGGAACGCCGTTCCCCACAGGGGCCCCGACGTCCCGCCGATCCTGCTGGAGATGGCGAGTGCTATCTGCTGGAGGAAGGTGGCGACATCGTCGCGCTTCAGGGAATCCCAATCCGCCAGCACCTTCTCGAAGCCGCGGGCCAGGGAGTAACCGAGGTCGCCGTCGCCCACCACGGCGTCGAGGTCCCCGAACTCTTTCTCCTTCTCCACAGCCGTGGATGCGAGGGAATGCACAACGAATTCGACGTCGGCGAGGTCGGTGGCGGTCATGGCGTCTCCGTATCGGTGGTTGGCGCGGAGCCCGCAGCGCCGGGTCCGGGATGAGTCAGCAGGTCCTGCAGCGTGGCGAGGGTGACGACGCCGGGAACGTCCGTGCCGTGCGGATTTTCGAGGACCTCGGCCTGCTCGCCGTTCGGGTCGCCGAGGGAGCTGACCACGAGGGATGCGCCCGTGAAGTCCTCCTCGCGGGTGAAGCCACTGACAGTCACCACGATGCGAATTCCGGCGGCGACGGCGGCGCGCAGCCCGTTGCCGCTGTCCTCGACGACGATCGCGTCCTCCGGCGACACCCCGAGGTCCTTCAACGCCAGCAGGTAGATGTCCGGGGCAGGCTTCTTGGCGGGCACCACATCACCGGCGAACACGGAGAACTGCGACGCCAACGCGTCCCCGACAGCGTGCGTGAGCACAGCGCGGACGGCCGGTTCTGCGGAGGTCGACGCGACGGCGAGGGTCCAGCCGGCGTCGGAGGCTTCCCGCACAATTCGGGCGATACCAGGCCGGGCCGGCATCACGCCGCTCTCCACCAGCCCCTTGTAGACCTCGGTCTTCCGCTTGTGCCAGGAGAGAATCGCGGCGTCGATCGCGTCGTCATCCTTCAGGCCCAGCTGCAACGCGAGCGCCGGAGTGAGGATACTGCGCATGCGCTCCTTGCCGCCGCCGATCTTCACCTTCACGGCATACTCCTCCACGCTCCACTGCACGGGAACGTCGAAGTCGGCGAAGGTCTGGTTGAACGCGGGCAGATGGCCGTACTGTTCGGTGTCGGCGAGCACGCCGTCGCAGTCGAAGATGAGTGCGGGCATGCTCAGCGGCCGCCCTTGCCGGCGCTGCCGAACTGCGTGCAGAGGTCGGTGACCATGGCGAGGATGTCGCCGCGCGTGTGCTTGAACAGCGACGGCGGATCCCACTTGTTGTTCTGCTCCGCCTGCTTCAGGAACGCCAGGCTGGACTGCATGTAGGTTTCCTTGAGCGCCGTCGAAATGTTGACCTTCGCGCAGCCCCGGGCGATGAGGTCCGCGAACTGCTCGTTGCTCAGGCCGCTACCGCCGTGCAGCGCGATCGGCACGTTGCGGGCCTCGACGATCTGGGTGACGCGTTCGACGTCGAGCACGGGTGCCGCCTTGTAGCTGCCGTGGGCATTGCCGATCGAGGGGGCGAAGACGTCGATGCCGGTCGCGTCGATAAAGGCGAGCGCCGTTTCGAGGCTCTGCTGCTTGGAAACCTCATCGGACCCGTGGTCATCCTCGACGCCGGTGATCGCCTCGATCTCACCCTCCACCTGCGCGCCGTAGCCTCGGGCTTCGGCAACGACGTCGATGGTCTGCCGCTGGTTCTCCTCGACGGGCAGGTTGGAGGCGTCGAACAGTACCGAGTTCCAGCCGGCCTTGAGGCATTCGGTGACCACGGCGCGGTCGGGGCAGTGGTCCAGGTGCAGCGTGACGGGCACCTCGATGCCGCGCGTCATCGACTGCCACATATCGAACAGCACGCGGGACCCGATGCTGCGCACCGTCTTCACCGAGGTCTGCAGGATCACCGGGGAGTTCGCCTCGACGGCTCCAGCAAGCACGGCCTCCATGGTCAGGTCATTGAAGATGTTGATCGCGGGCACGCCGTAGCGCGCCTGGAATGCCGGATCAACAATGTCCTTCAGGGGTACAACACCCACAACAAATCCTCCTGGCTAGGCTCCTCCCCACGGTAGGCGGGCGGCAAGCGGGCCGGTATGGGGGTTACCCCTCCCCTCGGCGTGGGGGTAATCACCACCTCGCCAGCGGCGGGCATCGGTGGTTGAGTTGGGCGCGGCTGTTCACCGCCCCACTCCCCCACTTCAACGACGAAGGACACCATGGCTACTGGATCAGTACTTGAAACCATTACCGCCGAGGAAGCGCGCCGCGTCATCGACGCCGCCGCCGCAAAGGCCACCGAGATCGGCCAGCCGATGGACATCGCCGTCGTCGACGCCGGCGGGAACCTCAAGGCGCATGTCCGCATGGACGGCGCCAACATCGGCAGTATCACCATCGCGATCAACAAGGCCTACACGTCCATTGCGTTCCAGTGCGAGACCGGCGATCTGCAGGGAGTCACCCGGCAGGACGGGCCCATCTACGGCCTGAGTGATGCCCACGGCGGCCGGCTCGCAGTGTTCCCCGGCGGCATTCCGCTGGTGCGCGACGGCAGCATCATGGGCGCCATCGGCGTCTCCACCGGCACCATCGAGCAGGACCAGGAGGTCGCCACGGCGGGCGCTGCCGCCTACTGACGCTACCTACTAGCCGGAGTGCTGCAGGCCCACCAGCATAGTGCGATTCCGGGCACCGGTCTTCCGCAGCATCGCGCCCACATGCTTCTCGACGGTCTTCACCGAGATCGCGAGCCGGGTGGCGATCTGCTTGTCGGCCAGGCCTTCGATCAGCAGGTCGCGGACCTCGAGTTCGCGGGCCGTGAGGCGGACGGTCGAGCTTTCCTTGGTGGCGGCGTTGCCGGTCGCCTCGGTGAACCGGGTGAAGACGGCGCCGTCGAGCAGCGCATCGCCGCGGGCCGCGGCCACCACCACGCGGGCCACTTCGGCGGGCGTCGACTCGAGCGAGAGGAACCCGCGCACGCCCGACGCCGCAGCCAGCCGCAGCTGCTCAAGCGTGGGCTGGTCGACGACGGTCACCACGGGTCGGTCGACGGAGTCATCCTCCGGTCCCTCTTGCTGCGCGGCGGTGTACTGCTCGAGGAGCGGCCAGTCGAGCACGATCATGTCCGGCTGCAGCAGCGATATCGATTCCACGAGATCGTCGAGGCTACCCGGCTCCCCCATGACCTGCACGGACGGTTCGGAGGTCTCGAGCAGGCGGACCAGGCCTGCACGCACCAGCGGCTGGGTGCAGGCGACGAGCACCTTCCACCGCTCGCGGGACACTTCCCCGTTGGCGGAGTAGGGCACTTCCGCGCGGACGCTGGTTCCCCACCCCTGCGTCGAGTCGACGGAGAGGTCGCCGCGCAGGTAGTGGGCGCGGGCAGCCATCCCGTGGAGTCCCAGGCAGGCGGACGACGACGGCGACCCTTCCGTTCCGCGCGTCGCGGCGGCGTCGAATCCGCGACCGTTATCCTCGATGACGGCAGCAATTCCGGTGGCGTTGTAGAACATGCCCACCCGGCAGGTGGTGGCGTGGGCGTGCACGACGACGTTGCCCACTGCTTCCTGCACGATCATGAACACCTGATGGGCCACTTCGGGCGCGAGATCCTGGGGTTCTCCGACCACCAAGAGCGTGGCGTCGAGGGGGTAGACGGCTTCCACGCGGTCGAGTTCGTTGCGGACTGCTTCCTCGAGGGAGCTGCCGGCGAGGCTGGAGGGGCCGAGCCCGAGGACCGTGCGGCGGGTTTCGAAGAGGGCTTCGTGTGCGAGGACGCGGGCGGAGTCGATGTGCTGGGTGGATGGCGAGCCACCGGGGGTGGCCTTGTCAGCGCGGTCGAGGTGCAGGAGCAGGGAACCGAGGGAGCGGCCGATGGTTTCATGGACGTCCCGCACCGCCCGTTCGCGTTCCCCGGCGACGGCGGCTTCGCGTTCCTTGGTGGCGGCAGCGTTGTGGAGACGGGAGTTCATGATAGCGATGGCGGCGTGGTTGGCGAAGAGTTCCACGAGGGACGCTTCGGCAGCAGTGAAGGCCCGGCCGGGCCCGTTGCTGAAGATGGCGAAGGTGCCGATGATCGCGCCGTCCCAAGAGATGGGAACCCCGATGACGGCACTCCCCCAGCGGAGGTCGCTCGGGTGGATGTGGCCGGTGGGAACGGAGGCGTAGCGATCGAGGATCACGGTGCCGCGTTGCTTTACAATCTCTCCGGTGAGGCCTTCGGTCAGGGGGAAGGTCTGACCTTCGTGGCAGCCGACGCCCTGGTCCACTTCCTTGCGGTAGTAGCCCTCAGTCTCGTGCACGATCGAGATGGAGCCGCTCTCGCAGCCAAGGAGGGCGACGGCGTGGCCGAGGACGCGTTCGAGGAGCGGGACCAACTCGAACTGGCCGGCGAGGTCGCCGGCCAGTTCGGTGATGCGGTCGAGTTCGGATCGTGGGGTGATGTGCGGCTGCTGGGGGCGGTCCGGCGTGGAGAGCTGCTGCATGCGAGGCACCTGTCTGCGACAACCCGGCGCGGCGCTGCGCTCGGGCCTTTAGGATAACGGGTCGAGTACAGAGTGCTTCAGCAGCGCTCTAGGGAAGAGCGCCCGCCGCATATTTGCTCGTCGCTATTACATCGAAATTAGCCAGTTTCTTCACGATAGGAAGAGTGCGAGCTCCTCCAGCACTTCATCCGGCTGCTTGAGCTTGCACTCCCAGACCACGTAGGTTTTCCAGCCCAGTTCTTCTAGCTTCTGGAGCTGTTCATTGTCCCGATCAACGTTTCGCTGTCGCTTCGCTGACCAAAACTCCGCATTCGTTTTCGGGGTGTACTGACCGGCCCGGCAGGTGTGCTGATGCCAGAAGCATCCGTGAACGAAGATCACCTTCCGACGCCCCGGAAAGACAAGGTCGGGTGTGCCCGGCAACCGTTTGTCGTAAAGCACGTACCGATACCCCTCCCGATGCACCATGCGGCGAACCTGCATCTCCGGCTTGGTGTTCGCGGCACGAATCTTGGACATGTTCGCGCTCCGCTGTTCCGGCGTCAGGCGATCTGTCATAGGGACATTGTAGGAATGAACCTGCTGGGTCGCTTCGGTCATGGCAGGTGGAAGAAAATACTTACCGCTATTAGCGGCAACTGACTGCCCTCCGGCTCACGCCCTGCCCGCGATATCCACATACACGTCGACGGCGAACTCCGGGCGCTTCGCCCTGGTATCTTGGAGTGTCACAACATGGAAGGCTGCAGTGTATCCCCTGATCGACCTCTTCGCCGGCCCCGGCGGCCTCAACGAAGGCTTCTCTAGTGTACGTAACTCAGATGGGTCCTACGCGTTTTCAAACTCCGCATCTTTTGAGATGGACGCCTATGCCTGCGAGACACTTCGTCTCCGTGAAACCTACCGGCATCTCAGCCGGGCAGGCAGAAGTTTGGAGGGATACTTCGATTACATCTTGGGACGCAAGACTTGGGCGGAGATCTACAACGGAACCTTTCGGGAAGCCTATATGGAGTCAGGAGACAAAGTTCACCGGGAAGTACTCGGCGAGGACTCAAGAACCCAAATAGATTCGCTGATCCGAGAGAGACTTCTGCGACACAAACCGAATGCACCATGGGTGCTAATTGGGGGGCCCCCATGCCAGGCATACTCTCTTGCCGGCAGATCCAGACGCACAGGAGACGCGAACTTCGCTTCAGATCACAAACACTTCCTGTATCGCGAGTACCTCCACATACTCGACGAGTTCAAGCCGACGATCTTCGTTATGGAGAACGTTAAGGGCCTGCTCTCGTCAAAAAACGGCGACGACAGCATGTTCCAAACAATAATGGCCGACCTCCGAGCCCTGCCGAGCGGCGTGACGTACGAGATTCGATCACTGGTCGTCGATGAAGATCCGGAAAGACTTAAGCCATCAGATTTCATCATCAAAGCTGAAGACTACGGGGTGCCGCAGAAGCGGCATCGGGTCATCCTCCTCGGTGTTCGATCGGACGTCGCTCCATTAATCCCTCGTCAGGTACTCGTTCGAGCAGACACGCCTGTCACGGTTCGTGCAGCTTTGGAGGATCTGCCTTCCGTCCGCGCTCAGACGTCGAAGCGAGTCCCGAAGGCTACTGTTGATTGGGCGGTGGCAGAGCAGGCTGCGCTGCAGGAGCTTGCGGAGCTAGGGTCTGTGCCAGTTCCTGTTGGTGACGTCCTAGGAAGCACAGCCCACCTTATATACCGAATTTGGATACGGGATGACATGGTGCCGGTGCCGAGTCAGCACCAGCCCCGGCCTCACATGGTTTCTGACCTTGCCAGGTACCGAGTTATGGCAACAATGGCCGAGAGGATGGGTAAAAGTCCTAAGTACACGGACCTACCCGCCGTCCTGCACCCTGAACACAGCAATGTGTCGAAGGAGGGCACCCCTTTCACCGACCGCTTCCGGGTTCAAGTATGGGACGCGCCCTCCACGACAATCGCTTCGCACATCTCAAAGGACGGCCACTACTACATCCACCCAGCTCGCGATCAAGCGCGCAGCTTCACTGTCCGCGAAGCCGCGCGCCTTCAGACCTTCCCGGATAACTACTTCTTTGAAGGCCCAAGGACGCAGCAGTTTCACCAGGTTGGAAACGCCGTTCCGCCGCTACTGGCAAAGCAAGTTGGCGAAGTAGTGGCATCGATGTTGGCAGCGATTAGGGACTAAAAGTCCTGAATCCCTTAGCATTAGCTGCCCCTACCAAGGCAAAAAGACGCGCAGCCTGTCTTTCAGATGGCAGCCCTGGTCGTCGACCTGTCACCAAATCGAGAATGCCCATGTCAGTAGGGCTGCCCACTCGGTTGCTCAGCGCGAAGGCACGAAGCTCAGTCCAGTGCTCAGCCGGGATCTCAAGCAACCGCATCTGCTGGTTGATTCCGTTGTCAATTTTCTGAGTCTGTCGAGCATTGCGCTTCTTCTCGGCTACTGCAGAGGGGTCAGCCAAAGCTGCCATGAACTCAGCCGGCAGCATAAACGAGTAGGCGGCGACAGTGTTCCAGCAATCGACCTTCTTCGCCCATTCCGTGACGTTCCTGACGGGACGTTGCTCATTCGTCAAAATCTTTTGAACGGCGGTGGCGATTTCAACCGCAACGTTAAGCACGCTCTCGGGTACCGCCTGTCGCCTCCAAATCACTTCAAAATCGAATAGGCGGCCCCGACCCTGCGTCTCGACCAGCTGTGCGATTTTTGCGACGGTGTAGGTGACGATATTTGCAAGATACGCACGTTCTTCCTGATACCAGTCAGTCTTGATAACGCGGGAGCGGATGGCGTCGAAAAGCAGTGCTTTGGCGACTGCTTCCTTGAAAAACGTCTCGTTGAAAGCGGATTCGTCTTTTTCCCACTTCTTCGCAATCAAGTCAGCGAAAGCAACAAAGTTCTTTTGCGCCCCCGCGCTCACCGTGTGAGGGCGTTGCTCCCAAGACATCAAGTATTTGGCCAGCCCCGGCTTGTCGAACTTGTGTTGCTTAGGGTATTGCTTATCGAAGCGGGCAGCAGAGGCGGCAGGCAATTTGTTTCGCTCGTTCTCGTACTGACCCCTTGTTCTCTCGTAGTACCACTTGGTGTCATACGTCGCGCCTGCCACAGCCGGAGCCAGTATCCGCCGGGACAGCTCCTCAATACGAACGTGAAATGGGCTGTTGGAGAAGAAGTCGGCCGCGCTCACTGCATTCTGGCTATTTGCATATCTCGAAATGCTGGGTACCAGGTCATTGGCCAGGTCAGGGGCAATGACAACCAGTTTCATCGGGACGTGTACGCTGTCGAGGACACTTTTAGTCTTCGATTCCTTCTGGACGAAAAATAGCGAGGCGGTCGTCTGACCCCCGTTAACAATTTGCAGATCCTCGATCAGGACTAGAGACGAGGAATCATCCGATGTCTGCACGGACGTGGCCGTCGCGGTGATGCCGTTATTGAACGCCATGAAGCGTTCGGGCGAGGCGAAAACGGTTTCACGGATACCCTTGTTTACGCGTCCCCTATTTGTTAGGTACGACCGCACGTTGCTCTCCAGCAGTCGACTGCCAAACTTCCCATAGAGAGAAGCAAGCAGATTGCCTGGGACGGATGCGAGATACGTCTTAACCTCGCTTGTTGCTTCTACCTCAAGCGCCGGTAGACCATTGTTTCCGGTCCAAGGGCGAAGATCGATGAGAAGCGGCTCTCGTCCGGACTGTGACTCCTGCAACTGGTGAAACCGTTCAATGTCCCAGAGGTGCAGGTCAACCGGAATGCCGCTTTCTGTCTCTGGCGGCAGTTCCCGGAGACGGGAGCTCAACTTATCATCTGTAAGGAGATAAATGCGGTACCTAGATACGTTCGCCGCTCGATTGTAAAGATCATAGGCAAGCTGGAACGCCGCTGAGCTTTCCTCCCGTCCGTCGAAAAATGATTTGTCGCGTGCATCGGCCAAGAAGTTCTGCACTGACTTGAGGTATGCCTTCGCATCCGTCGAGGAGAGCACACCGGCCTCATTCCCCCCAGAGTAGGCCGTGACGATAAGCGCGACACTATTGTCGGCATTCTCAAGGTCATACCCGTTAACTCTCAGTTTGCGGCGCCGGGCGCCCACACCTTCAAAGTCCAACGTCACTACGTCGTCAAATTCGCCGGCCTCGGCCAGAATCTCCGTGCAGCGCTGGGTGAAAGCCGTGGCGAGGAACTCACCGTCGGCGTCAGCAATCGAACCAACTGCGGACAGCAGGTTCGATCGGTAGTCGTCAAGTTCCATCGTTAATCCTTACTCTTCAGAAGCGAAATAAAAGCTGCCTCTTCATCAATTTGATAGGGCGCTAGCTCATCAAGACCAAGCTTGTAGCGGACGCTGGTGACACCCGGGGGCGTCGTATCGCTGGTAATTCGCGGAAATGACTCTGAAACTGCAAAAAAACTGAACGAGCGGCAGTGCAGGTACACATCCTCGTAGTTGGAATCGTTCGGCTCAAGGCCGAGTTCCTCCAGTGCTTGGTCGAGGCCCTCCAGACTCCCGGGCTCGGCAGTCTCAAGGGTCGATCTAACCGCTCGCACTTTCGAACTAAGCGACATTGCCCCGTCGAAGGGTACTGAACTGTCCAAGACTTCGACGAGAACTAGCACAATGTCGGTGCCTGTCAACTGATACTCAGAGCTAATGTCTATCGCTCGAGCCGTGGTTCGCCTACTCTTTACCTCGTAGCGACGCTGCGGAAATTCGAAATCCTGGTCCGCGCCGTACGGTCCTTGCCAGGCATCCATTAGCGATTGGACTCCCACTCTCGGACCTACCTGGTCGAACGCGAAGGCGAGCTCAGCATAAAGTCCCCTGATTTTCTCAATGCTCAACTTCTGCCGATCATCCTTGAGGAGCGAACGCCACTCCTCGATCGATGCCAGTGCTCGAGTGAGTCCTGCCTCCTCATTTAATTCCTGACGCACCCGCGCGTAGATCTGCCCGCACAGCTGCAGGAACACATGGCTGAAAGTTTGATCAGCCAATGTGAAGAGAAGGAGCCATGACTGGTCATGCTCCCGCCTCACCCGGGACACTTCGACCGCGGATGACATCGCTGGCAGGTCGGGGATCCTTCTTGCAATCAGGCCGAAACTTAGTCGTCCGCGCAGATCACCGCCGTAGACCAAACGGGTTGGAATTTCAGGATCAAGTTCACGCAGACCGACTAAGCCACCAACATTCACCTCGAGTGCCCAGCGATCCGTGGACCACGGCTCTGCGCTCATTGCTGTTCGTCGTCTTCAATAAACAGGTCCTCGAAGTCATCCAGCCAATATTGCTGAGCAACTTTGTTCAACACGTACTTCACCCTTCCGTTAGGTGAGTTCCCGCGATCGGACGCAGTCGCCGCGGGCAGCGCGATTTTGAGAGCGAGGAGGGCTTCCACCTGCCGTAGAGACTCGACTAATTCTTGGTCCTCCTGTGTCGCATCGCCTTCGATACGAATCCCGCTGGTCCTTCCCGAATCAGGAATCACGGCGGGGTTCGGATCGAGACAGTAAATCATCAGCTGCGGCCTTGGCAGGAAGCGATAGAAGGCGCCCTCAGGCACAGCAGCAGGTGTGGTGGTCTGCAGGTATGCATCAATGGCGGCTGTCTGAACGTCTTCGTTTAGCAAGCGACGGAGATCGTCACTACCCGCGACACGCGCACGTGCGCCACTGACCCATAGCGATGGAGCGAATGTCCTCGCACCTCGCTGCGGGGTGGCTCTTAGTACAAGCTGCCTATGCACCTTGATCACTGCGTTACTATCCGTGTCGCCACCTACGAGAAGAGTCTGGCCATCGTGATTCCTGAGAAGAGATGAGTCATCACCACGCTTGCCGTTCATGAGGACGATGTCCCATTCCCGGAACTTGGCGCCCTGGCTCGCCCGAATCATATTTTCCAAACCGGAGCCGGTGAAGAAGATGTCGTCGCCCGCTGCCTTGAACTGATGAAGGAAGTCAGCCACCAGTTCCTTCGGTACTCGACTAAGCCGGTTGTACCCGCGAACAGTGTGGTCAAGGAAGGAGGCCGACTGTGCTCCAGCGGACAGCAGATTTTCAAGCGCTGTGAGGTTGCCTCGTTGCTCGTCGAAGTCCGTAGAAAGGCGCCGAGTTTCGAGATTCCGTCCGAGCAGATTGACTACCTTCTCCGATACGAGCGTGTGCTTCGACTTATTCCGCGCGGTGATAAGCAGTGACTCCGGATGCTGCTGGACTGCCAAGCCAAAGTCGCGTGGCGTCATGTTATTCCGCCGCATCTGCGCGAGGTCCTCGCGGAGCTCCTCAATGGCATCGGCGACAAATCTGTAATCCGCCGCGGTCTTATCACTAATCCATAGGCGACACAGATCCTGAAACCCGTCTCTGTACCCGAACCATCGCGCCATCTGCATCATCGTGTCAGCGGCTCCAACACTTCTGTGGAAGTAACTCACGACCAACCCGTCCAGGGTGAGACCACGGCTAAGTAGATCGCCACCTACGGCTATCTGTCGCGGCGGGACCTGTTCTTCGAACTCGTCGTCCTCTCCTTGGCTGTTTACCGCGGAGTTGTAGACCTTGACCCTGACCTCGGATGCAGCACTATGAAGCCGCTCGAGCACAGCATCCCAATCCTCGTTAACCCCGGCGTAAGCCTCCTCGAAGGTCTCCCGGAACTCATCGAGAATTGCGTTCCCTACACCCTGCGCATAAGCCAAACTGTGTAGCTCAATGGCCGACTTGTAGCTGAAAAGCTCCTGAGTCAGGAGTTCTCCAACCTTGTTCTGAACTGCAGTGAAGCGCGATACGTTCACGAGCATGGACCTACGCTTTGGGGGCTGAACCCGAAGGTCCATGACTGCGTTAGCCAGTAGAAATACACGCACAGCTTTTCGGAGGCTTTCCGGAAGGGCAGATACAACTTGAGTCTTCTTGTGCTTGATCGGAATCCACGACTGGGCGTCCGCCAGACTCATCAACCCCGTGCTATCCGATTCCGAACGGCCGAACGTAGCCCTCATGCCGACGTAATTCGAAGGTGCCTCTAACGGGTAGATGTAGTCCTCAGGAAAGAGGTCATCGTAGACCTCGCCCTCCGATTCCACGGCCCCGGATGCCTCATGGTCGATGAAGATGTTTGCGAACGGCGTCGCCGTGATGGCGACATAGGAGGACCTGCTGAAGCTACCGAGGATAGTGCGGATGGCAGCGTTGATCGCCGTCGGATCCTCCTCTGCGGCTGTATTGATTGATGCGTAGTCAGACTCATCGTCGAGCAGAAGTAGCGGCAGATCAATCTTTCGACCATGTTCCGCTTGGCTTCGGGCCCAACCCGTTACTGCGTTTAGGACGTGTTTGTTTTTCTTCAGTACGAAGACGACTGGCGCCGAACCATCATTCGGTAGCGGCATACTCGAAGCCTTCTTGCTTGCCTGGAGGTAGTCCATCAGCACAGTCGTCTGGCTGATGGTATTCGCGACGCTACGATCAATTTGGCCCACGCCGATGTGAACGTCCTTCGTTAGAGAGGCACCTCTCGGCGTGCCTACTCGCGCTGTGTCGCGACCGATGAAGCCTTCATCAACGCGCTCGTGAGTCTGGCGGCGCAGGTACTCCGTGTTCCCCGACAGGATGATCACCAGCCGGTACCCTGCATCAGCTGCCTTATTGATTAAGCCAAGGTAGTTCTGCGTCTTCCCTGACTGAACATCTCCGATGATGAGCCCGCGCCGGTTCCAAGGAGCTGCTGCTTTTGGATCACCGGCGAGGTCGAGGATGTCGTCCGTAAACTTATCCAATCGTTCCAGCATCTGCCCCGAGCGCCCGGCTCGTGCAAGCATCGTCCGATAGGCCCGCCACCTGTTCCACCTGATCTCCGCCTTCACGTCGGGCAGCCATGGAATGTGATTCTTTACCACCGGACCATCTCCAGGTCCGGTAGGTATGTGCGCACCTACACGGTCCATCACCCGTCGCCGCAGCTGGTGAAGTTGTTCATCCGTCGCATCAACTGGCATCTTAGGGAGCACCAGCTCGAACGCGTCTTCGACCTGCGACTCAGTAAGACCGAGGTAGCTTTCACCTGACTTCGGGTCGGTTAATATACCCAGCACCGCACCTTCAACAGAGGACAGCGGGAAGTAGAACTTAAGATCAGTCATGATTTGCTAACCGTTCCTTCCAATATTTGGCGTGACTTCGGGTTGGAGTCAAATGGTTCAGAGACGGCGATTGATTGCACGAAGGCCTCGGGCGTCAGCGTTCCTCGCAGCGAGCTCCATAGGGATGAGGCGAGCAGCATCAACTCTTGGTCAGAGTCCTTGCTGTCCAGTTGAGTCTGATCTTGGCCCATACGGTTGTAGACGTCATCCACCGGGAAGCTTCTCTCAAGCAGACGAAGCAATGCGTCCATTGATTGACTGCCGCTGGGCGGCTCGGATGCTAAAGCTATGACGGCGGGATGCTCCCTGTTGATTTCATATCGGAACGAGTTGCGGTCGTCGAACACGTTCCAGAGCCGCGTATGCTGTCCCCCACCCGTGCTGCGGCCCCTGTACTCGTGAACCTTGCGGCTTGGAGCGATGATGTTGTTGGCAACCTGACGAAGGCGGCGTTGGATGCTCGGCGGTGGAACGGCTTGGGCCTTCTTGATGTCGAGTGCCCAGAGGTGATCGAGGGAGTTCGGCACATCGACCCGTACCCGGGCGAGTTTCCCTAATTCGTGTTTGGGTGCAATGCGAAACCAAGTGCCCCAGATCACGAGACGCTTCTCACGATATATGTAGAAGCCCTGGCTGTCGCGCATGGAGCCTTCGACCTGCGCTCGCTGTCGATCCGCAGTAGAGAGCTTATTTAGGTGAGGAAGAGTGTACGGACGTAGCTCGATGGACTCGCCTTCGACGTCAATCCGTTCGATAGGGCCAGGAAGGGTCGCTTTGTGGTTCTGCAGGAGCGGATCCGCGCCCGTCACGGCACGATAGTTGATGGCAATTGAAAACTTAGTGCCGTGCTCTCCGGCAAGGAATCGGTGAAACACGAGCGCCAGGTGCTTGCGCACCTCGATCATGTGAGCGTCGAGCCCTGCCACCAGATCTCCGACCGTCGCTTCCAACTGGTCGAGCTTCCTCCAAAGCACAAGTGTGCCGTTTTCATGCTTGTCGAGCTCATCAAAAGCTTGCAGTAACCGGCACTCGTCCTCGGATAGCTCCAGCAGGCTCCAACTCTTCGTTTCCATTAAGTAGTCGAGATCCCATCGGTAACCGCTGAGGCAACCGTCGTGTTTAGTGACCAGAACCAAGTCTCTACATTGAGATATGGACGCCGTTTTCAGGCCTAGCCCAAACCGGCCGAGGTCATGGGTAGCTCGCTGATCCCGTGAGCTCGCACCGGCAAGCCTCATTGCGTTCTGAGCTTCGATGGCTGACATTCCGACGCCGTTATCTACTATCGCGACATAAGGCTCTTGCTGAGCGGAGAAAAAAAGATTCACCTCCGTCGCACCAGCCGTGATCGAGTTGTCAATCAAGTCCGCGACAGCGGTCTCCAATGTGTAACCAACGGCCCTCATAGATTCCATCAGATGTGGATCCGGCACCATTGCAATCACGTGGCTCACACGTCCCCATTCTTCTCGTGCTCCTAATACTGCTAGCCACTGTAGTGGTTGCGCACCCGAAATGAGCTTGCCCTCGATGGACAGGTTGGTATCGGATTGATTATGGGGTAGCTGCAGCTATCGGATCATCCCGAGTCCGCCCTTGAGCGGCGGCTGCTTAGCGCAAGACCCGCTCCTGTGTTTGGTGCATCCCCTTACCGCCAGCACTCCAGGTCATGGCGCAGGACTAGCTGGCGGTTACCCAAACATACTAGAATCGCGTCCCTTACCGGGCTTTCCTGACGCCACGGTCGGATCGCTACGACCATGCGGGACCCTTTTGAAGTCCACTCAACGGAAGCAGGTTGGATTGACTCACGACGATGGCGAAATTGATTCCGGAACACACTTAGTTCCGGTGAAGGAACATAAGTGGCAGCTACAGTTTGTCAACGCTCCACGGACCAAGGTTGATGACGAACTCTTTCTGGTCCGGTACGTTGTCGGCTCCACCCAGGAGTGCCAGTACCGCACAAACGGTGAATGGCTGGATACTTCTCGATGCCACGAGGAGGACGCTTGGTTCTTCCTCATCGCAGCCGATGATGAGTTCTCCCTGTTCGACTATTCACAGATGCACGATGAGAGCATTGGAGTAGAAGTCGGTTACCTGGTAGATCAAGCCGTCGAATGGTACGACCACCCCGGCTTGAGATTGAATATTGCCTACGAGGTTTTCGACATCAAGGAGCAGCAACTGTACGTTCGGCGCCTGCCAGGGCGCTCCGACCTTCGAGTTGAGCTCGCAACGCAGGACCTTTTGTGGGGCCGCGGTTCAGGTGGCCGATGGACGCTCCAAGAACACCTCACGTTACGTGAGCGTATGCAACGATTAGTCCTCATCGAGCATGCCGAAAAGTTGATACGGGAATCCAACACCGTTCGATTTTCGCACCCCACCGCGGACGAAGCCTTCGACCTCCAATTGGCAACCGCGATTGCACTGGGAGTCCCGTTTCGAGTGATTCCGACCTTCGATTCAATGCTGTTCGAGTTAAAGGACGACAACCTTCTTCGCTGGGAGGCCGTCCGGCCCTTACTGACTATCTCCGCAGAAACCGCGCTCATAGGACGACCACAAGGCGACGAATTCATGGGGGTCCTAGTCCGGTCCGGTCCGCATACCTGGATCCGTCACAGCGGCTCCTGGCTGCCTGTCCGGAGGAAATCAGATCATGAGCGGAGCTTGATGCCGCTTGCCTTCGAGGACCTGATGGACGCTGTCCTGACATGGGACGTAGCAGAGGAGACGAAGACCCTGCAGCCTCAGCGACCCGAGTTTTCCGTTCGTTCGGTCTATTTTGTCACCAAGGACGATCCCGGGGAGGTATCGGACTTCTCCATAGTAGGGCTGGTTCGTGGCAGCATCGGAAAGGGGTATGGCAAAATTCGTCGTGGGAGATTCTGGCAGCACGGGTACTTGCCCGTCCTGGATCAGGAGAACCATATGCCTACCGATGAGAACGACTTACGTCCGGGGGGAGGAGAGTTCCTATGCACTGTTGATCGTGATTTGGAACCCTTCGCCATCGCATTCTGGGATGCGAATAGCGCTCCTAGCTCCGAAGCAGGACCGCGGGTCACGAAGTCGAACTTCACGGCATGGATTGCAACATCGACCTAGGATGCTGGTCCTGATGCCGGATGTCAGCACAATACAGTTCAAAGGAGTGGTCGTGTTATCGCTAGATGTTACATGGGGAGATATGAAGTCGGTGCACCGCTATAATTTCGGTTCCGATACGGTTCTCTCGATAGATCACCTGGCTGACCGGGACATATTGAAGTTGGGGTACTTCAAGCACGACGACGAGTTCTACTACGAGATGGACCCAGCGTCGGTAGTCCAAGCCCGACTGGAACGTTGGCCCCGCCGCCCGTCGCCTGGAGACCATGAAGAATTTTTCGTGACGATGAATGCCGCCGGTACCGTACTCCTCGTACTCGTCCTGGTGAATGGCGAACGTTTCTACTATCGAAATGAAGCCGAGTGGGTCTACATCGGCCCAGGAGACAACGTCGTCGGCTTCGACGAATATTCGCTGGTCGCCGTTGCCGGACGAGTGGTGGACTTCTTCGACTACGCGGAGGCCAACGAGTTCGGCCTCATCGAGGAGAGTGTCGAGAGTCTCAGGATCTGACTCCGCCGGCGGGTTCGACCAGCATCAGGTGAGCAGGACATGATGCTCGACTGCAAATCCGCACCGGTGACAGCTCCCCCCTGCCTAAGCGTGCAGGGTTACGCGACAGGCCGGGAGCTGCTGGAGGTCGGCCTCACGCTCGTACCCGCCCTGCAGCGGCTCACTCCAGGAACCACCCCAGTGGACGCACGAGGATGGAGGAGACCCCTACTCCTCGGGGTCCACTATGTCATCGTCATTGTCAGGCTTGAGCCCAAGCTCGATGCCATGCATCCAGAGCACGATGTCCATGACCCGCAACGCCGAGATGTGTTTGGGAGCATCAGCGGCTTCGCGGATAGCCTCCAGCCGCCCGGGGAGATCGGTACCATCAGTCAGCGCGGCGTGCCATGTGGCCCACTGGCTTCCGGAATCCTTGAGCCCCATGAGGGGACGAACTACAGAGTCGTAGATAGGAATCAGGCGCGAACGTTTACGAGCCATGATCTTGCTTGCCCGGGTGGGGCCGATGCCCCACTTTCCGTACTTCCTGCCCCGTAGGAGACGCCACAGCTCGTCCGCGGGATTACCCGGTGCATTCAGCTTCTCGATGTCCGCATCCCAGAGGTCGACGTCGACCGGAATCTGCCGAAGCAGTTCAGTGATTTCGTCGGCGTGCTTCTCAAGCAGACCGATAGCTGCGCGTCCCTTGATGTCTACCGATAGGAAGCACACAGCCACCAGGTCATCGGCGGTGATCCGGTCAGCAACCTCGGTACGATCGCCGCCCCCTGCCCAGTCATCGAAGCGGGTGCCCGTGCGAGGATTGATGTTGCCCTCGATAGGCCGGTAGTAACGGTGGACGAGTTTAGCGGCATCGGCCACCTGGTCTACTCGAAGAATCGGTGGATAGATCATCGCGCTCTTTTCGGTAGTTGTTGTGGTTGAAGATCCTGAGTCGCTCTCTCGAGCTGAGAACCGAATTCGATCATCCAGGTCGGAAGATCAAGTCACTTCGGCGACGCACGAATGAAACCGGCGCCGTCGGCGTGCAGCTTTCCGACTTCCTGCGCGTCCCGCACTGCATCGTCCAACCGCTCCCCTATGCCGGCGGTCACCCGCATGCCGCCGAAAACCCGAATCACTCTGCGCTTGAGGTCCTCCAGCTCGATGCCGTGCGCCTTACGGCATACAGCCACCATGGCGTTCGCGATCTCGACCTTGCTGACATGTTCGATCTTGCGGTCGATCTCGGGCCCATTCTGGCGATAACCGCACCATCTGTCGGAGTACAGCCCGACAGACCACACGAATGCGTCGCTATCGACGCGATACCTCTCCTGGTCGATCAACCGTAGGACCGCTCCGGCGCGCTGACTGTTCACTTTGTTGAGTGAGAATGCGGCGCACGCCAGCTTCGCCAGACGAACGGTATGGATCGGCCCCTCCGCATCGATGATCTGAGTCAAGACGGCCGTAACCAGCGCCCTCGACCGCGATGACGATGAGAGGGTGTCGAGAACCTCGATCCCGCCGATTACCCTTGGACTCCACGGCCGGTAGATGCTGGCATTGGTGGTGTCCGCTGCGGCGGTCGTGTCCGTTGTCGCAGCACGAATCGGTTCGAAGTCTTCCTCCTGTTCTAGCGCCTGTTCCATATCCGGAGCCGACAGATAGACATCCGGCATTGAATCAGCATGCTCTTCTTGTTTGGATACGTCCGACTGAGCATCGGCGCCCTGAGCAGCCGGATCATTAGTCGGGTCCTCGGACGCAACCTCGAACCCGTCGACGATAATCTGCTGTGCAGACACCACCGCGGCACGCAGGCGTTCGATCACCGCGGCGGAGTCGACCAGCCATTCAGGGAGCCAGACCCGTTCCACAGCCGGCCAGCGGAGCATCCGTGACAGGACATCGGAGGGAAGTCCGTCCCGGTCCCCCACCGTCGCTCGAGCAGCCCAAGCCGGCGAATCCAGCAGCACCGCCATCAGCGGGCGGCCCGGCTCCTCCGCGGTCGCGACGCTGATGTCGACCTTGAAGTCCGACAGGCCGACGTCCGTGGTGACAGCGAAACCTTGCTCGCGCAGCGCGCCGGCAATTTGCTCCCGGTGACGGTCGATCGCAGGCTTTCGGCGTCCGTCGAACGGCAGTGCGCTGGGCCCGTGAGCCGCGATCTCCAGGTAGCTTCGGAGGTGCTTGACCCCGACCGAGGACGTTTCCTCCGCCCGTAGATCGGCCGGATCGAAACTGGAGAACACGACAACCTGGCGCCGAGCACGGGTAACGGCGACATTGAGCCTGCGCTCACCACCACTGCGGTTCAGCGGGCCAAAGTTCAGCGGGAGGTATCCGCGGTCGTTCTTGCTGAACCCCGTGGAGAAGAGGATGGTGTCCCGCTCGTCGCCCTGCACGTTCTCGAGGTTCTTCACGAACAGACCGTCCGCAACCTCCAGCGCGTCAGCAATGCGCGAATCCTCCGAATCACGCAGAAGTGCTTCGATGTACGCCCGCTGTTGCAGGTTGAAGGTGACCACCCCGATGGACGGCGCTACAGCGGGCGAGGCGTCGAATCGGCGCTTGATCTCGTCCACTACGGCGACTGCCTCGACCGGGTTGGTTCGCAGGAGTTTCCCCACCCCTGATCGGTGGAAACGGCCATCCACCCGGACGAGGCTGATGCCGTACCCTTCAGGGCCTGCATTGGCCGGTCCGTGGACCGGCGCAGGGAAGGAGGACAGCTTGTTGTCGTAGTACTGCTGATTGCTGAACGCGATGAGCGATTCGTCCTGGCTGCGGTAGTGCCAGGACAGCCACTGCCGGGGCACCCGCGCCAGCACACACTCGGAGAGGATCGACTCCTCGTCCTCCACCGTCTCGTTGGCCAGTTCGGCGTCTTCGTCGCGGTCCGTGGTGGTTTCGGCGAAGGACGTCGGCGGCATCTGCTTGCTGTCGCCCACGACGACGACAGCGCGCCCGCGACCCATGGCACCCACCGCGTCCGCTACACGAATTTGTGACGCTTCGTCGAAGACCACAAGATCGAAGAGCTCCGCCGTCGCAGGGAAGAAGCGTGCCACCGAATCCGGGCTGACGAGCACGCACGGCATGATCCGCGTGATCAGGTCGCCGTGCGTCTCCAGCAGCGCACGGACGCGCAGCCCGCCGGTCTTGTAGTTCAGCTGGCGCTGCAGCAAACCCATGCGGCCCCCACTCGAATCGGCGTTGAAAGTCCGCGCCTTGAGCACATCATCGGGCAGCGCCGTCGTCAGTTCCTGTCGCACCTCGGATGATCGAGCGGTGAACCGACCGATCATCCGCTCATGAGTACGGGGCTCGAAGTTGTTCAGGCCCGACGCCGCTGCACGCTCGCGCTGCGACGCTTCGGTGAGTCCAAGCTCGAAAGCGCGTCCGGCGTCGTCGGCCTCGATGTGCCCTAACTTCAACTCCTCCCGCGCATGGACAAGGCCTTCCCTGCGCAACGGCTCCAGCGCATGCAGGAAGACGAGCCAGCGGCGTAAGGTCGGCGATTCGTCGCCCTCGACGCCCCGGCCACGTCCGGTCTTCTCCCACCGGGTCAGAAACTGCTGCCCACCCAGCCAGTTCGCCAGAGCTACCTCGTCGAGACCAGCGACGGACACCAGGTCGCGGACGGCACGGGACAGTGAGACGACAACGTCGACCGTAACCTGGTCGACGGGTGACCCCGCCCGGAAAAAGGACCGCATGACCGGCACGAAGTCCTCCTCCGCGTGGGCTGGAGGAGCCTTGATGACTGTGGAAGCCCACTCGAGCCACTGCACGTTGCGTCCGAGGTATTCCTGCCCTTCGGCAGTGAAGGGATTCCACGACGTCGGCAACTCGATCCCGGGGATGGATGTGGCCCCTGACGCAAGTCCCCGAACGGCGCCCTGAACTGCCATCAGTGCACCCGTCAGTTCAGGCAGCGCGTTGGGCTTCACCTCCGCACCGGGCCGGATGTGGGAAGCAATTCTTTCCCGCACGGCGACAAGCCGCTTTTTCCGGCCGAAGAATCCCGATGCCGCCGCCGTGACCGCTTCCGCATGAATGTCGGCAATCGGCAAATCGAGAACCTCCGGTACCACCTTGTCGAGACCCGGATGGGACGCGGCGAGAAATGCGCTCATATGGGTCCGGAGGTTCTGGGTGGCCACGGCCCACCGGTCCGTTCCCGCTTCGTCCAACACCTCGATATCTATGGTCCGTGACGGGAGCAGGACCGCGAACTTCTCGAAGTCCTCCACCGTACGGGCCGCCATGAGGACGGTGAGGAGCACCTCCGACGCAGGCAAATGATTGAGCGCCACCTGCAGCCGCCGTGCCGCGCCGAACACCACCACCGCGTCGGCTCCACTGAGCGGCCTGTCCAGAAAGCCCCAGGGATGATCCTCGCCCGGGTCGGCGGGCTCGGCGGCATCGGGGAGTTCGGACAGAACGGTTCGGAGCTGCTGCAGCCGCGGTAGCGACACTGCCTCGACGAAGGAATCGGGCACGGGAAGAGGGCTGACTTCTCCGCCGATGGTGAGTTCCTGGGTGCGGGCGGAGTACAGCGAGAGCTCAGCGCTGTTCTCCTCATGCAGCCGCGTTGCGTAGCGCACCAGACCACGGCGCGCGTTGTTTAGCTCACCAAGCGCTGCGTCGAGGCCCTGGCGATCCGGGTAAGTCACATGGTCCAACGCCTGTCGGATCTGCCGACGGACGGCGGCGGGCTTGCTCCCCTTGTCGTGCAGGTCGAGGGAGAAGACTCCCATACCGACCTCGTCGAGGCGTTTCTGCACGACGTCGAGCGCCGCCCTCTTCTCCGCCACGAACAGGACGCGCTTACCTTCGGCGATCGCGCGCGTGAGGAGGTTCGTGATCGTCTGCGACTTCCCGGTGCCGGGAGGGCCTTCCAGGACGAACGTCTTCCCTGCCACCGCTTCGGCGATGGCCTGCAGTTGCGACGAGTCAGCCGGGATCGGCACCTTCGTGGCGAGGAGGTCCAGGTCCTCGGCGGAGGCGTTCTGCACCCGATCGGTGAAGGACTCCGCTGGCGAGTGAACGAGGTGATGCACCAGCGGGTTCTTGCACAACTCGTCCCAGCGTTCGTCGAGGTCCTTCCACAGCCTGAACTTGGCGAACTGGAGAATCGACAGGTCCACCGTCGGTTCGACGCGGAACGGCAGTCCCTTTTCGGCAACGGCTACTCGAACCGCTTCGAACGCCTTATGAAGATCGATGCCGGCATCGTCCTCTGCCGGTTCGGCGAGACCAGGGATTTCTAGACCCAACGAGAGCCGGAGCTTCTCGAGAAGGCAGTAGTTGGGCGTGGAGGTGCCCGCGTCGTCGAGGCTGATCTGGTATGGGCCCTGCTTGGAAGTGGGGCGGAGCCGGACGGGCACCAGGACTAGTGGCGACCGCAGGTCTCGTCCATCAAGATTCCAGACGAGCGAGCCCAGCGCCAGATACAGGTTGTTGGCGCCGGTCTCCTCGATCAGGGTCCTCGCTTTGTAAGCAAGATTGCGCATGCGAGTCTGGTAGGCACCCCGGGTGACATCAGCAAATACCGCGTGCTCGCTGATGAGCAGGTCAGCGAGTTCGTCCTGGGGCAGGTCCCGCCCGAAGCGGACGCCGCGCTCGGCCTGCATCGCGGAGACCTCGTCGGAGGGCGCCAGCATGATGTCCTTGCCGTGGTTGATCATGTCCTCGAAATTTCCGACCTGCGCATCAGGCACGGCAAGGGGGAACCGAGCCGTCGCTGTGAAGTTGATAAGGCGGTTACGCAGGCTCAGATCGAGGAGAGTGTTCTTCCACTGGGTGACGCGGGTGGGCGGTTCAGGCCGTTGGGTGCGGCGACGCTCCCTCTGCTCCTGCGCGGGCGCGACGACCGGCGTCTCTCGGCGAGGCGGGGTGTACTCGATGACGGTTACCGTGCCAGCGCCGTCGATGAACCGGACCGGGATCGGACGGATGCCGGAGTGCCGTGCTGCGTAGAGGTCGACGACTCCCAGCACCTCCTCCATGTCTCCGGTAAGCCATCTCGCATATGGGCGCTCGTGCAGTTCCTCCATGGTGTGGTGTTTAGCATCGGTCAGCAGCGTGGTCTCGATGAGGCGGATCCACTTGAGGTCGATCGCGTTGACCAACGACGCGGGATCCTCGACTGCCGGTATCTTGAAGTTCGCCTGGTCGCGCCAGTAACCGAGGAAGATATGCCCCTGAACGAGCCAGAGGTTCGCCTGCAGACCGGCGAACTCCATCGCTGCGGCAAGCACGACGACGGTGTCGAGGCAGGTGCCGAAGCGCCCGTTGAGAACCTCATCGGCGTTCCGGACACGTTGTGCGCGCTGACCCCAAGAGGCCGGTGGCTCGCTATAGCGGACTTCGCGGTCCCAGAGTGCCTGAGCGAGCGCTTCCGCTATCTGGTCAGTGCGTTCGGGTCCGGCCTGGTAGCCCTCGAGCGAGCCACTGCCCGTGGTCGCCAAGAGGAGATCCGAGGCTTCAGAACAGAGCGCGGCGACGGCGGGATGATTCGGTTGGACGAGGGCGGCAAGGGACTCCAGGGTCAACAGTCCGGGATAATGACGCCAGTGGTGCGCCGCGAGCAGCTCGATCGGTACGGCGTGCTGAGCGAGAAGCTGACCGTCGACTTCGAGGCCGGCTTGAATGACCCCGGGCTGTCGATCCTGAAGCTGAAGCAACACAGCTGGATCAGCACGGACCTCGGGTTCCGCGATCATGACCGTCTGGTTCGGCGGGATGTCGAGGTAATGCTCTGACGGCTGGGTTACGAGGCCCGATTCGCCCGAGACACTCAGTTTGAGGACCGCTCCCCTAATTTCCGGCCCGGCGTTGGTGATGGTGAGTCGACTGATGATGCGCTGACCGTTGTACGCCATGGCGTAACTCAGTTCAGGGGCGGAGTCGAAGATGAGCGACTGAGGTGCCGCAGCTCCGGCGGGCTCCGTTGTTGCTCGGGAGTCCTCGACGACGGTCGGCGGTGTATCCTCGCCGTCCGTTCCGTCTGACCCGGTCGTGTCCTGGCCGGAGTGCGAGTCCGGCTGCGCCGCCCGCTTCTTAACCTCGGCTAGGAGCGATAGGGTCTGCTCCGCTTCAGTGTCGGCGCCCAGTGCTCGAAGGAGCCGACAGGACGTGTCGAGGTACCGCTGCACGTCGTCATCGGTGAACGGCTCGTTGTGTGCCCAGAGGTTACGCACCTGGCGCATCTCGCTGGCGTAGGCCCGACCTTCGGGCGACAGATCGAAGGGGTATCCTAGCCCGCCGAGACGCTCGGTGAGCACCCGCAGCTGGACCTGAGGATCGGTGGCTTTGAGCTGCTTGGATTCCCGGTGCTGGAGGTCGTCCTTGTGCTCCAGGATGCGCGGCCACTCGACCCCTGGAGCAACCTGCTCCAGGGTCGCGCGAATGACTGGCTCCAGCCCTTCGGCCATGACGTCCAGCGCGCGCCCGACGAACTCGCGGTTCGATAGCCCCATATTGTCCCCTATGTCCCCAGCGATGGTGTTCGTCACACCGTTGGGAACAGCGTAGTACGAAGGTGTGACACCGACCGCAAAAGTGCGGATTCGCTGCGGTTGACGGGGCTCTGAGCACCCTCTCGCCGGTGAGTGCGTGATAGGAACGAGCATGAATACCTCACACGTCTTCGTCACGATGGGCGATCTGAAGAACATCGCATGTGATGCCTGGCTGCTGCCAACTGACCATAGACCGCGGGTCAGCCGGGAGTGGACTCACGGTATTCCCGGTCTCGAGACAGCCGTAGCGCCGGAGCGCGCTAAGCGGTTCTATCTGAACGAGGAACCCGCATTCTTCCCTCCGGACTGGCCACTCAACTGGCCGCTTCCCGTGCTCACGGCCGTGCCGATCGACGGCATCACGAGTGCCGAGCAGATCATTCCCGCTATCACTCACTTCATTCAGACCGCCGCAACTGCCGTGCGGAAACGGCGCGCAAGTGCCACCGAATCGGTCAAAGTCAGAATGCCCTCCAATCGGCCGGTTCCGCTTCTGGCGCTGCCGCTCTTCGGCACCGGTGGCGGCGGTGCGGGTCCGATCCGTGGCGAGATTCTGACCACCCTTCTTCGGGTGTCACTGGACGCCGCCACGCAGGAGGGAGTTGATGTCGTCCTCGTTCTTCGGGATCAACGGGACTTCGCTCTCGCCCAACAACTCAGGAAGCGCGATGCCGGAACCTGGGGTCGAGTACTGGCCCCGGCCCTGAGGAATCAAGCCATAGCGCTTGCGAAGCGAGCCCGCACGCATCAGCTGGTCCCCTTCATGGGCGCCGGCGTGAGCGTCAGCGCGGGAGCCCCCACATGGTCGGAATTGATCAGCAAGCTCGCCGCGCGGGTAGGACTCAGCGAGGATGAGCTTGCCGAGCTACAGAAGCGCAACGTGCTGGACCAGGCCAGCATTTTGCGGACCATTTTCGATCAGCGCGAGCTGTCGCTGAACGATGCCATCGTCGACGAGGTCACGCTGGAACGCTACGGTCTTGCGCCGGCGCTTCTGGCCAGTCTGCCCTGCAGGCAGGCCATCACCCTGAACTACGATGACCTGTTCGAGAGAGCCTGTCTCGATGCGGGCACCCCGACCGCCGTCATACCCACCGGAACGTCCGGGCAGCGAGACCGTTGGCTGCTCAAGCTCCACGGCTCGGTGACTCATCCGGAATCGATCGTCCTTACCCGCGAGGACTACCTGGGCTTCGATGCGTCGCGCTCGGCACTTTCCGCGCTCGTGAAGGCCAACCTGATCACCCATCACCTGCTCTTCGTAGGCTTCGGGCTGACCGATGACCACTTCCACGAGATCGTCCATGACGTCCGCCGAGCCTTTCCGGATCTGTCGTCGGACAAGGGTGAGATTGCTACCGCTCTCACCCTGTCCCGTGACCCGCTCGACGAATACGCATGGAAGGACAAGCTCACGCTTCTGCCGATGAGTGATGACTTGGACGTCCCCGCTGCTGCCCGGACCCTGGAGATCTTCCTGGATGCGCTTCTGGCGCACGCTGTGGATAGCCATACCTATCTCCTTGCCGACGGGTATAAGGAGGTACTCACGCACGAGGAATCCTCCGTCCGCGCCAAACTGCTGCAACTCGGCGATAGTCTCTCGGCTGAGGAGCGAGCAAGCAGCGGAGGGATTCGGGTCCTCGCGATGCTTGAGAATCTGGGGGCGGAGTTATCGGACCCGCAGAGCTCCAAGACTCAAGCGAAATACCTCCGATGATCTGGTTTCGTATACAGCCTGGGGTGACACGACCTAGAAGGCGCAAACCCGAGCGACTAACGAAGGGCTGCACCGAATCATGGTGAGACAGGACAACGTGCTGCCGTACTGCGGGAGCTACTCGAGGAGGCAGGCCGGCAACCGTCGTGCCGGCGCCCCCGCGGCTTCACTATCTCGAGGACGCCCTGGCACAGAACATCCTGCAGACGTACCACGAGTTCTGTGGGACAGAACAGGGCCCGGCTCTCCGACCGGGCGCCTAGGATCTCGCGTTCGTAGGCGGCTTGGCAGTGGAACTGAATGAGGGATTGCATTTCAATCGCTACCGAAGTCAGACGCTGGCCGCTGGCTCTCGGTGAGGGTCTAAAACTGAGCCGCTGTGACGGTTGAAGACTCAGCCATATGTTCCATACGATTTGGCGGTTGCATTCTGTCGGGGGTCAGTCGATGAGGTCGATAGCAGCACGGCTGGGTGTCCTCCGGAGGACTGTCGCTAAAGCGGTCGCGCTGCTGGTCCGCCGATCTATATGCGGGCGCGGCAGGATTCCGAGATGAAGACGGTGGAGCCGGCAATTTGGTTGCTGAAAGATACTCCGTGAATGCTTGCAACGGTGCTGGCCAAGCGCGGGCGGTCTGGTCCGGGTACCCGGTTTGGTCTTGTTAGAGCGTTGCACGAATCTGCACGATGGCATCGAACAGATTCGCCTAGCGGAGACCTGACCACCATCGCTTATACCACCGCCACAAAAGTGGATCCCTTCCAGTGGGCAGGAATTGGCGCAAAGCAGGAAGGTCGTCCAGTCCAAGCTTTTGCAATTCTGCCGCATATGGCTCACTCTTCAGCTGAGCGCGCATACCCAATGACCAGACCTTCCAGGTTCGATCGGTGATGAAACCCTGTTCGCGTAGATCAAGCTCATCCTCACATAGTCGCAGGTATGCGTGAATGACTCGTTTGTTGCTTCCAGATAGCAGACGCAGGGGTTTATTCATGTACAAATTGAAGGACATGCGATCCAGTAAGTCCCAATACCGCTGGACGTACAAATTCTCGAACTCCCGATGCCTCTGAGTTTGGCTACCTACGAATTGCAGAGCCGCGAACACGATGGCTGAAGCGGTGAGTGCTTGTATGCATAGAGAGACCCAGTTGAACCAATTCATACCCTTTTTCCACCGTTCTGTGCGATGTTTCCGCTTTTTGGCCTACACAAAAATTCACGTCGAAGCGATACTCTCGTCCATCTCGAGCCCATTGATAGGAAGCGTCACATGTGGAGGTGCCAGCCTCGCCAGCATCTTGAATTACTCAGCGCGGCTCTCGCAGGCAAGCTTTTGAGCAAGAACCTCTGGGAGAATGAGAATGTCGAAACCAGCAGATGCATTCTCAAGAAAAGCGGCACTCCATTAGCTTCCCGCACCAGCACATAGAGACTGAACGACGGGAAGCATCATCCGCGCACGGGCAGCAAGGAAGTTGTCGTAATCACGAATCAGCTTCTCGCCGTCGGACTCAAGGTACGGGCCAGCTTCGGCCAGCTCGGCGTACGGAATGAGATGTGACGCGAAACGAGCACGAACCGCATCCTCTCCCATATCCGAACGGCTTACGCGGTCCTGAAGATACTGCAACGGGGACTTGTTCGAGATATTCCGATTCGTACTCCAAGAGATGAGTGCGCAGTTGAGAGCCCGCATAGTTTTCTGCTGCTCCACCTTGCCTATTTTCAGGAGCAAGGAATCCGGAAAAAGGTGGTGATACTCTCGTTTTGATAGATTACCGGCAGTGACGGTCTGATCATCGGCAACATCGCGCGCCCCTTTGCGAAGCGCGACGGCCAAAAGCCCCCGAGCAAGGACTTCCCGTCCCCGCGGCCATGCGGCACCTATAAGATCGTCCTCTGTTGGGAGCGGAGTGACTTCCTCGTCGAAGATTGGAGCGGTTTTCCAATTGCTTTCCTCACCCAGAAGTAGGCGCCGCAGTCCGCGGTAATCCTGTAACGCTCTCGTCGACGCCGACTGATCGTATCGACGCGTTAGGAATGACCTCCACAAGTACGCTCGTAAGAGCCGCCGCGCGTTGCCTGCTTCGTCCAGTGATGACGGGAAGTACTGGTGCAACGCCGCAATAATAGGAAGTGACGCCACGGAAGGAAGCCGCTGGGCGTCATAGATGCGTTCAGCATCCAGCATCTCAATAGCCCACTTGATGCCTGCAATGATCCTGTCCCAATCGCCTGCCACGTCACTAATGTTCATCCGTTGGTAGCTGCGCTGATTCGGTGCTCGATCTGACCTCAGAGCTGCACAGTCAAGCGCTAGGGTCCCGCCATCGATGTATCGCTGAAGTGTGGGCACGGCAGCGTGAAGATCCTCGACGAGCTCGTGCAGCGATGAGCCCGTTGCTTCTTCCAACTGGGCGACAACGATATCGAATGCTGACAATCGCACAGAGGACGTATTCATCTTAATGAATACGTCCAGAGCAACATCTTTGGGCGTTTCCTCGGGGAGGCTCAGATAGGGAATGTTGTATTGGGATACATTAGTCGCCAGTTCTTGAACCTTAAGATTGAGCTGCCAAGCATCCTGGAAGTTTCCGTCCGTAGCCGTCAGTGCCCATTCATTGCGCTGGTCGTTACCCAATGGGTTGAGGAGCCGCAACGGGATATAACCACGGCGGTGCACCTCAATAGGGTCCTCACACCACAGGGGGTAAAGCTTTCCGCCCCTGTTCCACCGGTACTGCCCCAGCACTCGCGGCGCCGGCTGCGACCCGTCTTCCTCGTCGTTCTCAAACCGAACGAAGTATGTGCGGTTTGAGTAGTTGTCGTGCATCGCTCGCCACAACGCCGTGAGTCGCTGCTGACCATCAAGGAGATGTTCGGTGACCCGGTCCCCTGCCCGGAGTGCGGGTGCCGATTCGAGCTCTCGACTGGCGAAGGGTTCTTCCGCCCCCACCTTCAGGACAAGCACCGCGCCCGCAGGTAATTTGCGCAGGACGGTCTCCAGCAAACTTCCTACCTCGTTGTGACTCCAAGCCTCGAACCGTTGAAATCGAGGGAGCCGGAGACGTCGTTCGGCCACGGAGGTGAACCAATCCTTCAGAGGCCTATTCAAAGCTTCCATCAGCTCCCCCGTCCTATTCTGCTTCGTTCACGCCCTGCCCATAACCCTTCCGAGTCTATTCGCCATCCCACTCCATCTTCGGCTCCTACTAAGGTCTGACAGTCGCTGTGGCTAGCGATCTCGCACTCGTCAAAAGCGGGACACTTGGATCCTCGCGACATTGGCGCGGGTTGAGATTGCAAGCGATACCCACTCCTTGCGTGATCCACCACACTCCCCGTACCCTTGGTACATCTTGTCCGTACTACTTGTACGTACACCTCGCCCCGCATAGAGAGAAGATTCGCCAATGGCAGCCGAATCGCTTCCCAAGTCCCGCATTCCCCTGTTCGACGGCATGAACCGCATCCCCGGCGGCCTCATGCTGATTCCCCTGATCCTCGGCTCGATCGTCGGAACGTTCGCCCCCGGCTTCCTCGAACTCGGCAGCTTCACCACCGCCCTGTTCGCCGACTCGGCGCTCCCCCTCATCGCCGTCCTGATCTTCGCCACCGGCATGCAGATCACCGCCAAGGCGTCGGGCCCCGTGCTCGCCACCACCGGCGTCATCCTGCTGTTCAAGACGATCATCCCCGCCGCCCTGGTCGCAGGCCTCGGCCTCGTCGTCGGCGTCGAGGGGATCCTCGGGATCTCGATCCTCGCCCTCCTCGCCTCCTTCGACAACAGCAACGGCGGCCTCTGGCTCGCCTTCACCGGACGCTACGGCGACTACCGCGACCGCGGCGCCTATATGGCTTCCGCCATCAATGACGGCCCCTTCTTCACCCTCCTCTTCCTCGGCATGTCGGGCCTCGGCAACATTCCGTTCCTCACCCTCCTCGCCGCCGCCATCCCCCTGATCCTCGGGTTCATCGTGGGCAACCTCGACGCCAAGTGGACCGAGGTCATGCGGCCCGTGCCGAACATCGTCATCCCGTTCTTCGCCTTCGCCCTCGGCACCGGCATCGATCTCAAGAACGTCATCGCCGGCGGCATCGGCGGCATCTTCGTCGGCATCGCCGCCACCCTGATCACCGGCGCTCTGGTCTACTTCGGCTACCGGTTCATCCTCCGCCGCGGCGGAAAGTCCGGCATCGGCATCGCTTCGGCCACCACGGCCGGCAACTCGATCGCCACCCCGGCCATTGTCGCCGCCGCCGACCCCACCTTCGCCCCCTTCGTCGAGGTCGCGACGGCGCAGGTCGCCTCCGCCGTCCTCGTCACCGCGATCTTCGCTCCGCTCCTCGCCACCTGGGTCCTCAAACGCCAGGGCGGCCTGGATACCGACGACGCCGTCGGGGTCGTCCCCACCTCCGCCTCCGAGCTCCCGCCCGCGGGGAATCCTTCGGCACCGCCAAGCACCCCCCGGCGGACGCAGGAAGACGAACGGTGACGGACTCCCCCCGCGCACCCATTGTCGGCATCGCGGCCGACGACGTCACTGGCGCCACCGACTCGGTAGTCCAGTTCTTCCGCTCCGGCTGGGCCTCGCGCCTGCTCCTGGGCGAGCTGCTGCCGGGCTCGGTGGAACCGGGCAGCGCCCTGGCGATGAATTCCGACGCGCGGGCGATGGGCCTGGCGTCAGCACGGGAAGCGACGGCCCGCGCCGTCGCCGGCCTGATCACCGCCGGCGCCGACCACCTGTACCTGAAGATCGACTCGACGATGCGGGGCAGCGTCGAAGCCCAGGTGGCCGGGGCCCTCGACGCCTGGCAGGAACGGCACCCCGGCTGCATCGCGGTCGTGTGCCCGGCCTATCCGGCGATGGGACGCACCATCGAGAACGGGCTGCTGCGCGTGAACGGCAGCCCGATCGAGGACACCCCCGCAGGTAGGGACCCGGTCACCCCGGTTCCCACGAGCGAGTTCTCCGCGCTCCTGCCCGGCACCACGACCATCTCCCTTAGTGGCTCACCGGACAATGACGCCCAGGCGCTCCGGGACGCAGCGGACGGCCGGGTGGTAGTGGTGAACGCAGCGTCCGACGACGACCTCCGCACCCTCGCAGCGGCCCTCGTCGCGTCTGGCCCGACGGCGATACCCGTCGGATCAGCCGGCCTCGCCGCGGCGATGGCGGAAGCGTGGGTGGACGCAGCAGCAACCCTTACTGCGCCTGAGGCCGCACCCGCTGCCCAGGGGCAGCGCATCGTCGTCGTCGTCAGTTCGCTGCACGACGTCGCTCGAGCCCAGACCGACCGCCTGCGGGAACAGCTCGACTCCGCCGACCTCCGCATCCTGCAGCCCGACGACTCACTGCTCGACCAGCCGAACCGGCTCCACCAATGGGCCGCCGCAGAGCTCGAGTACCCGCAGACTCTGCCCCGCGTCGTCGTCATCCTCTCCCCCGAGGCCGTCGGCGGCTCCGAGACCCTCAGCGGTGCCGCCATCGCGCGCAGCCTCGCTTCGGTGGTGCAGCAGACGCTGCACAGCACGGACGTCGGTGCGCTGGTTCTGGTCGGTGGCGACGGCGCCCGCGCGGTCCTCGACTCGTGCTCCGCCCAAGCACTGCGCATCACCGGCGCCATCCAGGAAGGTATCCCCGTCGGTGTCGTCGAAGGTGGCGCTGCTGCCGGGAAGATCGTCGTCACCAAGGCCGGCGGTTTCGGCCCGGTATCCGCCCTGCTCGACACCGTCAACGAACTCACCACGACCCTCGCCCACTCAACGGAGGCACACCCATGAGCATCCCCACCCTCGCCGTCACAATCGGTGACGTCGCCGGCATCGGGCCGGAAATCACCGCCAAGTCGCTCCTCGGACACGACGACATCCGACAGGAATGCATGCCCGTCGTCATCGGCGACGAGGCAGCCATGCGCCAAGGCGTCATCAACGTCGGCGGCGACCCGGACAAGGTCCGCGTGCTGAACTCGATCGAGGACGCCACGAACGAACCCGGCATCATCGAACTCCTGCAGACCGGCCCGTCGCTAGCCGACGTCAAGATCGGCGAACTCAGCGCTGCCGCCGGCGACGGCTCCTACCGCTTCGTCGTCGAGGCCTGCCGCTTGGCCCGCGAGGGCAAGGTCCAGGGCATCGTCACCGCTCCCCTCAACAAGGCGGCCATGCACGCCGGTGGGCACAAGTGGCCCGGCCACACAGAGCTGCTGGCCCATGAATTCGGAGTCAAGAACTTCAGCCTCGTGCTCTCCGCCGGTGACCTCTACTTCTTCCACCTCACCACCCACGTCTCCCTGCGGCAGGCCATCGAGGACCTCACCCCGCAGCGGACGTCCAACGTCATCGAACTCGTGAGTGCCTTCACGAAGGCACTTGGCAACCCGGACGAGCCCATCGGACTCGCCGGACTGAACCCGCACGCCGGCGAGAACCGCCTGTTCGGCGACGAGGACGCGGACATCCTGGCCCCCGCCGTCGCCGCCGCCCGTGAGGCCGGCATCAACGTCCACGGACCGCTGCCGGCCGACGCGCTCATCCCCGCGGCGGTGAAGGGTAAGTGGAATATGGTGATCGTCTGCTACCACGACCAGGGGCACGCGCCGTTCAAGGCGGTCTACGGCGACGACGGCGTCAACATCACCGTCGGCCTGCCCGTCGTCCGCGTGTCGGTGGACCACGGTACGGCGTTCGACATCGCCGGCCAGGGCATCGCCCGTGAAGCGAGCCTTGTCCTGTCCCTGCGCCGGGCCGCGCAGCTCGCGCCGGGTTGGGACCACGTCTGGCGGACCGCGCAGAAGAAGTAGGAATACGAACGGGTAGCTGAGCACGGCAGTAAAAGGGAGGCGCCCATTCCTGATGGTCGCACCTAGGATCGAGATCATGACAAGCGATGAAGACCTGGATCCTCCTGTGCCCAGCTACCTCGAGGGCATCACGCTGAAGCGGGTCCACGACGGACAGGTCACCGAAAAGCACGACGACTCGGCACCAGTGGACGGTCCAGGCGAGTAGGTCCTTGCTGCGGGTCCACCGAAGCCCTTGACCATCAACCTGAAGCGGAGAAAACCCTCATGGCTGGAACAGATTCTTCGGACGCCCCGGGACGTCCGTTGGACTCCGATAGCAGCGAACCGCTTCACCTGCAACTGCGCGGGCATCTGCGGGCGCAGATCCTGAACCATTCGTTGCCGCCGGGCACGTCGCTGCCCAGCGAGGCGCAGCTGCAGGTGCGGTACGGAGTGTCCCGGTCCGTGGTGCGTCAGGCCCTCGGCGCCCTGGCCGACGAGGGCCTGATCGAGCGAGGCCGGGGACGAGGCAGCACCGTGGCCCCCCGCCGGGAACACCATCGACTCGTGCATAGAACGTCGGGGCTCTCGGCACAGCTCGGCAGTACCGGGGCGAGTGTCGGCACCGAGGTGTTGTCGCTGTCCGTGCAGGACGCCGATGCGTCGACGGCGGTTCTCGGGACTCCGCAGGTTCTCTCGCTCGAGCGGCTGCGCACGGCCGACGGCGTCCCTATCGCCGTCATTCACACCTGGCTACCGGTGCCAGCGTTCGCCGACCTCACTGCCGAGTCACTGCAGAACGCTTCCCTCCACGCGGTACTCGGGGAGAAATTCGGGGTGCAGATCACATCCGGCAAGCGGCAGATTCGTGCCGTCCCGGGCGACCGGGACCTGCTGCGGTTGCTGCGGCTGGATACGTCGTCGCCCGTGCTCCTGCTGGAGGGCACGAGCTTCGACCAGGATGGGCGACCCGTGGAGGTTTTTTCTACCTGGCACCACCCGGACCACGTGGTGTTCGACATCGACATCCAGCGGGAGCCGGCGGTGCCAGCCTCAGCCGGCAGCCTGGCGTCGCCTGCTGCCGACGCCCCGGACGCGGTCGCGGACCAAGCCCGCCAACTCGGCGCGGACCTGCTCCGCCTCGCTGACCGGCTCTCGCACCGAGGCTATTGATCCATGCGGGCTGCATCACCAGCCGGGCACGCACCCAGCGATGAGGAGTAGTCTCAGCCCACCACTGCACGTCGAAATTTTGATAAAGGAGTTCCCTATGGCAGACAAATCACCCAAGAAGAGCGGCGGCAAAACGGCCGCTGCAAAGTCTCTCAAGGAGAAGCGCGCCGACAAGAAGGCGAAATCGCCGAAGAACACAGGCGCCTGAGCCAGTTCGGGTATTGAGGAGCCGGACCTACGGGTTCGGCTCCTTCCGTCGATCCGGCTGATGTACTTGCTCGGTGACGGGGTATGGAGACCAGGTTCCGGTTCGGATCGAAGATCCAACCGAGTGGTGGTATCGCTCGCTGCTCGCTCGTATGGCATGGGAGGATGGTGGCGCTCGAACGGGTGCGCATGGCCGACAGTGTTCCCCTCGCCGTAATCCACACGTGGCTTCCGGCACCCTCATTCTCCAAGTTGACCGCGGAGGCCCTCCGCAATGCATCCCATCACGCAGTACTCGGCGAGAAGTTCGGAGTGCGGATTACGGTCCGGTCGGCGTTGATCAGGTGGAGTCTTGAGTTGAGGCTTTCCGGTGGCAAGGGTCGACGTTGTACTGTGATGGCGTGATCCTCCCCAATACTTCCCAGAATGCCGCGGCGGTCGCGGATCACTACGACGAGCTCGATCCGATTTATCGGCGAGTGTGGGGCGAGCATGTCCATCACGGGCTGTGGGCGACGGGTCGCGAGACGCCCACCGAGGCCGTCGAGGCGCTGGTCGACACGGTCGGCGATCGGCTCGGCCTTCTACCCGGCGAGGCGTGCGTCGACATTGGCTGCGGTTATGGCTCCACCGCGAGGCAGCTCGCGGTGACACGCGGGGTCCGCGTTACCGGACTCACGCTTTCCGCTGAACAGGCCCACTACGCCGCCACGCATCCGGTACCGGAGGTGGACATCCACCTCCGCGACTGGCTCGACAACGGGCTGACCGATGCCTCGGCCAATGCCGCATGGGCGATCGAGTCGAGCGAGCACATGGTCGACAAGCCCAATTTCTTCGCCGAGGCGCATCGCGTGCTGTCGCCCGGCGGCCGCTTCGTCGTCTGCGCGTGGCTTGCCGAGACTGATGTCAGCGGGTGGAAGGTTCGCCACTTGCTCGAGCCGATCTGCCGCGAAGGGCGCTTACCCTCGATGGGCACGCGCGAGGAGTATGAAGCGATGGCAACGGCGGCGGGCTTTGTGATCGATGACTATGAGGATGTCAGCCGCCGCGTCGCGCGCACCTGGACGATCTGCGCCCGTCGACTGGTGAAGGCCTTCCTCGTGGATCGCGAGACCCGTCGCCTCGCCCTCGGCGCACGCAATCGCTTTGTCCTGGGCATCCCCCGCCTGATCCTGGCCTACCGCACCGGTGCGATGCGCTACGGGATTTTCACGCTGTCGAAGGCGAAGGAGAACGGGGCGCCACGTGAACCCGGCAGTTCACCGCAGCAGGAGTCAGCCTGATCACTCGCACCGCTGCGGTCGAACTCGGGAAGACCAGAACGAAGGCACAGGCACCGGCCCGCAGCACCCTCAAGCGACTGAGCGCTAGAGAGACTCGATCATCTAGAACGATTCCGCCTTAGCCGCAATATCTCCCAAATCCTTGGCCAGTGCCTTCCGGGTCATCGTCATTCCGATTTTGCCGACCAGTGCCAGCATTATTCGGCTGAATCTGTTGGATTGAGTGACTTCCGCACCGAAAAGCAGCGTCAGGTCAGTTCCGCCATTCCGTTCCGCCAAGGTGAAGCGGGTGGTGTAGTCAGCCCCGCCCTGGAGTGCTTTGACCGTGGTACTGCGGGGTGGATCGGACTGCGCAACCCACATCTCCACGGTCTCCGACCGACCCATCATCCTGCGGGTTTCCTTCCAGCGCGTGCCTTCTCCGTAGGGTCCGTCACTGAGCATCTGCACCGACTCGACGCCGGACAGGGTTGTCTCGGCGCCCGGGATATCCGAAATGACGGACCATACTCTCTCCGGCGAAGCGTGGACGTGCTGGGTAAGGCTGATGCTGGAATCCATCCGCCGAGCCTAGCCGCGGACTCCGCCAATTAACAGGAGAATGTCGACTCATCGCCCCGTTCGTCACTCCGTCAACTTTATTTCCTGTGACAGAAGGGGTAGTTGCCTCAGGCAAATCCAGCTAGGGTCGTTGGACCGAACACTATAAATCAAGCTAGGGGATTCTCGATGAAAAGTAGTTCAATAGGCCTTGCAGCACTAGCAGTTGCAGGGTTCTCGCTCTTCTCCGCCTCACCGGCTTTGGCCGTCGGCCTTCCGTTCAACAACTGCGGCGAAGCCGCTGCTGTTGGCGTCTACAACATTCCATTCGGCACCCCGGGGTACCAGAGTGGCCTTGATGCTGATAAGGACGGCTTTGGCTGCGACGCAGCGGGCACTCCCGCATACGACGCAAGCATCGTCGCCCGCATCGTTCAGGAGAACTCGCCCGCAACCACCCCGCCGGCCGCCCCAACGACGGCTCCGACCCAGATGGGGCAAATGCCGGTCGGTGGCGCTGAAACAGGCGTGGCACAGACCCCCGAGAACGACGCCGCGGGTGCCATTGCCCTCGGTGGCGGTCTGCTCCTGGCAGCTGTGGGTGGAACCTACGTGGTCCGCCGTCGTTCCGCCGCTCATTCCTAGCCCAACCGCAGGCTCCTAGTTTCTGTGGAGTCGGCAGTACAAGGATGGTCCTGGCCGAGACATCTCGGCCAGGATCATTTTCTTCAACAAGCTAAGCGGCTTACTGAGCTGCTTCCGCTGTCGGTTTAGAAGCAGCGCAATGAACCTGCCGCTCAGGCGGCCGTTTCCATCCGCTTGCCGCCCTTGATGACGGAATGAATAGCCGTCTCCGGCGAAGCCAGGACCGTGACGTCGTCGAGCGGGTTCTCATTCAGAATCAGCAGGTCCGCGAAAGCACCGGCGGTGACGACGCCCAGCTTGCCTTCGAGGCCGATTAGCTCGGCAGCGGTCACCGTGGCAGAGAGCAGGACTTCCTGGGCGGATTGCACCTGCGCCCGGATGCGGAACTCCTGGCTCTGGTGAATCTGCATCGCACCCAGCAGGTCGGTGCCGAAGACGATTTTCACGCCGCCCTTGTTGGCCCGATCGAGCGCCTCGAGCCCTGCGTGCAGGACGATATCGACCTTCTCACGGCTCGCAGCCGGCAGGCCCGCCGCTTCCCCGTCAGCCTTCAGCCGCTCGTAGGTGATGAGAGTGGGAACAAGGTACGCGCCCTTTTCCACGAAAAGCTTCACGCTCTCGTCGTCAATCAGGTTTCCGTGCTCGATGCACCGGACACCGAGCCGCAGACCGCGGTTCACTGCGCGGGCGGTATAGGCGTGGCCGCAGACGTACCGGTTGGCGCCTTCCGCCTCCTCGACGACGGCCAGGATCTCGCTCTCCGAGAACTGTGTCGAATCCACCCGGTCCGTCGGCGACGCGACACCACCGGACAGCATGATCTTTATATGGTGGGCGCCGGTCCGCAGCTGGTCCCGTGAAGCCTTCCGCACGGCGTCGACGCCGTCGCAGACGATCCCGATCGAGGGGCAGCACTGGTGCGGATCACTGACGCTGGTGCCCATCCCGCGCATGTCCCCGTGCCCACCGGACTGCGACAGCGCCTTGCCGCCGAAGATCACCCGGGGGCCGATGAACAGCTCTTCCTCGACGGCGAGCGCCACACCGTAGTCGGCGCCGGCCACGTCGCGGACCGTGGTGAATCCCCGCGCCAGCATCGCCTTGAGGTTGCGCGCGGTGTGGGCGGCGACGTAATTGGGCGACCACTCCCCCATTGCGCCGAGGTCGGCGGTCGCTGCAGTGACGTGGACGTGGCCGTCGATGAGGCCCGGCATCACGAACTTGCCCTGCGCATCGATGGTCTCGCCGTCGAAGCCTTCTACGTCGGCCGCTCCGGAGTCACCCACCCAGGTGATGACGCCCTTCTCGATGAGGATGCTCTGATCTGGGGAAGCAGTGCCGTGCTCGATGTCCAGGACCGTTGCGTTTCGGATGTGCAAGTGTTGTGCCGTGGGCATGCTGCTCCTCATGGTGGGCCGCGGATGAACCTTCGCGGCATGTCGTCGAGTGACCTTGACTGCCGATATACCTGACACGATGATCACAAGTAATGAATGAACATGCAACATTCGTTGCATAGAGCAAGGAGCGTCTTTGTTGCAGATCACCGACTGGGTGGATGGACTCGTCCTGGGACGCAAGGCGAGCCCCGGGATCGAAGCGGTATTGAACGTCATCCGGCATGACGCCGGTCCGGCCTCCTTCATGTCGACACAGGAGCTGGCCACCCGGGCGAATATCAACGTGGCAACTGTGGTGCGCGCCGCCCAGTTCCTCGGATTCTCGGGCTGGTCCGCGCTCAAATCCGAACTCCGCCACCGCTACCTTGCCTCCATGACCGCCGAGAAGCTCCTCGACAAGGACTCGTCCCCAGGCTCAGGGCCGGCAAGCGCGTCGCTGGCCAGCGATGCCCGGAACATGGCGCGGCTGGGCAAATCCATGGACCCCGACCAGGTAGCGCGGGCTGCTGTCATCATCGCCTCGGCCCAACGCACCATAGTGTTGGCGACGGGAAGTTACGCGGCGGCCGGCTTCCAATTGGCCCATGTGGGCCAGTGGATGGGCCGCGACATCGAGCTGCATACCGCACCCGGCACCGCCCTGGTCAATCGCCTGCGGATGCTGGAGCCGGGTGACTGCCTGGTCAGTTGCAACTTATGGCGTGCGAGCAAGTTCGTCCTCGAGGTGGTGCGCGTAGCCGCGCAACGCGGTATCCGCATCGTGGCTCTCGCCGATCGCAAGACCGGAATCACCGACCTCGCCGAGGAAGCCCTGGTGGTTCCCAGCGAGGGTTCCAGCTTCATGCCTTCCACTGTTGCAGCGGTCTCCACCGTGCAGGCGCTCCTTGCCGAGCTGTCAGCAATCGACCCTGTACGGACGACGACGGCACTCCGGGAAACCGAGGAACTGTGGGGCCAGCTGGATCTGGTGGACCCCGCCTGATCGTCTGATCCGGGCACATAACCACTTGTTTCAATCAGATGAATTCCTGCAATAACTATTGCAATAGCACTTCCAATCAGTGAGACTTCTCTCTAATTGCCGTCCGCCCCGGCACCTTCGAGAGGCTTTTTCATGCAGACAGTGCACGTCATCATCCTGGTGGGTTACATCCTGCTCATGGTCCTGATCGGAGCGTGGTTCAGCCGCAGCAAGACCGTTGCCACCGGCGAGGACTTCATGCTGGCAGGCCGCTCCCTCCCCACCCCGGTGCTCGCCGGGACCCTCCTTGCAACCTTCGTCGGATCAGGCTCCATCATCGGTGGAGCAAGCTTCGTGTACACCTACGGGCCGGTCGCGGGAATCTTCTTCTTCGCCGGAACGATCGTGGGCATCGTGTGCCTCTACTTCATGGCAACCAAGGTACGGAGGCAGTCACACCACACCATCCCGGAGATGCTGGAGGATCGCTTCGGCAAGCCCGTCCGCGTGCTGGCAACGATCATCATTCTGGTGGCCTTCATCGGAATCACGGCCTATCAGTTCACCGGAGCCGGAGCCATCCTTAGCGTCATCACCCCGCTCAGCACCGCCCAGGGAACGATCGTCGCCGCGGTCCTGATCACCTTCCTCGCCCTGGGTGGAGGCCTCAAGTCCGTGGCCTGGACGGACTTCGTCTCAGTGATCTTCATCGTCGTCGCCCTGGTGGCTACCCTCGCCGTCGTCTTCATCGGCGACGTCGGTGGCGTCGGAAGCTACGTGAACCGCCTCGACCCAGCGCTGACCTCGCTCACGGGCAGCCTGACGCCCATCCAGCTGCTGGGATACTTCCTGCCCCTGTTCCTGCTCATCCTCGGCGATCAGAACATGCACCAGCGTCTGGCGGCAGGACAGGATGAGGGCACTGCTCGCAGAGCGACCATTGGCTTCTTCGTTGGTGCCGTCGTCATCCTGGGAACGATCATCCTTCTCGCGTCGATGTCCTCGTTCCTGCTCCCGGATATCGATCCGGGACAGGCGATCCTCGGCCTCGCCGGAACGGACCTTGTGCCGCTGGGTATCGGCGGCATGCTGCTTGCCGGAGCCTTTGCGCTCATCGTGACCACCGGGTCCTCCTACCTCCTGACCTGCTCAGGAAACATCGTGTACGACCTCGCCTTCCAGCGGAAGAACGCTGTGGCCAACCCGGACAGGGCATTGAAGCTCGGCCGCTGGGCTGTCCTTGCGGTGACCGTTCTCGCCTACGTGATGGGACAGTTCTTTCCAAGCGTCCTCGCGCTCCAGATGTACGCCTACACGATGTACGGGGTAGCGATCACGCCCGTTGTCCTGGCAGCACTGTTCTGGAAGCGGGCCACCTCCAAGGGCGCAATCGCCGGAATGGTTGTCGGTGGAGTTGTCACCGTGCTGTGGCAGGCGAGCAGCATGTCTGCGGACGTCAACGCCGTCGTCGTCGCCCTGCCAGCAGCCGTCATCGCCCTCGTCGCCGTGAGCCTTGCGACGAAAGACAAGCGTGGAGTACCCGCTCGCAACGACTCCGCTGAGTCGTCGGTCCTGGCCGAGCGCGAGATGTAGCCGCTCAGCGTCGCCCCCGGTGCCCCCGGTCCTTCCGATGGAGGGACGGGCTACGATCAGGACGGACCCGCCGAGGTGTTTTCGACCTGGCATCATCCCGATCAGGCGGAGTTCGACAAAGCTACGCCACCGGGGAAATCATCGAACCGTGTTGCCCGTCGCACCCGACAGCAGGGAGCCGAGCTACTGCGTCCGGCTGATGACCAATTCGGCGCCAACGGGCCGTAACGCCGGTTACTACGAGGAGACAGTATGACTTACGAACTGCGCACCTACACCGCTGCCCCGGGCAAGATGGACGCCCTTATGGAGCGGTTCCGCGAATCGACCATCGACCTTTTCACCGAGCATTCCATGACGAGCCTCGGGTACTGGACTCCGGTCGGCACTCCGGACGTCCTGATCTACCTCCTTCGGCACGAGGGCGATCCGAAGGAGAACTGGAAAGCCTTCGGCGCCGATCGGCGGTGGATCGACGCGAAGTCGGCATCCGAAACGGACGGCGTCCTGGCGGCGAAGATCGAGTCGGTACTGCTGGAAGCGACCGACCTCCACCCCATCGTGGAGGCGAACTAGAGAGCAGCAGCAGCATCGCGAGGCTCGAACCGGACGTCCACCAGGGGCGGCCGGCGGAATGCAGGAAACGGCTACGTCGGTCTCGTAGCACAACTACCGCTACGGCCTCCCTCTGCGCGACTGCAGCCCGTTAATCAGGCTCCGCCGATCCCGCCACGCACCCGTCGACCACAGCGCCCACAGCACGAGTACCGGCTGGAAGAACAGCCGGATCAGACGCGCACGATCCGAATCCAGCCCGAACGCGCTGACTCCGTCCGCATACTGCGCGATGTTGCCGGGGAAGATCGCCACGAAGAACGCCGCCGTCAACCATCCAACGGGTACCCGCTGACGCGGCAGGAACATCAGCGCCGCACCGAGCCCGATTTCCACGACTCCCGACGCGAGGACAACGAAGTCCGCATCCAGTGGTAGCCACGCCGGTACCTGCGCCGTGAACTCCTGGCGCGCGAACGTCAGGTGACTTGTTCCCGCGAAGAGCAGGGCGCCGCCGAGCAGAACCCTGGCTGCCGTGCGGAGCGGAGAAACGGCGCGCACCGGCGATCCTGTGCGCGCCGGCGATGCTTTGCCTAAGGGGCACTTCCCAAGAGCAGTCATTCGATGGAGCCTAACAGCGCCGGCTGGAACCCAGCCTGCAGCGCCCGGCGAACGCAAAGAAGGAGGGCCTATATAGGGGAGAACCTTGCCGGGCCCGGCAAGCCGGCGCACACTGGGAATCACGCTGACAAGGGAATCAGGTCAATGGGAGTAAGCGATCGGGATCGGCCGCGGAAAAACGGCCCGCCTGCTCCTCCGGGTGCCCTCCGGCAATTCCAGAGCCGAGAGACTCAGCGGGCACGAACAATGCAACCACCTCCGCCAAACTTGGGAGGAAGTCGCCCGCCGAGGCGCCGTCGTCGTCCGTCCTCGAAACGGAAGCTGCGCTGGGGCACGGTCGGCGTTGTCGCCGTCGTCGCCGCGCTCTACCTGCCGTTCCTCCTGTCCGAGGACGCCGACTTCCCGGCGACCCTCCCCTTCTCCCCGGGATCCGATATGCCGCCCCCCGGCGTCGGAGCCAGCGACACCCCACTCGGCACTCCCCCGGAGGTCGAGGAATCGGATGAGTTCGTCCTCCTTGAGCCGCCCGATCGGTCGCAGGACTTCATCGCCTATGACCCGTGCCGTCCGGTGCACTATGTCGTCCGGCCCGAGGACGCGCCTCCCGGATCCGAGGGGCTCATCAAGGCAGCGGTCGCGGAGATCTCCGCGGCGACCGGCCTGCAGTGGGTCTATGACGGCACCACCTCCGAGGGCCCGAGTTCGGACCGGGCCACCTATCAGCCCAAACGGTATGGCGAGAAATGGGCTCCGGTCCTCTTCACCTGGACGAACGAGGACGAGACACCGGGGCTGGAAGGCACCATGATTGCCCTGGCCAGTAGCGAACACGCGCAGCGGCCGGGCACTCCGGCCGTCTACGTCGCGGGCCAGGTGAAGCTCGATGTCGACCAGTTGTCCGAGATCCTCGAGGAACCGGAGGGACGGTACGAGGTGAAGGGACTGATTCTGCACGAGCTCGGCCACGTCGTCGGCCTCGACCACATCGACGACCGCGACCAGCTCATGCACGCGACCGCTCCGGTCTACGAGATGCAGGACGGCGACCGCGCCGGTTTCGCCCTTCTCGGAACAGGCCCGTGCGTGCCAGAGCTCTGATTCCTCCACACGATGCCGGCCAGAGGCTGCGCACCCGCTGCGCCCGGCTCTACAGTTGACCATGGCCGGGTTGAGCATCCACCTCCTCGGGCCTCCTTTCATCGAGCACCCGACGGGAGCAGGCAGGCAACCGCGCGGCCGCAAGGCGTGGGGCCTGCTCGCCTACCTCCTGCTGCACCGCACCCCGACTCCGCGCAGCCAGCTTGCCGCCATGCTCTTCCCCGACGCCGACGATCCGCTCGGCGCCCTCCGCTGGCACCTCTCGGACCTGCGGCGCGTCCTCGGACCCGGAACGGTTCTCCAGGGTGATCCGCTGACGCTGCGCCTGCCGCCGTCGTCGGACTACGACGCCGACACCTCCGATCCCCACTCCACTACCAGCCCGCTCAGTACCGAACTCCTCGACGGACTGGGCTTCGCCGATTGCCCCGGCTTCGACATCTGGCTGACCGTCGAACGCCACCGTCTCCGCCACTTCGTCGAGACCCTCACCTACGAGAACGGACTGGAAGCCCTTGCGGAGGGGAATACCGATGAAGCGGTGCGGCTGGCAGGCCAGGCGGTGGCGCTCGACCCCCTCAATGCCGACTTCCACGCGCTCCTCGTCCGCGCCCTCGTGGCGTCCGGTGACCGCGCCGGAGCGCGCCACCAGGCGGGAGCCTGCAAGCGCTTTTTCGAGGAGCACCTCGGGTCCGGGCTGCCGGCGGAAGTGCAGCAGGCGCTCGCGGCGCCGGACACCCTCGCCAGCGCACTGCCCGCCACTCCCCTGACCGTGAGGTCATACCTCGAAGCCGCAGAATCCTGCCTCTCGGCCGGGGCAACCGCGCCGGCCCTCGCACACCTGCGGGTGGCGGGCGGGCTCGCTCAGCGGACCGGCAACCGGGGCCTGCAGGCCGAGGCCGAGCTCGCGCTGGCGAGTGCCCTCATCCACGGCACGGGTGGGCGCGGTGCGGAGGTTGCGGCTTCCCTGTACCGGGTCCTTTCGCTTGCGCGCGACGGCGAACCCGCCGTCCGGTCGGCCGCCTACCGGGAACTGGGATTCCTCGCGGTACAACGCGGCTTTCCTGCCAGTGCGCTCCGCTGGCTTACCCAGGCGACGACGACGGCAGCGGGCCTGGCGGGCGAGACCGCCCGGGCACTCGGTGTCCGCGGCATGCTGGCCACCGATACCGCCGACTACCCGGCCGCGCTCGCCGCGCTGAACGAGTCATTGCGGCTTGCTTCGGCGGTGCCGGGGGCCCGCCAGGAAGCCTTTGCCCGTGCCATGCTCGGCCGCGTCCATCTCCTGACCGGTGACACTCCTGCCGCCGCGCTGGAACTGGACCGTTCGCTCGGCATCATCACCGCCGAGCACTGGACGGCGTTCCGTCCCTTCGTCGAGTCCCTTCGGAGTGAGGTGCTCCTCGCCGCGGTCCACGTGCAGGAAGCGGAGGACCTCGCGGACCACGCCACCGCCCTCGCCGAGACCTCCGGCGACCGGTGCTACCTCGATGCCGCCACCCACGCCAAGGCGGAGGCGCTCAGGACGAAGGGCGACGACGTCGGCGCCCGGAGGTGGATCGCCCGCGGCCTTCGACCGGACCCCTGGTATCGCTGGTTCCGCGGCCGGAACCTCGACCTGGCCTGCACCCTGTTCCTCTCCGCGGAACCATACCGTGCCACCCGTTTCGCGGAGGAGCTGGGTGCGCTTTCCAGCCGGTACGGCCACGACGAGCTGACGGTCCGTGCCTACTCGACCCGCGCGGTCCTCGGGGATGCCGCGGCGGCCACGGCGATCCCGCTGCTCGCCGACCGGATCAGGAATCCCCTGCTGACCGAGCACCTCGCCCGGCGCAACCAGCTGAAACACCTTCCCGCGGACACGAGGAGCAGCATCACACGCTAGCGCACACGGCCCGCATGGATGCTGGACCCGTTCACTGAAACCGAGGGCCGCCGTCGTACCCGGCCCACCAATTGAGGACGGAACCACCATGACCGACACGACAACCACCACCCCCGACGCCGACCAGGCGTTGAAGGCCAAGCACCGCACCATGTGGGCGCAGGGCAACTACACCGCCGTCGCTACCGAGCTCATCCCCAGTCTCGGACCGGTCCTGGTCCGGCAGTGCGGCATCACCGCGAACCACCGCGTGCTCGACGTCGCGGCCGGCACCGGGAACGCCGCCATCCCGGCGGCCGAGACGGGAGCGTCCGTCACGGCGTCGGACCTGACGCCCGAGCTCCTCGAGTCCGGCAAGCGCATCGCGGAAAGCCGGGGCGTGAACCTGGACTGGGCCGTTGCCGACGCCGAGGCCCTACCCTTCGAGAGCGGCAGCTTCGACGTCGTGATGTCCTGTGTGGGCGTGATGTTCGCCCCGCACCACCAGCTGACGGCCAACGAGCTGGTACGCGTGTGCCGCCCGGGAGGGACCATCGGACTGATCAACTGGACGCCGGAGGGGTTCATCGGGCAGATGTTCGCCACCATGAAGCCTTACGCCCCGCCACCCCCTCCCGGCGCACAGCCGCCTCCGCTGTGGGGACGCCGGGAGCACGTGGAATCACTCCTCGAGGGCCAGGTGCACGGTCTGGAGGCCGAACGGCGGACGGTGCGGATCGACCGCTTCGACGAGCCCGGCGACTTCCTCTCCTACTTCAAGACGAACTACGGACCAACGATCGCGGTCTACAAGTCCCTTGCGGCAACTCCGGAGCGGGCAGAGGCGCTCGACGCCGACCTTCTCGCACTCGGAAAGGAGTTCAGCGCGGGCAATGACCGCGCTGTCATGGACTGGGAGTACCTCCTCGTCACGGCGCGTCGTAACTGACCTCCCAAGGGATGGTCCTGGAGACAAGCACTGCTCCCTGCGGCTGAATCGATTCCCCTGCACGGAATATGAGCCACTCCAGAGACAGGAAGGGCCCTCGCCTTCGGGCGAGGGCCCTTCCAATGGTTGTGGAAAACCCGAGGCTCAGGTCGACTGCTCCTGTACCTCGGAGAGGCGCGCGAGGGCCGTGTGCAGGGCGGTGTCTGCGTCGTCGGCCACGTCGTCGGCCTCGACCACATCGACGACCGCGACCAGCTGATGCACGCGACCGCTCCGGTGTATGAGATGGAGGACGGCGACCGCGCCGGTTTTGCCCTTCTCGGAACAGGCCCGTGCGTGCCAGAGCTCTGACGCGTGAATGCGCGGCGCGGCGGGAGCTGAAGCCGTCCGGCCTAGAGCAGCTGGAAGCGGCTAGGCATCGATCACCATATCGGTCCGCGCGGTGGAGCAGCAGGGCAGGAACTTGCCTGCGTCGATTTCCCGGGCCCGGATCCCGCCCTGGTGGTTCATCTCGATCTCCCCGGAAAGCTTGACAATCTTGCAGGAGCCGCACATGCCTTCCTTGCAGTTCGCGCCGATCCGAATGCCCGCACGCTGAGCCACCCCCAGGATGTGTTCGGTGGGGTCGATTCGCACATTGACGCCGGTGCGCAGAAAGGACAGGGTGAGGCTTCCCGTCCCGACCGTGTCGAAGCTCGAGGCATCGGTGGACGCCACCTCCGGCCCCGCGTCCGGACTGGCGTCGGGGGTTACGGGGGCTTCGGGACCGGGCGCGTCCGCGGTTTCCAGCGTCAGTCCAGTGGCCTCCAGGGTTCCCTCGGCGTCGTAGCCGGGCTCGTAGAGCCCGAATGCGATGGGCTGGCTTTCGTAGTAGTCCTCGGCGGAATCGGCGATTTCCTCGGCGATCTCCTCCGCAATGTCCACTGCATGCGCGAGCTCCACCTGATATTCAAGGAGCGTTTGGCGGTCTCCCGAGAAAAATTCCATGTGGATGGAGGTGTCGTCGACGCCGACCTTCTCGAGAAGCTCGGCGGCGCTGTTCAGGTAGGCCTCGGGACCGCAGGCATAGACCTGGCGGCCGTTGGCATCGGGGGCCACCTCGTCGAGCATTGCCGCCGTCAGCCTCCCGGTGAGCCATTCCCATCCCTCGGGTTCCTTGTTGCGCTCACCCAGGGAGTAGAAGACCTTCACGCGCGAGTCCACGGAGGCGATGTAGGCCAACTCCTGGTGGAACGCAAAACCTCCGGCCGCCGCTCCGTGATAGAGCACCACGACATCCGCCTGCCCGGGCAGGGAATGGATGGTCCGCACCATCGACATGATCGGGGTGATGCCTGCGCCGGCGGCCAGCAGGAGGTACCGTGCGCGCCGGTCGGCGTCGGGCAGGTGGAATGCCCCGACCGGCCCGAGCATCTCGAGGACGGTGCCGGGTTTGACGTTCTCGTGCACCCACGGTGAGACCAGTCCCATGGGGTCGCATTTGACGGTGATGTCGAAGGTCCACGGTCTGGTGGGTGAACTGGACAGCGAATAGCTGCGGTCCACCGCGTCCTGGTCCTCGCCGTTCACGGGAAAGGCGACGTTCACGTACTGGCCGGGACGGAACGCCAGGGGCGCACCGTCGGAGCGGCGGAACACGAAGGTCTTCATGCCGCCCACCTCGGGAACGATCTCGACGCATTCCGCCAGAAACTCCTGCGGATACCAGGGACCCAACGCTCGGGCGGCACCGGCGGGCCCCTCGGTGCTGCTCATCACCCTGTTCCACGGCATCTCAAGACCACGAATGCGCCGTGGCTCCTGAATTGTCGTGTCGCTGCGGAGTTCGATCATGCCAAGTGCTCCTGCACCCGCTGCACGTACCAGTTGATGAACGCCTCGACCTGGTATTCGCTCTTCATGTACGGGCCGGGCTCGTAGGCCGGGCTGCCGGCGCCTTTCTGGCACAGCTCCACGAACGCCTTGTCCTGCAGATTGGTCTGCTTCCAGGTGTAGGTGAGTTTCTCCAGGTCGTAGTCGACGCCTTCCTCGGCATCGTCAGCCACCAGCCAGGTGGTGCGCACAAGTGTCTGGTGTTCGTTGACGGGAAAGACGGCGAACGTGATGACGTGGTCCCCGAGGAGATGGAACCAGCTGTTGGGCTGCAGGTGCATCGAGCAACGGCCAAGGCGGAAGTCCCGCAAGTCGCCGAGCAGCTTCTTGGAGAGCCTGCGCCCATCGGGCGAGAACGATTCGCCGTCACCGTCGAGCGACTCTCGTGAGATGCGGATTCCCGCTATGCGGGTGTCGAGTTCCTCGACGACCTCATAGGGAAGACCATAGCGGCGGCAACGGTCCTCGAGCGAGGACTGTGCTTCCTTGTTGCGGTCCCACACCTCCTCGAGATGGAGCGGGATCAGGCCCTCCGTCAGTCCCCAGGTGGGAAAGAGGGAACAGGCGAGTTCCGGGTGGCCGTCGCAGTGGTAGCACTCACGGTTGTTCTCCATGACGAGCTTCCAGTTGCCCTCCTCGACGATGTTCTGCTGGTAGGCGATTTTCGTCTTCGCCAGATCGTGGGGTGCGACGTAAGGTTCGAAGATCTTTGCGGTTTCATCGAAATCCGTCGGCGGTTCGTCCGCGATGCAGACGAAGATGAGTCCGGCGACCACGCGGCTGTGGGCGCGCTTGAGGCCGAAACAGCCCTTGTCGAACTTCGTTTCCCCCGGTGCCGAGGCATGAATGAGATTGCCGTTCGGGGAGTACGTCCAGGAGTGATAACCGCAGACCAGGTTGCCCGTCGTTCCCGCGGGTTCGGTCAGGACGCGGGCGCCGCGGTGGCGGCACACGTTGTGCAGGACGTTCACGCCGCCGTCGTCGTTGGCCAGCACAATCAGGGAGTAGGGCCCGTAGTCGACGGTGACGTAGTCGCCCGGCTCCGGGAGCTCGGCGATGCTCGCGGCAAAAATCCAGTGCTGGCCGAAAATGGCCTGCATGTCGAGGCTGAATATCGTCGGATCGGTGTAGAAGGGGGCATCAAGGGAATACCCTACGCGCCGGAACTCGAACAACTCGGTGATTTCCGCCCGCTGCTCGGCAGGCAATGATGAAGCGAGTTTCCCGCGAGAATTAAGGGGCACGTTCACTGGAGCAGACATGGATTTCCTCCCGGGAGGGCTGGGTCAGGGTGCGATTCGTGGAGACCCCGGGTTAGATAGGTGCAACCGGTGTTATCGAAACGTTGTAGTCACGAGATTAGAGACGATTGACCTGCAATAAAAGCGCAACATTTAGTAGATAGCGGTGCACAATAAGTGCATGATCGATCCACGGCTCATAACCCTTCGGGTGTTCGCCGGATGCGGCACCGTCAGCGCAACTGCGGAGCTCACGGGCTATTCTCCCTCCGCCGTTTCCGCGCAATTGCGGGAGCTCCAGCGCGTGCTTGGAATGCAGCTGCTGACGAAGGACGGCCGGGGTGTTCGGTTGACCGCCACGGGCCGTTTTCTTGTGGCCGGTTCGGACACCCTCATTGCGGAATGGGAGAGCCTGCGCGCCGCGGCCCTGAAGGCCGGTGACCAGGTGCAGTCCCGATTGGGCCTCGGCGGATTCTCCACGGCGGCCGCCCAGTTGCTCGCTCCGCTGGCCGCTACCCTGCGCTCAACACGCCCCCTGCTGCAGGTGCAGGTACTCGAGGCCAACCCGGCCCGCTGCTTCGACTTGTTGGTTGCCGAGCGGATCGACCTCGCGGTCATCGTCGCCATGCAGTCCTACACCTATGTCGAGCACGATCCGCGCTTCGAACAGACCGTTCTGCTCGACGACCCCCTGGACGTGATCATCCCCTCCGACCATCCGTTGGCATCGCGGGATACGGTGACGCTCGAAGAACTGGCGTCGGAACCCTGGATCACCGAGGCCGCCGGTTCCGCCTATCATTCCCTGTTCACCGCGGCGTTCACGGCAGTCGGGGTGACACCGCGGATTGCCCATGAGGCCGTCGAATGGGAGACCCAGATCGCCTTCGTCGGAGCGGGGCTGGGCGTGGGCCTGCTGCCGCGACTGGCGCCCCTGCATAGTGGCGAGAACGTGGTTCGGCTGCGCATCACTGGCAGGGGGAAGCCCACGCGCCGCATTGTCGCTGCGGTGCGCAGGGGCAGCATCGCCTCACCCCTGATTCAGGAGTCGCTCGGCATCCTGCAGGTCAGCGCCAATCGGATTCTCACCGCCCGACCCGAAGACGATCCCTGACATCGTATGGCCGTGATTCGTCGCCCACGGGCCGGCAGGTCCATGGTGAAGATGCAGCTACCCGACTGCTTCTGGCGCCGGCCGTGCGCAGTGCGCCCTGTTCGCGGGATGCACCATCGCGACTTTGCCATAGTCTGGCCAGGTGATGACAAACACCGTGAAGTCGGGCCAACAGGGCGAACAGATCGACAGGCAGGCGCGCATTCTCGAAGCGGCACTGGAGCTGCTGTCGCGCCACGGCATCTCAGGGGTCAACATGCGCGCGGTGGCCCGGGAAGCCGGCGTCGCACTCGGGCTGGTGAACTACTACTACGAGGACAAGTCCTGCTTGATCCGTGCCGCCCTGCATCGAATCGACGAGCACGACCTCATGCTGGTCGAGCCGGACGCTGATTCGCCCCCGGACGATCAGCTCCGTAAGGCTCTGCGGCGCGTTGCGGGCGCGGAACTCCTGACCACACGATATCTATCGCTGCGTCTCCACCTCTGGGCTTTGGCCCAGGCCAGCGAAGAGTTTGCACAGATCAATGCGGTGGCGTTCGAGAAGTATCTCGCTGGACTCGCGACGCTGATAGGTAATGCCAGGCCCGAGCTTTCCCGAGATGAGTGCAGGGAGCGGGCAGCCGACATCGTGGTCGTCCAGAACGGCATGTGGCTGACTGCACTCCTCGGCGTGGACGAGGCCTCCATCCGAAGGAGCATCGCTCGTACCGAGGAGATCGCCTTCGCGGCCTAGCGGGAATTGCCCAGGAATTCCGGAAAAGCACCACGGCCATCTCCAACGACGCCGGAACTGCTCAACCTCAGCCGCCGCACGCCCGCCGGTTCCTGGCACATGTTGAGCCGCCGCAGCCCTTGGACGTAACAAAGAAACTTTTTTGAACACTTGTTCAATAGTGCGATGAGTTGCATTACTGTTCCTCGGTATGACCTACACCACACAAGTGAGCTCCTGCGGTTTCTCCGGAGCGCAGTGGTGTACTACCGGTTTCCGGAAGCAGGATCACCGACCCAGGGCGGATGATCTGCGCCAGGCAGAAGGAGAGTTTGCAGCATGACAAAAACCAACTACGACTACGTCATCGTCGGTGGCGGAAGCGCGGGATCCGTGCTTGCCAACCGTCTGAGCCACGGAGGCCAGAGCAGCGTCCTGGTCCTCGAAGCCGGGCGGAGCGACTACCCGTGGGACCTCTTCATCCAGATGCCCGCCGCGCTGACCTTTCCCAGCGGCAATCCTTTGTACGACTGGCGATACGAGTCGGACCCCGAGCCGCACATGGGCGGCCGTCGGGTGGCCCACGCACGCGGCAAGGTACTGGGCGGCTCCAGCTCGATCAACGGCATGATCTTCCAGCGCGGCAACCCGCTCGATTACGAACGCTGGGGCGCGGACGCCGGGATGGAAACATGGGACTTCGCGCATTGCCTGCCGTACTTCAACCGGATGGAGAACGTGACCGCCGCGGACCCGAACGATGATCTGCGCGGACACTCCGGCCCCCTCGTGCTGGAACGCGGCCCGGCCACCAACCCCCTGTTCCAGGCCTTCTTCGCCGCCGCCCAGGAAGCCGGTTACCCGCTGACGGATGACGTCAACGGTTACCGCCAGGAAGGCTTCGCGGCATTCGACCGCAACGTGCACAAGGGCCAGCGGCTCTCGGCGTCCCGCGCCTACCTCCGGCCTCATTTCGGCCGGGACAACTTGACCGTCCTGACCCGGGCCTTGGTCACCAAGGTCAACTTCACGGGCAACGTGGCTACCGGCGTCACGTACCGCCGCAACGGCAGAACCCACGAGGTGAACGCAGGCGAAGTGATCCTCGCCGGCGGCGCCATCAACACCCCACAGCTGCTCCAGCTCTCCGGCGTTGGAGACGCAACCCATTTGAACTCCCTGGGCATCAAGTCCGTGGTCAACCTGCCCGGCGTCGGCGAGAACCTCCAGGACCACCTCGAGGTCTACATCCAGCACGCCTGCACCCAGCCGGTCTCCATGCAGCCCAACCTCGACCTGTGGCGCTACCCGCTGATCGGGCTCCAGTGGCTGCTCGGCCGGACGGGACCAGCAGCCACCAACCACTTCGAGGGCGGCGGCTTCGTCCGCTCCAACGAGGATGTTGCGTACCCGAACCTGATGTTCCATTTCCTCCCGGTCGCAGTCCGCTACGACGGCCAGAAGGCCGATGCCAAGCACGGCTACCAGGTGCACATCGGTCCCATGTACTCCGACTCCCGCGGCACCCTCAAGATCAAGTCCACCGATCCCACCGTGCATCCGTCCATGGTGTTCAACTATCTCTCCACGGACCAGGACCGCCGCGAGTGGGTCGAGGCTGTTCGTGTGGCCCGTGACATCCTGGGCCAGTCCGCCATGGGCCCCTTCAGCGGGGGTGAGCTGTCTCCGGGCCGGGCCGTGCAGACGGACGCGGAGATCCTCGACTGGGTTGCCCGCGACGCCGAAACAGCACTCCACCCGTCCTGCACAGCGAAGATGGGCCCTGATTCCGATCCTCTGGCCGTAGTGAACCCGCTGGACATGACCGTGCACGGCACCAGGGGCCTCCGCGTGGTGGACGCTTCCGCCATGCCCTATGTCACCAACGGCAACATCTACGCGCCTGTCATGATGCTCGCTGAGAAGGCCGCCGACCTGATCGCCGGCAATGCGCCTTTGGCGCCGCAGCACGCGGAGTTCTACCGGCACGGCGTCAGCCCGCTGGAGCGTAACGGCAACGCCGCCCCTGCGGCCAGGGGCTAGGAACGATGGATGCACACACCAGAAGGAGAGACAATGACTGCCACGGCTGAGCAAGTCCATCAGGCCAGGAATTCACAGGATCCCGTCAAGGGCCTTTACATCGGCGGAGCCTGGCAGCAGGCGTCCGACGGCGGCACCACATCCGTGCGCTGCCCGGCGAACGGGCACGAAGTGGCAGTTGTCGCGTCGTCCACCGTCGAGGATGCCGAGCGTGCGATCGCCAGTGCACGGGCAACGTTCGATGGCGGCCCGTGGCGCAGACTCACAGATATCGAGCGGGGTACCGTGCTGCTTCGTGTAGCCGACCTGCTCGAGCGGGACAAGGCAGCCTACGCCCAGGCGGAAGCGCTCGACACCGGCAAACGGCTTGTCGAGGCCGAGTACGACATCGACGACATCGCTGCGTGCTTCCGCTACTACGGAAAGATCGCAGGCCTCGACGCCGGCAGGGTGATCGACACGGGCCGGCCCAACGCCATCAGCCGCGTGGTCTACGAGCCGCTCGGCGTCTGTGCCCTCATCGCACCGTGGAACTACCCGCTCCTCCAGGCTGCGTGGAAGGTGGCGCCGGCACTCGTCGCCGGGAACTCGTTCGTGCTGAAGCCCAGCGAGCTCACACCGTCCACGTCGATCCTGCTCATGGAAACCCTCGAAGAGGCAGGCGTCCCGGCCGGCGTCGCCAATCTCGTCACCGGACCCGGCCCGACGGTGGGCGGCCCCCTCAGCTCCGACCCGCGCGTCGACCTCGTCTCCCTGACCGGGAGCCTGGCCACAGGCCGGACGATCATGGCCGCGGCCGCGGAGACGGTGAAGAGCATCGCCTTCGAACTCGGCGGGAAGAACCCGAACGTCGTCTTCGCGGACGCGGACTGGGACGCCGCCGTCGACAACGCCCTGACTGCCGTGTTCCTGCACTCCGGGCAGGTCTGCTCGGCAGGGGCGCGGCTCGTCGTCGAGGAGTCGATCGCAGACCGCTTCGTGGCCGAGATCGTGGAACGGGCGAAAAAGATCCGGATGGGCGGGCCTTTCGATCCCGACGCCGAGACCGGGCCGCTCATTTCCGCCAAGCACCGGGATCAGGTCCACGCCTATGTACAGGCCGGCATTGCGGAGGGCGCCGAGCTCCTATGTGGCGGCTACATCCCCGACGAGGGACCGCTCGCTGACGGCTACTTCTACCCGCCCACCGTACTCGGTAACTGCCGCTCCGGCATGAGCGTACTGCGCGAGGAGTCGTTCGGCCCCGTGCTGACCATCGAGACGTTCCGGACCGAGGATCAGGCTATCGCAATCGCGAACGATACCGAGTACGGCCTGGCCGGCGCGGTATGGACATCGGACGCCTCCAAAGCGCAGCGCGTCGCCGGCGCCCTTCGGCACGGAACCGTATGGATCAACGACTACCACCCGTACGTACCCCAGGCGGAGTGGGGCGGCTTCGGGAAGTCCGGGATCGGCCGTGAACTCGGCCGCGCGGGCCTCAACGAGTACCGCGAGGCGAAGCACATCTGGCAGAACATCCAACCCGCACCCAGCGGCTGGTTCGGCCAGGCCCAGGCTCCAACTCCGGCTCCGAAGGAAACGGAGCCAGGCACAGCCGGCTAGGCAACAGTATTGGGGGAAACCACCGGGCGCCGCAACGGTGCGCTGCCCGGTCCCTTGGTTTCACCTGCGTCCGAAGCTGCCGCAGATCACCACCATCGTGCTTTTTTGACTTAGGAGTTCAATTGACAGTGCCCAGCAAGAGTACTGATTCAAGCGGCATGGACCAGTTCGGCTATGCCCAGACCCTGGACCGAAGCATCGGCAAGTTCGCCAGCTTCGCGGCCGGAGTCAGCTACATCTCCATCCTTACCGGCGTTTTCCAACTGTTCTATTTCGGTTACGCCATGGCCGGCCCGGCCTACGCCTGGTCCTGGCCGATCGTCTTCGCCGGGCAGCTGATGGTGGCCTTGTGCTTCGCCGAACTGGCCGGGCGTTATCCTGTGGCCGGTTCGGTCTACAACTGGGCCAAAAGGCTCTCCTCCGGCACCTTCGCCTGGCTGGCCGGGTGGCTGTTGTTGATTTCCTCGATCATGGCCCTGGGCGCCGTGGCACTGGCCCTCCAGCTCACCCTCCCCCAGATCTGGTCCGGGTTCCAGATCATCGGTGACGGCACCGGCACCACGGACTACGCCCTCAACGGGGTACTGCTTGCGAGTATCATGATCGGCATCTCCACCCTCATCAACGCCTTCGGCGTGAAACTCATGACCAAGATCAACAGCGTAGGCGTCTTCATCGAACTTGCTGCCGCGGTGTTGCTTATCCTCGCACTTGCATGGCACATGGTCCGCGGACCCGGCATCCTTTTCGAAACCACGGGGTTCGGGGAAGACCACCCCTTGGGCTTCTTCGGGGTGTTCATCATCGGCGCCATGGCATCGGGCTACGTGATGTACGGCTTCGATACTGCCAGCTCCCTCGGCGAAGAGACGAAGGACCCGAAGCGCACGGCACCGAGGGCAATCCTGCGGGCGATCACCGCATCCTTTGTGCTGGGCGGACTGATCCTGCTCACCGGGCTCCTCGCGGCCCCGGACCTGGATGACCCCAAGCTGGGCTCTGCCGACGGCGGCCTGCAATACATAGTGCTCTCCGTACTGGGCGGCCCCTTCGGCAAAGCCTTCCTGCTGTGCATCGTGGTGGCCGTCATGGTCTGCACGCTGGCCGTCCACGCCGCTGCCATCCGCATGATGTTTGCAATGGCCCGGGACAACAACCTTCCATTCAGCCGCCACCTGGGCAAAGTACACCCCGTCCGGAAGACCCCAACGGTCGCCGCCATCGTGATCGGTATCATCGCCGTCATCCCGCTGATCGTGAACGTCTCCCAGCCCGCCATATTCACCATCCTCTCCAGCATCAGCATTGTCCTGATCTACCTCTCCTACCTGCTGGTGACCGTGCCCCTGCTCCGGAATCGCTTGGCCAAGAAGTGGCCGCTGCCCGATGACGGCACCGAGCCCGGCTTCAGCCTGGGCAAATGGGGACTGCCGGTGAACATCCTCGCGGTCCTGTGGGGCGCCGCCATGACAGTGAACCTCATCTGGCCACGCTCGGAAATCTACAACTCCGTGCCGCCGTTCGAGTGGTACCTGCAGTGGGGCGGGGTTCTCTTCGTCACTGCCGTCACCCTCGCCGGCGTCCTGATGTACCGACTGAAGCTTCGGCATCGGACGGGTGTCCTCGCCGGGCATGCAGCCGCAACCACAGCACCTCCGTCGCGGGGCTCCGCCGAGACAGAATCTTCGGCTCCCACCGAACTGGAACCGGCCTCGGTGTCCAACCCATAACACTGCACAAACCGTGAAGGGCGCAATGGGGCACAAGTGAGCCGTCAGTTCTTCTTGAGTGGTTCGGCAAGGCTCTTACGGGCTGGTTTTTCGGGCGTCCTGTTCAGTGAGCTGGCCCTACCTCGATGAGTAGGACGCCCCCGACGATGAGGATGATGCCAAGGCCCATCAACCAGGTGAGGGGCTCTTTGAACAGGAATCTGGAGATGATGGCGGTGAGGGTCACACCTGCGGCTGCCCAGATACCGTAGGCGATGCCCAGGGGACGCCCGCTGGTGAGGGTGAGGGTTCCACTTCGATGGTCCATGCGATCTCAGGATCAACCGAAGAGCTCAGTAACTGGGCTGTTGTCGACTGAAGCTTCCGAGCCAGCGCCATCGGCAGCTGGGGGTCGGCCATCAAGCCCACTGTTTTCTTGGTCGATACCGTTGCCTTGCTCCTATGTTCAGGATAGGAGAACCGCTGATCGGGTGTTGACGGTTGTGCCTACTGGCCCGCCGGAAGGCCCTGATCGATCGGAGAACCGGTACGTCCGGCTCGTGCGTCTGCCCGAGTTCGGCGGGTACGGGGTCCTTTACATCCGGCATGGCAAAGCCATGCGCGGGTCCCCTCCCAAACGCCGCGTCGAACTTTCCCCTCCCACATCTCCCGGCTCGTGGGACAGAAACCGGAGCGCATGTCGATGACTCTGCTCGGCGCGCCCTGTGATGCCCTCGACTGCGCTGTTGAGGATTTGTGCCAGGTCCACGTGGCTGCGACAGCCCAGCGAAAAAGCGCCGTGAATGGTCCGGAAGCGGTTGATGTGCACACGACGATCAGGCCTGAACGCGCCCGGGTCCGCCCCACCCCGTCGACCGATGCTCACCGCATACGGGCGTCCTGCGCGCCCCTGGATCTTGAGCATCATCGGTATGGTGCAATAATTTGCCCGTGATGTTAACGAAGCGCGAGTTGCGAGCCGAGATTCGCGCGGAGCGCCGACAACGTCCGGTAGCGGAACGGGAGGGTGCGGCAGCGAACATCTCGACCCGTTTGGTGAGCTTGGTCATCGACCGCGCCCCGCGTCTCGTTGCCTGTTACCTATCAACTGACGATGAGCCCGGAACGAGACCCTTCCTGGAGTGGGCAGCGTCCAACGGGGTCGATGTGATCCTGCCGGTGAGCAGGGTTGACGGGCTCTTGGACTGGATTCCAAACGGTGGCGGGACAGAGCAACTAGGCCTTTTCGGCATACCGGAAATCGTCGGGCAACCCTTGAGCGCCGAAATCACGGCCGGGGTGGACCTGATGATCATTCCCGCGGCCGCTGTGGACCGTTCAGGGATGCGGCTCGGCTGGGGACGTGGCTACTTCGACCGCACCCTGTCCGCCCTGGAGCATTCCCCAACGGTTTACGCCGTCGTCTTCGACTCCGAGTTTCGGGAGACAGTGCCGCGCGAGCCCCACGATCATCCCGTTGACGGCATCGTCACCCCCAGCATGACGGCTTTGTTTGAGGTGTGTCAAGGATTTGAGACAGTTGGTTAGTTTCTTTTGGTTAGGCAGCCGCGGGTAGCGGCTGATTTCCTCTTGTGAAGTTGGCCATTGC